>JBBTUN010000001.1:0-103588 GCA_038063735.1 Patescibacteria group bacterium
TTGCGGAGTCGTCTAACGGTAGGACAACGGATTCTGGATCCGTTTATTGGGGTTCGAATCCCTGCTCCGCAGCACGTTTTTTATTCTTCAATACTCAAGTAAATAGGATTAGTCGCTTTAAGGATAATCGTTGCTCCTGACAGAATAAGTCAGATCTTATGCTAATATGTGGGAGATATGAACAGTAAAATTTATGAATTAATGCCCCATCTCTTTACTAGATCAGAAATAATGATCTTGGACTTTAATCAAATTCCATCAGACCTTCCTGAATACAAAAATATTAAGAAATTCTTTGATAAGAGCCAAGAAGAGGGAATTGATCCAAAACTACCTGAGAACAGACAAAAGTTTAATAATGAATTTCTTCAAAAAACTGGTAAAAGATATTTAATCAGCAGATATGCTGAAGATAGAATAGAAATGCTTAAAGGATCAAAGATTGCTAAAGAAGGAAGAACAATTCACCTTGGAATAGATATTTTCTCAAAGGACTTAGAAACAGTTTATGCCCCGTGCGATGGAGAGATAGTTGTAGCTAGCAGGGAAGAAGGTAGTCATAGCTTTGGAAACTATATAATTTTAAAACTTGATCCTAAAGTTTCAAAGAATTTTCTCTTCCTTGGACATCTATCTAAAGATCTTCCAGATTTAGGTAAAGTGAGTAAAGGACAAATAATCGCAAAACTTGGAGACTATATTAATGTAGAAAATGGAGGTTGGTCAAGACACCTACATGTTCAATTATTGAAAGATCTTCCAGAAAACGACTTATTTGTACAAGGATATTCATCAAGAAAAAACTTAAATCAAAATATGATTAACTATCCTGATACTTCTTTTCTAGTGTTCAGCTAGAGGTACTTCCCAAAGCAAACCGTTCTAATCCGTTGTAGGAAATAAAGTTTGGGAACAGATTTTGGAATTAAACTTTTTGACAGGTTTCGCTAAGAATCATTATACCCAATACTGGAGTCATGTTTCTCTAAACAATGTATTAACCTTTGGATGGTTTTTTAAGAAATAGAAAGTGGCACGGTGGCAAATTAAGCGAATGATCTTAAATCTGGTATGTAAACATACTCTTGTTGTTGCTGGATAATGGTTCTAACGTCGTCCACGATGCGCAGCAAACGATTTACCTATCACAATAGGCTAAATTGATTGCTGGGATTTTGGATTGAACCTACATATTTATCACTACTTGTGAGTAATATTATTGAGACTTACGTACAATTGCAACGTGACTTGAAACTTTATCTCCTGCGTTTGGATTAGTAATTGCTACTACTGATACTAATTCTAAACCTTGAGTATGAAGATCTTTTAAGTATTTATTTACGCTATCTATTTTAAATGGATGATCATATGAAGTCTCTAGCCTTGGAAATTCAACTGCTTTGCATTGTCCAACTTCCAAGGGCATATCACCTTCTCTTGATTCTGCCATAACGTCTCCTTTCAGGAAGATTGTAGCAAACATACTATACAAAAGAAATGGTTGAGTGTTTTTTATCAGGATTTTAATGCACTCAGTGTCCCGCAGCACTAAAAACAATAATAAGTTGAGGGGGGTGGGGTAAATTATGCGACTGGTCTCAAATCTGGTATATAAATATAATCCTGTTGATGCTGAATTATGGTTCTAACGTCGTCCACGATACGCAGCACTTTTACGCCTGTTGGCTTAAATGTTCCATAATCCACATTCTGGCAAGCGTTGTTGGACCCACTCCTTTTTCATGAGCTACTTCCCGAAGTTTTTCTATGGTGGTCTTATCGAACCTGACAGTAATACCTTCTGAAAGATTCTTTGCAAATTTTGCTTTTACTGTTTTAAATTCGTTTTGATAGTCAGCCATGTCGTGTGTATCAAAGAATTTGGCTTCCTCCTCACGGTTTTTAAATTCAGGTATGGTCTTTCTCTTTTGTGTCATTTTTCTTCACCTCCTTTTTGTTCTAAATATACCTTTATTAGTTTCTTGCTTGCTTTATATGTGGTAACTGGATAGTAAACGTTTTTCTCCAGTCCTTTATCAAGAATCACCATAAGCATTCTCTTTCTATTTGTTGGACCAAAAACAAGCAATCTTCCCTTTTTACCTTCTTGTACTACTGGGTCTTTGCGACAAACTTGTTCAACTTCCTCCGGAATAACGTTATGTCTTGCAATATGGGCTATGTTCCACGTGTCCCAGATAAGTTTTTAACTTTTATCACAATCATATTGAAACACAATGCGTTACATAATTAATGTGCTCAGTGCGGTAGTGGGACTATATGATCGTAAGGTTCTACACCGCGACGCCCCAAGTTGATCCAAGCCTCGTTAAAACAGTGGTTAGTACTGTTGAACAAACTGCTCCTAATGGCAATTGGAATGTTTAATTTGCTCGTATCATCAAATTTTGACTGGTTGAAGACCAAGAATTTAGGCCATAAAACTCTGACAGTAATTCAGTCGTTGGTAGGATTATCCTTTGGTATATATTTAATTCATACATATATTGTGACTGTCCTTTCGGACATTGGCTTTGATTTCAACAGACAGTCAATGAATGTGTATTTATATAACCTCGCCAATTACAGTCTGGTTTTGGGAGTTAGTATCCTGATCGTTTACCTGATTAAGAAAATTCCAAGATTGCGGATGATCATTGGTGAATTATAGAAAATTTAGCTCCGTGTCTGCCTAGTGAAGAATGTGATAGAGTTTAAGAAAAAGGAGTAAGCTACGTTAATTGAAGTACCGGACTATCTATCGATAAGTCAGAATTTTGCCCGTGAGTTGTCTCTTGCGTTACAAGGGAAAACTACGAGCGTGCCATTTATAAAAAATCCGCTTCCCAAAAGTTCACTAATCCAACAAGGCCAAATTTTTCAAACATTCGTAATAGGAGGAACCAATGGATCAATTACAACCGCCAAGTTTAATGCAAATAATAAATTCATCATTTTGGATGAAAAAAAATTTGCTCCTCTTCCCAGATTTACTACTAAAGAAGACTTTCTGTCTTTTATTGAAAAAAACTTGCATTCCCAAGCTAAGGCGATTGGAATCAACTTTGCATATAGTCTTTTTCCCGTCGTGGGCGAAATGGGAGAACTTGACGGGATTATGAATCAAGGGAATTCAAAGGGGCATGCATTTATTGGCCTTAGGCAAAAACAGGTCGGAATGACAATAAATAATTACTTAAAAAATAAACTGGGACGAAATATTTTAGTCTCAGTTGCAAATGACACAGTATGTCTTATTGCTTCCGGACTAGAAAAAGATACCGCTAGAGAAAATCTTATAGCAGTTATTGCCGGAACGGGATATAACGTTGCGATATTTTTAGATAATAATACTGTCGTTAATCTTCAGGCCTCCGACTTTAGGGGATTTACGCAAACTTCAACAGGAAAAGTGGTTGATGCGGAATCTAAAAATGTTGGTAGGCAGTTATTTAACAAGGAGGTTGCTGCCGGTGATTTGTTTAAACACTACAACGTGCTTATTCCGTTAATGCATTTACAAACACCACCGCTGCAAACAAGTGAAGAACTATCACAATTGGCACGAAAAGCTACGGGAGCCGAATCGCAAGTTGCAAGGGAACTTTTAATTCGATCTGCTTCGTTTGTTGCTGCTCAACTGGCAGGTATATATGAATTTAAAGGCAGGCCTTTGGGATTAACTTGTACTGTGCAAGGCAGTCTTTTCTTAAAGGGACCAACTTACATTTCAAGCATACAGAGTCAGTTTGAAGCACTTGGAGTGCCACAAACTGTCTTTGAATTTAAGAAAATAGAAAATGGCGACGTCTTTGGAATGATAAAGTTGATGACCGGGATGAATGCTTCGCCTGTGAAGTAATCAAGCTAATAATTTTTTGTAAAGTTGTTCATAGGCATTTAGCATTATTTCTAGCGAAAAATGTTTCTCCACTCTCTCCCGGCACTTTGCTCTGTCTATCTGGCCAATTTTACTGATTGCCTTTGCCGCTTGATTAACGTTGGTTACCACAAAACCCGTCACGCTATCTTCAACAATTTCGCTCACCGATCCCCTGTCAAAAGCAACAACCGGTGTTCCGCAAGCCATAGCTTCTATTAGGACCAGTCCAAAAGGTTCTTCCCACTTAATTGGGAAAAGAAGACAGAGGGCATTTTTTAGATATTCTATTTTTTGATTAAAGTCAACTTCCCCTACATAAACAATTTTTACTCCGTCTATTAGCGGTTTGACCTTTTGGTTATAAAAATCTTCGTCTGTAGGATCAACTTTTGCTGCAATTATTAGTTTTTTATTAGCAAGCTTTGCAATCTGAATAGCTTCCAAAATTCCTTTAAAATCTGTGATCCTGCCCAAAAAAAGTAAATAGTCACCTTGCTTGTTTTTAAAGACAAATCTTTTGATGTCAACGCCGTTATAAATTACCGAAGAATTTGGGAAAAACTTTAAAGGTTCTTTTTGATTTTCGCTGATAAAAACATAATTATACTGCCATAAATTTTTGTGCTTTTTGTAAAAATTTATATGCTTGCCAATATGAGTAGTATTGTGAAATGTAATTAAAACTGGCTTGTTGATAAAATTCAAAAAATTAAATTCAATGCTATCTACTTCGCAATTTAAAACAATAGGTTCAAAATGGAAATGAAAAAAATCAAAATCCGATTGATTGGACAATACCTTTAAGAATTCGTTTATCTCGAATTTTCTGTTTTTAGAAAGATCTTGAATAGTAGGATATGGTGAACTTTCTATCAGATTAATATTTACTTCTTTTAATTTTGATCCTTTAGCGCAAAAGACACCGATTTTGTATCCCTTTTTGGCAAAACCTAATGATAACTCCTGAGCTATAAGTTCAATTCCACCATACTTTTCGGGTGGAATTGTATTCATCAGAGGAATTACCTCGGCGATTCTTTTGTTCATTTAACTTTTATTTAGAATGTCTTTATACAATTCTACATAATTTTGTGCCATCAAACTCAGATCAAATCTTTTAGTTGCTTCCTGGCGGCATTTTTCGCGAGAAATTGTATCAACTATCTTGATTCCCTTTTTAAATTCTTCGAAATTATCAACCACAAAACCGGTTGTTTTGTCCGCTACTATTTCCGGAACCGACCCACTCCTATAAGCAACAACAGGCGTCCCGCATGCCATAGATTCGACCATTACCAGCCCAAAAGCCTCATTCCATCTGATAGGGAAAAGTAATGCTTTGGCATTTGCCAAAAGTTTAATTTTTTCACTCATTGTCACTTCTCCTATAAATTTAATCATATGGTTATCAACATATGGCCATACCTCTTTATCTAAAAAGTCTTTTTCTTCTTCTCTAATTTCTCCGGCAATAATTAATTTTTCTTTTAACTCGCTCGTCGCTTTTACTGCCAAATCGACGCCTTTATTTTTTGTGAGTGATCCTAAAAATAATAAATACTTGTTGTCGTTTTTTAAATTAGGTTCAAATTTTTTGGTTTCGACACCTAAATAAATAGTTTTGACATAGTTCAAATAGGGAGCTAACTTACGCTGCGCATCGGAAATAGAAACAAATAAATTATCTTTGAACCTCTCCGCCAAATAAGGAAAATCCGGTGCCAAGCTGCTGTGAATAGTGGTCACAATGGGGATATTAATTAATTTTGAAAACACAAGCGGATGAAACCCTAAGTGATTGTGAATAATATCAAAATCGTTTAATCTTTTGAAAAGTTCATCAAAGATTAAAAATTCATAAGCTTGAATGCTCTTCCATGAAAACCCACCGACAATATCGTATAAAGGTTTATCAACAACTTTAACTAATTTACCTTCCGATTTGGACCCTCCACATGCAAATAATGTCACGTCATGGTCAAGGTTCACCAAACCCTTTGTTAAATTCGCCACAACAAGCTCAACGCCTCCATATTTTTGTGGGGGTATGGTTTTCCAAAGGGGTGCCAGTTGAGCAATTCTCATTTTAAACCTATTTTGCTTTCTGTCATCGACTTTTCCATTTCGTTAATTAATTTAGAAGAATATTTTTTTATTGGTGAAATTTCCCAGTAAACGTAAAAGATGAGTAAATAATTTATCGCTATTAAGAAAGTTGTAACGGCCAAGAAAGAGTGACTATTAATAAAATAATTAAGACTGACCAAAGAACCAATAATTGTCATAAAAATTTCTGTACTGGTATTTTTCAAAATACTAGGCTTTTGGGGGAGAATAAATTTGTTTGTTCGTTCGAAAGAAAAATTCATATTTAAAAATGATTTAATAAACGCAATTGAATACACTGCCACCATCCCAAAGTGGACAAACAGAGCTTTAATGACGTTTTTGGCGGAATATTCTTTTCTGAAAGTAACACCGAATGAGACGAGTTTAATAGCAAAAAACAAATAAATCGTGAAGACCGAAATTAAAATCGAAATTTTCGAAATATTATAAATAATTGATCCCAAAAAAATGACCAGCATCGGTATGAGAGTAAAGTTAAACCATGCAGTCATTTCAGAAAAAAAACTAATTTTTTGTTTATAACCCAGTTTATTACCAAACAATATTCTAAAAATATCTTTCTTTAATATTTGGGCATTACCAAAAGCCCATCTTAACTTTTGCTTTTTGTAAGCTTCAATATCGTAAGGCATTAATCCAAGTCCCATAACCTTATCAACGTAAACCCCTTTACGGCCGGCTTCAATTAGTCTTGTTCCTATTTCCGCATCTTCAGTCAAACACTTTTTGTCGTAAAAACCTATCTTATTAAGCACATTTCTCCGAAAGATCACCAATGTTCCAGTTGATGGTACGCAATTAAAATGATTTGCCATTTTCATATAAATCTTGAAAAAATGTTCATATTCAACGGCTATCCCTTTATTCTCGCTTGTTATGTTTTTGTATGCTTGTGGGAACTGAACAAAGGCGACCTCGTCAACAAAGTAACTAAGTGCCTCTTTCAAAAACTGCGGTTTTACTTCATAGTCAGCGTCGACAACAACAATGAATTCTGCCTTTGGATTGGTCTTTTCTTGAGCAAAATTCAATGCACCTGCTTTGAAGCCTTCAAGTTTATCTATATGAAAAAATTTAAAATTATTGCCCAGTTCTCTGCAATATTTTTCGATCGGTTTCCAGACTGCTTCGTCGACTGTGTTATTGTCGACAATAATTACTTCATAGTTTTTATATTCTAATAAGGATAAATGTTTTAGGGTATTTTTTAAAATATCGGTTGGTTCGTTAAAGGAAGGGACGTGGATTGATACAAACCTGTCAAAAGCAGAATTTGAAAACTTAAGAGTGGGATAAGGAAGGAATGAAGCAATAAGTTCTACTGAACCTTGCAGTAGCACAATTAGAAAAATAAAAACCAGTAAGATCAATACTAACCATGGGAGATATATTAAACCAAGACCTAGCGCGATCGATAAGATTAATATAATTAAAAAGTCAGCGGCCATTTGTTAGGAAAAATGTTTATTTGTGGGGTTACATAGCATAATTATTGTCATTGTTAAAATAGATTATAGATGATTTAAGATCAAATAAAAAATTTGATCTAATTTGGTTTGGTAAAAGGAGCTTTGATATACTACAAGTTGTGAATTTAAAGGTTATTTCCTGGAATATTTGGTACGGTAAGTACTTTGAGCAGGTCGTAGATTTTCTAAGGAGAGGAGACGCGGATGTAATTTGCTTGCAGGAAATAATTGCAGATAGTAGTGGGGCCAATAATACGGCTGCAAGTATTACGAAGCTTTTGGGATGTAACTTTGTATACGGCTTTGCTCTGGATAAAGTACTGGGCGGCAGAGTTGTTAAATGGGGCAACGCGGTACTTTCTAAATACCAAATTATTAGTAGTAAAACTTATGTGCTTGCTCAAGGCGACCCTAGAATAGCGCTTGAGGCGAATATTCAAATTAATGGCGAAATTCTTAATGTTTTTACGACACACTTAGTTCACGCACACCAACGAGACTCAAAAATTCAAAACTTGCAGGCTGACAATTTAGTAAAAATATTAAAACGCGAAAGAACAGTTTTGGCGGGAGATTTTAATGCTACGCCTCATAGTTATCCTGTAAACACTGTTGGAAAAATTTTAATAAACGTTGATGCTACAACTTCGCCAACGTGGAGTGTTTATCCTGGGGGTTGTGAAGTATGTAAGCCAAAGGGTTTGGAGTTTCGGCTGGACTATATTTTTGCAAGCGCGGATTTGACAGCAAGTAATTTTAAAATTGGCCAGAGTCGGGGTTCTGACCATTTACCAATTTCGGCAACAATTGAATTCCCTACTTAAATTGAACGGTTTGGATGATTAAATTGGCAGTGAAAACCTGCCCATCGTATGACGGATGTATCCCGTCGTCTGTATTTGTATAACTTGGTATGCCCTTGGTCTTTGTGTAAACATCTATTATCGGTATCCCCATGTTTTGAGCCACGCTTTTGGCAGCGAGCAACTGCTCTTCTATGTGCTGCGACTGTTTCTGCGCTAAATCTGCCGGCCAGTTTATTCCGTGGGGGCCAACGCCAAAGTTTTCTTTAAGTGGTGCAACTTCCAGGAGCAGGTAAAGTTGACCGCCTTTTGTCTTTATTTGCGTTATAAGCGGTGTTAGGTAGTTCTTGTAATTATCGGTGCTATGCGGGTCAAAAGGATTGTAGGCAAAAGTTCCTAAGATTATTACGTCCGGTTTAATATTGCCGATTGCTTCATAGACCCGACCTTGATTTGAGAAGTTCAGATTTAATCTCTCAAAACCTTGTTTTACGTTTTGGCCACCAATGCCATAATTGTAGAGGTCAAATTTCGTTTTTGGGTATTTCTTAGTTAGCGCATCACTTATGTACTTCATATCTCCCATAGTGTCGATCATGGAGTCGCCATAGAGCACGATATTGTAGGTAGATTTTGACAAATTTGGTGCAGGGCTTGGAGAAGCTGTTGGTTTTGGGGAGAGAGTAACGAATGCGGCAACAGTTGGAGTCGGAGTTGCAACAGGGCTGGCTTGTACTTTTACACCAAGGATTTTTTTAGTATCCACTATGTTTAATGTTAAAAAAGGAACGACGATTAGTAATGTCAGGACTAGAAAAGGCAGGGGATGACTTATTATTTTGTTTAGCATCAATAGATTATTCCAATAGATTGCAGACAAGTATTTAAAACATCACCTGTAATTTTTTTAGATTTTACCAGTTTTATTAGAGTATTTATTGCTTGGCGGGTACAAAAATCGTTATCTAGATTTTTAAAAAAAATAGGGGCAGATTTAGATACTTCTTGGTAACTCAAAGGAGTTTTAGAAACGTACTTTTCAAAAAGTTTTGATACTTTTTGCGCCGCAGTTAGTTCATCGTCTTCAAAGTTCCAAGGCAAGCGGTAATTGTGAGACAGAAGGAGTATTCGAATAGTTGTGGCGTCAAATTTTTTTATCAAATCAGAAACAAATATCATATTTCCCAAACTTTTACTCATTTTTTTACCTTCATAAAAGACCATACCGGCATGCATCCAAATTTTTACAAACTTTTTTCCAGTGGTGTTTTGTGATTGGGCAATTTCTGCTTCGTGATGAGGAAAAATTAAATCGGATCCTCCACCGTGGATGGTGATTGTTGGCCCAAGGTACCGCATGGACATGGCAGAGCATTCAATGTGCCAACCCGGTCTGCCTTTTCCCCATGGTGAATTCCAAGAAGGCTCATTTGGGTGTTGCTTTTGCCACAATACTAAATCTAGAGGATCTCTTTTATGTCTATCTAGGGGGAAATTACCCCTTTCGTTGGCAATTTCCAGCATTGCCCTGTACCCAAATTTGGATAGCTTGCCAAAATTTTTATCTTTTTTAACCTCGAAGTAGACATTGCCATGGGACTCGTACGCCAGTTTTTTAATTAAGAGTTTTTTTATAATGGCGATCATTTTTTCTATGTTGTCTGTTGCTTTGGGGTAATAATCCGGACGAAGTGTGCCCAGTGCATCCATGTTTTTTAAGTGCTTTTCTGTTTCACTTTCTCCAAGTTTTTTCCAGGTTGTACCAACTGCCTTGGCTCTTATTAAAATATCATCGTCAATATCTGTTACATTTTGTACATAAGTTACATGTGCCCCCAAAAAACGCAGGTAACGAATTAACGCGTCGTAAGTGATAAATGTAAAAGCATGGCCTAGGTGAGTAGTATCGTAGGGCGTAATACCGCATACGTAAATACTTATCTTTTCTCTTAAATTTAACGTCTCCAGTTTTTCAGAGTAAGTATTGTACAGTTTCATTTATTTAGGATAAGAAAGTACTCCTCCTTGGAGAGGCCTTCGTTTCTTTTTAAAATGGTTTTTGCGTCTTCTTTTTGAGATTTATGTGCGCTGATGGCGCCAATTTTTTGATTCCAAACGTTGCTTATGTCAACGACTTTGTCTACATCTTTTTTTGAATATCCAGGTGGAAAATAGATGAAATAATGTTCCATGTGGGCTGCAGCTTTTTTGTCTATGCAGTAATACATTAAGGTTTTTATAAATTTTAGTTTTTTAAATACGAATGTTGTGGCTAAAGACACCATTATATGGTCTATGTGGCCGGAAACACCGAGCGGTTCGGCAGTCATGATAACTTCAGGATTTAGTTCTTTAAATTTTTCTTCTATTTTTGCGGTAAGCTTGTGGTACAAATTATTGCAAAGCGTACCATCTTTAAAGCCCAAGAAAAAAACTTTCTTAACTCCTAATACGTTTGCAGATGATAAAAGCTCATTTTGACGTACTTGCGCTATCTTTTTGTCTTTTCCGCCTTCTTCACCTTTTGTTGCACACAAAAGATAAATATCATGAGTTTGAGAATATAAAGCGATTGTCCCTGCCGGCCCAAAGGCTTCGTCATCCGGATGAGCAAAAACGGCGACCAAAACGGGTCTATTTTTGTTTTTCTGCCTGTTCGATTGCATTTTCTAGCTTATCTGAAAGTTTATTACCAATGATGTTTGCCATATCTAGTAGAGGAAGAAAATATTTACGCCCAGAAATTGACCTGCCGATTAATTGAATAATTTCCGTCATGGACCAGTTCGAGTAGTCTTCGTCTAGTTTTTTGTAAACGGATCGAATTGTTTCGTCTTTAACAACTTTGAGGTTAGATAGCAGACGTAGTGCTGATCTTAAAACATCGATTGCATCATCATGGAACATAAGCAAGTTCCTATCAATTTTTGGTTGTTTTATTAAATATTGATAGTCACTGAAATCATTTATTTTTTTTACGCGTGTGTACGTTGATTCTATTATCTTGTCAGCCAAAATGTCTGAGAATCCAGTTTTATCCTGAACTAGTTTTTTTAAATGATGGTTATCCTCTTCGTAAATTTTTCTTATCCACTGCCCATTGAACCAATCGAGTTTTTCCAGATTGAAAACGGGGCTATTTTTATTAATGCGCTCCAGAGAAAATTCGCTGCAAAGCTGGTCTAGCGAAAATATTTCCTGGTCACCTTTGGGCGACCAACCTAATAGAACCATGAAATTGATAAGGGCTTCGGGTAGATATCCTTCGTTTATGTATTCCATGACCGATTTTGCACCATCGCGTTTTGAAAGTTTTTTGTGGTCAGGACCTAAAATGGGAGGCAGATGAGCAAATTCCGGTGCTTTCCAGTCGAATGCGTCGTAAAGAAGCAAGTGTTTGGGGGTTGAAGAAATCCACTCGTCACCGCGCAGGACATGTGAAATCTCCATTAAATGATCATCAACAACCGATGCGAAATGGTATGTTGGAAATCCGTCCGATTTGATGATGATAAAATCTTCCAGTACATTTGTTGGAAATTCTACCTGGCCATGAACAAGATCTTGCCAGCCAATTTTTGGATCTGATGCGTTGATTTTAAAGCGCCACGCACCATCATCAAGATAAGCCAATTTTTTTTCTTTTAAAATTTCTAAATGTTTTTGGTAAATATCCAAACGCTTAGATTGATAAATAATTTCCCCGTCATAAAGAAGGCCTAGTAGTTTTAAGCTTTGTTGGATTTTTTCGACTGCCCCAGGGACAATGCGGGCTTGATCAGTGTCTTCTATCCTCAGAAAAAATTGGCCATTTTTACTCTTGGCAAAAAGAAAGTTAAAAAGGGCCGTCCTGATATTACCTATATGGGGAATGCCCGTAGGTGAGGGGCCATATCTGACTTTTATGTTATCCATGCTTTTAATTGACCGGCATAACGCCTCAGGTTAGAATTGTATCAGCTGGAATTATTTTACTCAATTTAAAAAATGGCTAACCTGACCCTTACTGCCTTGTACACAAAAAAGTTCTTCTTTGGTTTTTTGTTATTTCTGGGCGGGCTTGTAGTACTGCTTATATTTTTCAATTTAGGCCAGAGTGCAATGAATATGTTTTTTCCTCCTAAACCTGCCCCAGCACTAGTTGCATTTGGGAAATTGCCGAAGATAAATTTAGATGAAGGTATAAAGCCCGCCAGCGATATAACTTATAAAATAGAGACAGTTAGCGGCGGCTTAAAAGAGCTTGGTGCTCAACTTAAGGTTTTTGCAATTGGTTCGCCTAACGCAAAGTTTGGGGATCTGGAAGGTGCCAACTTTCGCGCAGAAGGCCTACAATTCGATATTCCACCCATTGGGGTAATCGGTGGTGTTGCAACATATGGCAATAAAAGAGATCGCAGTAAAACTTTGGAGATTGAACTAACAAGTGGGAATACTATTATCAATAGTGACTACCTTAACAATCAGCAGCTTATAACCTCACAGCCCAAGGATGATGCCAGCTCTTTGCTTCTTACAAAAAAGTTTCTAGATACAGTGGGAATTAAAAATATTGAGTACCCGAGTAGCAAAGTTGAACATATAAAATACAAAATAGATGATGGAAAATTAACGGAGTCTTTTTCTTTATCGGGCGCAAATCTTGTTCAGGTTAATTTTAACAGGGCTGATATTGACGGGGTTGGGGTTGTATATTCAAATTACAGAAAACCTAAAATTAGAATTTTAGTTTCTAAGGATTCGGTTGTTGCAGCAAAGGCTAATATTACAAAAATACAGGAGTTTAAATTTTCCACCTATCCACTACGGGGCGTACAAAGTGCTTTTTCCGATTTAAAAAATGGCGGGGCAATGTTTAATAAAAAATTTGACGGCAAAGAATTCGCTATTCGGGATGTTAAGCTTGCATATTTGGACACCGATAGCACTCAGCAATACCTGCAACCTGTTTATGTGTTTGAAAGCGATGAAGGACTGGCAGCTTATGTTGTGGCAGTCGATGGTACCTGGTTAAAGTAACTCTTAATTACTTTGGCCAAACGTAATTTGCAAACGCCCATTCTATCAGGCTTTTGGACTCACCAAATCTGTCTTTTGAACCTAAAACGGAAACTATTATTCCGTTTTCACCTCTTACGGTTTTTGTAATAAGTATTTCAAGGGATCCGTCCGTTTCGCCGGTTTTAACTCCTTCTAAGCCATCTACAACTCCAAGTAATTTATTTACGTTTTCCAGATAGTAGGTTTTTAGTCCAGTTGTATCGGTGACCACAGTACTTTTTGTTTTAACGATTTTGGCAATTAGGGGGTTAGCTGTTGCAACGCGCGCTAGTTTTGCCAAATCCATGGAAGTTGAGTATTGAAGTTCGTTATCAAAACCGGCTGGGTTAACAAAATGGGTTTCGTTCATATCCAGTTCTTGTGCTTTATTGTTCATTTCCGCAATAAAATTTTCGTAACTATCACCGCAGTTTTCTGCCAAGGCAAATGCGGAATCGTTTCCAGAATTAATTAGAAGACCATATAATAGATTCTCTGCCGTAATTTCATCTCCCTGACTAAGTCCCATTTGGCTTCCTATCGTTTCCACCCGTTTTACAGTTAATTTATCATGAGGAGCGCATTTTTCAAGCGCGGCTATTGCTGTCATCAGTTTTGTGGTTGACGCCGGCAGATGTCTAAGATGAGGATTTTTTCCGTAGAGCATTGACCCCGTTTTAAAATCCAGGATCACAGCTGATCGTGCGCTTATTACCGGTGCTTCCGTAAAGGCTGTGCTGCGCTGCGGGGACGCCTGTTCTTTTGAAATAGTTGTTTCCAGTTGATTTGCTTTAGCAATAGGTAAATAGTCGCTTAGGTTGACCCGCGGCAAGATAACAGCAAGAGCACTCGCAGCGACAATAATTATTGCAATGGTAATTCTGGCTATCACTATTTAATAAGTGTAGATAATCTAACGTCAACGCGTTCCATGTCCCTTGGAAAAAGAGACGCTTCCCTGACGTTCCCAAGTTCCAAAATATGCATAGTTAATCGTTCCAGACCGAACGAGAAACCACCCTCCGGAGGCATCCCATATTTAAACGCTTGAAGGTACATTTCAAAGCTTTTAGTGTCCATGCCTTTTGCTTTTATGGCATCCACCAGCTTTTTATAATCGTTAATTCTCTGGCTTCCACTTAATACCTCCACGCCACGAAAAAGCAAGTCGTAGCTTAAGCTGTACTGGGGGTTATCGGGATCCGGCATTGTGTAAAAAGGTTTTGCGGCCATTGGAAACTTTGTGATAGTTACAAAATCACTTTTATACTTGGTAAGTGCCCATTTGCAGATATCAACCTCATCTTGAGGTGCCAAATCTTTTTCTTTTCTACTGTCCCTTTTAAATTCTTTAAAAATAACTTCCTGGGCTTCGCGAAGTGTCAATCTTGGTATTTTTCCAAAAGCAATCGGTTTTAATTTGTAATCTTTAAATACGTCCACACAGCTCTCTTGGACATACTTAAGCATTGTAATTGCAACTTCTTCGAGCATATCGAGTAAGTCTTCAAATGTTGCAAACCCTATTTCGCAGTCAAGTTGAGTTGCCTCTGACAAATGACGAGTTGTTACGGAGGGTTCGGCACGGTAAGCGTGAGCAATTGTAAATACTCTTTCAAAAACTGGTACAAGCATTTGTTTATAAAGTTGTGGACTTTGAGTCATGTAGGCTTTGTGGCCATAATAGTCGACTTTAAAAACCTCTGCCCCGCCTTCTGTTGCGGAGGCCGCAATAGTTGGCACAAAAATTTCTGTACAATCTAAGTTTTTGGCTGCTTTTCTGAAACCATCGACTATTGCTGCTTGCACTTTAAAGATAGATTTAACCTGTGGGTGGCGAAGGGTTAGGGCGCGAAAGTCCAAAAGCGTTGGCAGCTGCAGGTCCAAATCGAGCGCACCCATATCGAAAGGTAACTCCTGCGCCCTTGACAATATTTCTACAAGACGAGCCTTTATTTCAACTTTGCCTGTTGGTAATTTTTCGTTTACAGTCGGCGTTGGCCTGTTTTGGACATTGCCTTCAACTTTTACTACAAATTGCGGTCTTAGCTGGGACAGGTCCTCGCTTTTACCAACAACCTGGATCAGGTCTGTCATATCGTAAATATCAACAAAAGTGATTTTTCCATGATCACGGACAGTGTGGACCCATCCTTCTATTTGCACTTCTTTGCCGGATAACTGCGCCGTTTCTTTTATTAATGTTCGTTTCATCAAATGAATTCTAACTTAAAAACACTTTGCTTGACAATTTATTTTTACGAGGAGTAGAATTTCCGGTATGGTTCTCGTGTCAATTTGTATTGATCTCCTACTAGTATGTCTCTTGCTTGGCAAGAGGTTGGGGGAGGTTATGGCTTAAAATAGGGCCAAATCAAAAAAGGAGCCTCCCAAGCGGGAGGTTTTTTTATGCTTTCGACATGGAGTCTCAGGCTAAAGGAAAAAGGAGTATTAAATGAAGGAAGGTTTTGAGTATTTTAGACAAGAAATAGATAAGAAGCTGGAGCTAGAACGGGATGCAAAGTTGTTGGTAAGGGGTCAGGGTCAATTATTAAAAAGAGTGGGAGAAATTGTAGAGTTTGAGTGGAGAAAGCGTGAAAGAAAATTGACTGATGTCGTATGAAGGGAGTTTTTTAGCCACTTGCTTGAATGTCTTGTATCTTAAGTTGCAAGCTGCCATCGCCGGCGTAAGTGTCTTCACTTATTGTATAAACAACGTCTATACTATCGCCAGGTCTTAGTGAGTGGCCAAATTCACCCTTGTTAAACCCTATTGCAGAAAACCCATCTAATTGCAGTTTTAGATGCTGATTAGCAGGGCCTACTGTACGGATATCTTCTATGACCATATTTCTTGTTAAAAATACGGGTTGGGGGTTACCCATTCCATATGGCTCGAACATTTTTATTATTTTAAAATTATGGGCATTTATATCATCTGTTTTTAGAACACATTCAATGTTAATGACTGGGGTAAGAATTTCGTCTGTTATTATGGTTTGGGCATAAACATTGATTTTGCTTGTAAATGCTTCGATATGTTTTGTTTCTATTGTAAAACCAGCGGCCATCGGATGGCCCCCCGCGTCTATCAAAAATTTGCTTGATGCACGGATTGCCTCAACTATATTGAAACCAGGAATTGACCGCGCCGAGCCTTTTGAAAAAGTATCCCCAATGGATATGACAATCATTGGCCTGTGGTGCTTTTCTACAAGTCGGGACGCGACTAGCCCTATTACACCTTCGTGCCACTGTGAATGCGCGACTACTCCGATTAAATGTTCCCCTTTCACTAGGGATAAAGCTCCTTCTATTGCACCTGTAGTTAAACCCTGTCTTCTAGTATTTGTCTTTGCAAGAAGTGTTGCCAGTTTATCGGCCTGCTCCTGGTTTTTGGCACATATTAAGCGAAGAGATTCCAGGCCGTGCTCTATTCTGCCCATGGCATTGATGCGAGGGGCTAGGATGTGGCCAATTTCGTAAGTTCCAACCGGGCCGGTAATTCCCGAGTTTTTAATAAGACTTTTGATACCTGGCCGCTTTGTTCTTGAGAGCTGGTCAAGCCCCAGCTTTACAATTGCCCGACAGGCACCGTTTAGGGGTACAAGATCTGCAATCGTAGCGATTGCTGCCAGTTCCAGTTTTTCTAAAAGATTGTTTTCGTATGATGGCTTGTATTTTTTAACCAGTTCCCAGCAAAACCTCCAGGCAACGCCTGCACCACATAAATCGGTTGTGTGCACCAAGGCGCACGCTTTTGGCGTTTCTTTTGGAAGAACGTGATGGTCTGTAATTACAACATCAACACCTAATTTATTGGCGGCCTCAACTTGTTTTACAGCTGTCACCCCGTGGTCGACTGTAATAATTAGGCTGACGCCACTTTTGGCAAGCCCTTCAATTGCCTCTATTGACAGACCATACCCTTCTTTTATTCTGTGTGGAACATAAGGCATAACATCTGCACCCAAGTCGTATAGGGTTTCCCACATGATTGCCGTTGCGGTTATACCGTCTGCATCATAGTCAGAATAGACAACAGTTTTTTCCTTGTTTTTGATTGCCTTAACGACTCTTTTGAGACCTTTATCAAGATCACTAATCTGTGTGTTGATAATTTGATCCAGACTAGGGTTCAAATAATCTTCTACGCTTTTTTTTGATGTCAGGCCTCTATTTGCGGTAAGAGTAGTAAGCAACCAATCTTTTTCCCGATAATTGGGGTTTGTATTTTTTATTCTCCAGATGTTTTGATTTGACATTCTCCCTATTCTATCAGGAAAGTTTTACTCTACGGTGCTTGCTCTACTGCGTGATAGAAAAATGTTATATCATTTCCATATGGACAAGTCTGTTTTAGGACTATTAGAAAAAATTGAAGGGGCCGGATTTGAGGTCGCATTAGTGGGTGGCGCTGTTCGGGATATTTTAAGTGGAGAGGAGGCTCACGATTGGGATTTTACAACAAACGCAAAGCCTGAGGAGATTTTGAAGCTCTTTGGTGATGCTTTTTATAACAATGCCTTTGGAACAGTTGGTGTTCCTATTGGCAAAAAAGTGCTGGAAATTACTACGTATAGGTCCGAAAAGGGTTACTCCGACAGCCGCCATCCTGATGCTGTTGTGTGGGGAAAAACTTTAGAGGATGATCTAAAAAGACGCGATTTCACGGTCAACGCCATGGG
The DNA here is from genome assembly GCA_038063735.1 of Patescibacteria group bacterium. GTDB lineage: Bacteria > Patescibacteriota > Microgenomatia > Curtissbacterales > GWA2-41-24 > JBBTUN01. The sequence continues at coordinate 18,014 of JBBTUN010000001.1, forward strand.
ACTTAGGAGAGAGACAAAGGGGCAAAGGGACCCCTCGAAGAAGCTCCGGGCAAGCAAAGGGACGAGGTACATAAAGGTTGGAAGTGCTGATTGGGAAGTTGTAGATTTGTTTGGTGGGCAGGAGGATTTAAAAAATAAGATTATTCGGGCTGTTGGCGATGCAGACGAAAGGTTTAGGGAAGACGCTTTAAGAATACTACGGGCAGTAAGATTTTCAACAACATTGGGTTTTGGCATAGAAGAGGCGACCGGTCAGGCAATTAAAAAAAATGTCCAACTTCTAGAAAAAATATCTGGTGAAAGAATCCGGGAGGAGTTGTTTAAAATCGTTGCAAGCGATAATGGTGACCGTGGATTATTCCTGGCAAGGGATACCGGCGTATTAAAAATTATTTTGCCTGAACTGGACAGATGCTTTAGCGTTGAGCAAAAAAGTCCAAAAAGGCATCACATTTACGACGTTGGAACACACTGCGTTATGAGCATGAAGAATTGCCCGAGCACAAAAAAAATTGTGCGTTTTGCAACGCTTCTTCATGACATTGGTAAAGCTGATGTTGCAAACATTACCCAAGAAGGGATAAGAACTTTTTATAATCATGAAGTAAAAGGCGCACACAGCGCAAATAAAATTTCCGACAGGCTTCATCTTTCAAAAGATGCCAAAACTAAAGTTTTTAAATTGGTAAGGTGGCATCAATTTTCTGTTAGCGAGGACCAGACTGACCGCGCAATAAGACGCTTTATTAATAATGTTGGCCAAGACAACGTTGAGGACATGATGGATCTTAGAATTGGAGATAGGCTGGGTGGCGGCCTTGAGGAGCCGGAAAGCTGGCGACTTAAACTCTTTCGAAAAAGGATTAAAGAGGTGCTGACGAAGCCTTTTATGGTTGCTGATCTTAAGATTAACGGACGGGATGTGATGGAAGTTCTTGGGATAAAACCTGGACCAAAAGTTGGAGAGATTTTAAATATACTTTTTGAAGAGGTTGTGGATGATGAGAATAAGAATGATCGGGAATATTTGACTAAGAGAGTTAGAGAGCTGGAGAGTAATAGAGAAAAAGAGTGAGAGAAATTTTTTTGCTTTTGGGTTGATGGACACGCGATAAGTCTGCTTATAGAAAACTCATTAAAACAAAACAAACAGGTGTTGATATATTTTTTGTTGACCACAGGTTGATTAATATTAATAATCCAGCTGAGAGTATCAAGAAAATCTGTAATGATAGTGATTTTAAAAAGGTGTCTGTTGTTGGTCATTCGATAGGGGGCTTTTTTGCTATTAAGTTTGCGGCAAGTTTTCCTGAGTCGGTTGATAGATTATTTCTTATAGACTCGGAGGGTGTATACGAGAAGGAAAAGATCGAGAGTTTGTTTATTAACTTTGCACGAACTCACCTTAAACATGGCAAAGCAAAGGCACTTAATAATATTAAGTCGGTTTACAATTTGTTAAAAAATCCCCTTTTTATGATAAGACTAGTGAGACTAGCTCACCTTGGTGATTTGACTGGCGATCTATTTAAAATAAGCGCAAAGACGACAATTATTTGGGGTCGGGAAGATAGACTTACACCGGTTTGGCAGGGAGAGATAATGAACAAGTTTCTTAGAAATTCTAAGCTAATTGTTTTAGCTGGAATGGACCACGATTGGATTTTGCACAAACCTCAGTTATTTTGGGAAAATTACAAATAATCTAAAGAGCTATAGGGCTAGAGAGTTAAAGAGTGGAAAGAATATTCTAACTTTTTTTTCTTTTAGTACTTAAATTATGCCAGACAACAAGAAGTGGTGCGGCGTTGAAGATGGATGAGTAGGTTCCGGAGATCATGCCAATAAGTAACGCCAGAACAAATGTTTTAATACTTTCTCCGCCAAACAGGAAGAGTGCTATAAGAACAAAGATTGCAGTAAGAGATGTATTTAAGGACCGCCCTAAGGTTTGCAGCAGAGAGTGATTAACAATTTCCGGGAAATCGTAACCACTATGTTTAAGTAAGTTTTCCCTGATTCTATCGAAAACCACGATTGTGTCGTGAACAGAAAACCCGATTACAGTAAGCAGAGCGGTTATAAAGAGTGAATCTATTTCGATGTTGGTAAAATGACCAATAATTGCAAAGATCCCGACAACAACAATAACGTCGTGCACAAGCGCAACAACTGTGCAAACGCCAAAAGCTATTGAGGACGCCGGCTTAGGAACTTTTCTAAACGAATAAGTAATATAGGAAACGATTGCAAGAATTGATATTGCTACCGCGAGTAGTGCTTTTTGAGTTAGCTCCTTTGAAATTGTCGGGCCTACAGTTTCCAGACGTACATCTTCCACTTGTCCATATTTATCTTTTACCTTACTTTTAACATCGTTCAATTTTGCTTCCTCATTTATTTTTAGTCTCGCCAAAATTGAGTCATCCGAAGTCGTAGATACGGTTGAAGCCTCTGCACCAATATCATTTAAAAATGCCTGAAAGCTTTGGGTGGTTACGTTTTCTTTTTTTTCAACAAATTTTACCTCCCAAAGAGTCCCTCCTGTAAAATCTATTCCTAGCTTAAGACCCCATGTAAAAAGCGCTATTACTCCAGGGACAAGAATTATAAGAGAGAGAGCAAAGAAAAGATTACGCTTTGCTATTAAATTCATACTTTACCTACCCAGAAGAATTTTAATAAGTTACGTGTTACGGTTATGGCACTAAACATAGAAATTAAAATACCAACAGCAAGTGTCAGGGCAAAACCACGGATTGACCCGGTGCCAAAGTTAAAAAGAATAAATGTTGTAATCAGTGATGAGACGTTAGAGTCACGAATAGAAGACCATGCCCTGTCAAAGCCTGCAAAAAGTGCCTCGTGTTTTGGCTTGCCCCAAGCAAGTTCTTCTTTCATCCGCTCAAAAATCAAAATATTGGCATCCACTGCCATGCCGATAGATAAAACAAACCCGGCTATACCGGCAAGCGTTAAGGTGACTGGAACAAGCTTGAAAACAGAAAATACCAGAACGGTGTAGACGGAGAGAGCAACTACCGCGAAAACACCCAATAGGCGGTAGTAAACAATCATAAACACTGCAACCGAAAGAAGCCCGATTGCGGTTGCTATGATGCTTTTTTCTATGGCAACTGCGCCAATTGTTGGCCCCACCCTGTTTTGGCTTTCTATCTTAAGTGGAACAGGAAGCGCACCCGCGTTAAGCTGAATTGTAAGTTCTTTTGCACTATTGGAGTTGAAATTCCCACTAATTTGTGCACTACCATCAGAAATTACTGCCCTTATGGTTGGTGGAGGCCATGATATTGGTTGTTCATCCAAAAACATTCCCATGGGTTCGTTTAGGTTGTTTTTTGTTATCTCTTCCAGTTTTTTGGCTCCATCCCCATTGAACTCCAAATTTACGACATAACCGGGGGTATTAGGATCACGACTGGGAGCAGCAACTGCCCGTTTTAAGTCTTTGCCGGTAAGGCCGGTGCTTTCGTAGTTTTCTAGCTTTGCAGATTCGGTAGCATTCCCCCTGGCTGCAGGTGTTAAAGTTTTAAATTCTAAATGTGCTGTAGTTCTTACAGTCGCAAGAGCCTGCTCGACATCTGTAATTCCCGGTATTTCTATGATTAACCTGTACTGACCTTGAGTTTTGGCTGTTTGTATTATTGGTTCAGAAACTCCTAATGAGTTAATTCTGTTTTCTATAACATTTTTTGCAGATTCCAGCGCGCTATCCCTATCTTCTTCTGAAACATTTTGCATGTCTGCACTCATTGTAAGCTGAACCCCTCCCGCCAGATCTAGGCCAAGTTTGGGTTCCAAATCTCTTGTGAAAAAACTCGTGGCAATTTTTGGGTGAGATATAACGTGCCCTAAGACGGTAACCTTTGGCAAGTTGATATATACGGCCACAATTGTCAGAATTAATATAAATAGGATGCTTAAACGGGGTTTTTTGTACATGAGGGCATTTTAGAGTTTAACCATTTCTTCTTCGTCGCCAATTAGCATAACACGCGGTCGTGCCAGAATTCCAAGAACAAACGGGTCTCGTCTACTCTTCCTGAAATTAAATTCCTCTTCAGTCATAGGAGTAAAGTTTATTTCCCTGTTTCTTCTTGCCTCTTCGTCTTTAATAATTGCAGACAGCTCCGGGAGAACAATTGTGCCGACAACAAAAAGGTCAACTTCGTTTTGCGTATATGGCTTTCCCCGCACAAACGAGCCAGAAAGCATCGCGTAATTAATTTTGCCAAGTTTTGCTTTGTTTTTGATGATTGCTCCTCCTAAGCCAACACTTTTATTAACCATGGATAAAAATTCCGAAAAAAACATGTAGTCTTTTTTAACACCGTAATATCTTCTATTTGCCCTCCATTCGCTGGCTAAAAAGCCGGTTTTTTCAAGTCTGGCCAGCTCTCTTCTTACTGCGTTTATTTCCTCTTCTACACGTCTGACTATTTCCCGAACGTGATACATCTGTCCGGGGTTTCCCAAAAAGAGCTCAAATATTTTTACTCTTACTTTTGAAATTAAAATATCTACAATCATGCTTCCACCTAATTTTTAGGGCACTAAAACTTAGGCATTCCTTTTTTTAAATTTTTATTTGGCAGATAATCTTTAGCAGGCGGGCCCTTTTTGCTAATGCCCCAAAAGGACGTTAGTATTCTACAACATTCCCTATAGGAATTGTTTGTACCCAAATTTGACCTCTATTTAATTCTATTTCTTTTCCCTTGGCATCGGTCCATTTTGTTCTCGCTGTGCGGTTTGCTTTATTCCATTTACCTTCTGTGACTTTTCCATCCATGAAGACAATTGCTTTACCCGAACCGGTGGTGGTGTACAAAAGATGGCCTTCTTCGTCATTCAGGAATCTTTCCGAGGCGAGTTGAATAATTATATTTTTTGCACTTAATTGCTCATTTGATATTTTATCAATTTGAGCTGTTTCACCATGAAATCTTTTATAGGTATTTGACTCCTTGTCGTACTTCCATATTACAGCGTAGTCTGGTGCGTTTGGCCTAAAAGGAACCGTTATCGGGGTTTGATCACTCCTTTGGTCTAAAGGTGCTTCGACTTTAAATTTCCACTGAGTAAAGTTTGCATCCCAGCGTACGCCTTTATCGTCTTTTACTCCAAATCCCCTTTCTTGAGCTTCTTCCCAAAGTTTTTTTGTGGTGGAGTGGACATTGTGCGGTGCCAGTTTGTCTGTACCTCTCCAATATGTGGGAAAGCCTATTCCAAATTGATCCATATCTTTAATGCCATAATCTCTAATCTGCCCTAGAGCGTTTGCGGGGCCAGCCCTGTTGGCACCACCTACGTGGGAGTAAGCGGCATCATATTCGCTAAGCCAGTCGATAAAATATGTACGTGCACTTCTAATTGGAGCTATATCTCCGGCATCTTGACACAAATACATCGCTAAATATCTTGTTATTCCACTTTCGGCGATGGCTTCGTAGACCACGTCGCTTCTTGAAAGGCCCAGTACTGGCCGTGCGTCTACATGGTTTTCTACCATTACCCCTAGTGGCCTTCTATTGTCCCATGCGTCTTTTCTATTTTTGGTATACATAACTCCATTAAGTGGGCAAGGCTGGTCTTTGGTACCTTCTTCGTTGCCAGAGGTGGGATCTGAAAGATTTCCAAAAGGTGTAACTATATTAATAGGCGTCTTTAGAAAAAGGCTAAATGCAACATATGACACGCCGGTTGAAACTGCATACAGTAAAATGCCGGCCATGACAATTTGTAATTTTTTATTAGGCAGAAAGTTCATTAGATTTTATTTTAACCTAATTTCAAATATTTTTCTTCTTTAGGGCTTTTTCAACCGCTTCTTTTTCTTCTTTTGTAAATGCGTGAACTTGAGGTTTACCAGCCATTACTCCTTTTGTGTAAACTCTTGTGCCGCTCCTTGAGTGCAGTGATGAGATTACGATCCCATTTCCACGCCCGTCAAGCAGCGCAACAACAAAACTTTGGTCGCCCCCTGCATCTTCAAATGGGTTAAAACGGACAAGCGCATATTTTTGAAAATATTCCCTCGACTTTTCTTCCTGAGTAACCTGGTGCGCACTTAAATCTGATAGGTGGGCAGCATGCGAGTTTTGCTTGTTAATGATCGTTTCTAGAATTTTATCCAAACTTTGGTTATTTACTCCCCGCGTCAGCTTTTTATAGTGATTGACTACCCTTATTAAGTATAATCCCAATAAAATTACCGCTATTGTTAAAAGGAGCAAGATTAGATATATAAAATTTAGTTGCTCCCACCACATTTTTGGATAAATTAATTACTCCAACCTTTTACCATGTCGCTTCTTTGGTTGTCAACGATTTTTGACTGCCTTTGTGATATTATATGAAAAATTGTTATGCCTTTTAAAACAAAGCGCAGGAAAATTGCAGCTAAAAATAGAATTGTCTTTACAGAGTCTGGAGTTATTTCTTACAAAGTGGCTGACCACGATGAGCAAGTTACCGTCTTGGGGCATTCTGATGCGCACAAGAACGTTGCAAATAGATTGACAAGTGAGATTGACTATAAAAAACTTCAAAGCGAACTTACCCGAATAATTTTGCTTGCGTTGTTCATTATAGGGCTACAGCTAGCCTTAAAATTTTCTAATATCCCTTTATTTAAATAGCCCATATAATTCTAGTAAATTTAGCTTCAAATTGATTTTCTTGACTAGGCTGCTGAGGCTATGCTATGGTTGAGTCTATCTGAAGCTAACTAGCCTCAATTAAATATTGGACTAAGGCTAAAGAAAATTACTGTCTAAAGGAGGTGATTTATAAATGGCAACAATGTATTGTGTTAAATGCCGAGAAAAGAGAGATGACCCTAACGCACAAAAGGTAACCATGAAAAACGGTAAACCAGCTCTTAAGGGTAAGTGCCCAGTTTGTGGTACATCAATGTTTAAAATCGGCGGTTAGTTCAAGAGGGCAAGCCGAGCTTGGCTCGATTGCTTTTTTTCAAAAAAGAAAAACCCCACAGGACAAATGTTTTCTGTCATATGGGGTTTTTTCTCCGCTTGAAGTTTAGGTTGAAAATGCTTCTAAAATAATCCGCTGCACTTTGTACAAACCTTTAAGAATTGGCTCTGGATAGCTGTAGATTTTGTTATAAAGATCCTCGTTCCTGCCTGTCAAAAACTCCTTATTAAATTCCCAAATTACTTTTGTTACTTGCCCTGTTTCTGGTTTAGTCGTAAAGTCTATTTTATTGTAATGTGCTTCGGTGTTTGACTCTGTATTCATCCTTTTGGGGTCAACAATTGAAATAATTGTTTGCTTGTCAGCAATAACTGCCGGAAGGACTTTGTTGAACACGCTGGGATCTCCCCCATCCATCTCCAGAACCATATTTACTTTGTCCACTTTTTGGGAGAAGGCTGTATCATGGGTTAGCTTTACCTTTATTATCTCCCCTTCTTTTGTTTCCATTTCCCATATGTAAATTGTCTTATCGAAGCTTTTTGTTTCAGGAGGGATTACGCTTGGTATTCTTACAAGTGGTTGAATTTGGTCTTTTACGGCGAAATTAATTTTATCGGTTGTTTGCTTAACAACTTTAAAGCTGATAACGACAGTCACTATAAAAGTTATTATTCCAAGAGCCAAAAGCACTGTTGCCGTAACCATTAAGACTTTCTTCACACTTTAATATTAACAGAAAATTAATTACTTTTTATAATTGTCAGGCGTCTGTTGTTGGTCGATATTGCAGTGCTTCTGCAACATGATTTGTTTTTATTTTGAGTGAGTTTTCGAGATCAGCGATTGTACGTGCGATTTTAACAACACGGTGGAAAGATCGGGCGGAAAGGTTAAGTTTTGAAATCGCTTGTTTTAATAGAGTAATCGATGGTTGATCGAGATTGCAGAATTGTTTCATGGTTTTACTGGACATTTCGGCATTTGAGGTGATCGATAATTTAGAAAATCGTTTTTCCTGGATATCGCGGGCTTTTTGGACACGGGCTTTGATAATTTTTGATCCTTCAGAATTTGCTGCTGTTGTTAATTTTTCTACTTTTACCGCTGGTACTGTTACATGAATATCAATTCTGTCCAAAATTGGACCGGAAATCCTTTTTTGGTAGCGGGTAATTGCTGAAGGTGTACAAACACAGTTTCTGTTTTGGTCTCCTAAAAATCCGCAAGGGCAGGGGTTTGCGGCTGCCACCAAACTAAACCGGCAGGGAAATTTTACTGACCCGGATGCACGGGAAATAGTCACAAATCCATCTTCCATAGGCTGGCGCAACGCTTCTAAAACTTGTCTTGAAAATTCCGGAAACTCATCCAAAAATAGTACTCCCCTGTGTGCCAAAGAAATTTCTCCCGGCCGAGGTATGGTGCTACCGCCAATCAAGCCAATATGGCTAGTTGTATGATGAGGGCTTCTGAACGGCCGGGAAGTAATTATTGGGTTCTCGCGGTTTAGCAAATTTGCAACAGAATAAATTTTAGTCACCTCAAGGCTTTCTTCAAAAGTAAGCTTGGGTAGAATAGTTGCATAAGAACGGGCCATTAAGGTTTTGCCGGCGCCCGGTGGTCCTTTCATAAGAATATTGTGGCTACCCGCAGAAGCTATTTCCAGTGCTCTTTTGGCGCTTTCCTGACCTCTAATATTTTCAAAATCGTATTCGTCACTTACTTGTGATTTAAAAAATTGTTTTTTTGTTTTTGCCGGTACCATCAATTTATTTTGGGCAAAGTGGTCAAAAAGCTGGCGAAGATTTGTTAAGTTGTAAACTGAAATTTTATCTATTATGGCTGCTTCGTCTAAGTTATCTTCAGGAATGAAAATGTTTTTATAACTTTTATCCCTGGCCATAATCGCACAGGGTAAGACTCCCCATATTCTTCTTAATGACCCATCCAAGGAAAGCTCACCAACGAAAATACTGCCCGTTGTGTCAGCTCTTAGTTGTTCTGAGGCAATTAAAATTCCGAGTGCGATTGGTAAATCGTATGCGGGGCCTTCTTTTGGTAAATCGGCTGGCGCCAGGTTTACAGTAATTTTTTTGGCCGGAAAATCGGCCCCACTGTTTTTTATTGCTGCGCGGACCCGTTCTTTACTTTCTTCGACCGCTTTGTCCGGCAAGCCCACAATTGTAAAAGACGGAAGTCCTTGGGCCGCTATGTCTACTTCCACCGTTATTGGTACGGCATCCAAACCCACGACTGCAGCAGATATAACTTTGGCTAGCACTAATTGGATTATATAACGTGGGCTATTTTGTTAAAATCTTTAATATGAAGAAGTTTACATATTTGTTTGTAGTTTTTTTGACTATTGGTGTTCTCTTTGTAAACCGGGACAAGTACTCGGAGTTTTTCCAATCCTTAAATCCTTGCGACAGGCCTATTACTTACAGGGTTGATTTTGTCGACAAGAGGTTTAATTTAACTCAAGCGCAATTTCTGGCCGATGTGAAAGAGGCTGCGAGTATTTGGAACTCAAAACGAGGCAAAGACGTGTTTGTTTATGACGAACAGGGTAAAGTTTCTGTAAATTTAATTTTTGATTCCAGACAACAAGAGAGTAATCAAATAAATAGTTTGGATAATCAGTTAGATAAACAAAAAGGGCAATTAGATGCGGAAACCCGCGCCTACAAAAACCAGGTTGAGGATTTTAAAAAGAGGCTGGAAGTACATAATGAGTTGGTGCAAAGTTGGAATAATCAAGGTGGCGCTCCACCGGACGAGTTTGAGAAGCTTGCGCGCGAGCAACAAGATTTACAATCGGAAGCGAATAAGTTGAATGAAAAGGCAGGAAGCCTGAATTTGTCGTCGGAAAACTACAATTTGCAAGTTGGAAAGCTTAATAGTGCCATTGAAGATTTTAATACAGATCTTTCTAAAAAGCCGGAAGAAGGAATTTTTATGGGGGATAAAATGAGGATTGAAATTTATTTCAACAATAATAAGCAGGAACTTGTTCATACTTTGGCACATGAACTTGGACACTCACTAGGAGTGAATCATAATAATAACCCTAAATCTATAATGTATCCTTACACTACAAAAACTGTTTTACTGTCTGCAGCAGATGTGGAATCGCTTGATAGCGTATGCAGAGAGATAAGTGTCTTTGAAGCGTTTAGTGGCTGGATTGACGCTTTGCGGTCGCAATGGAAATCGAATTAGGTTTTAGATTTTCTAAATCCATCTCTTTTGGCTTCATCTTCTGTGCAAAACCATTTTTCGCCTTTTGACTGGTCTACTGCGGTTTTTTGATAATATTTTTGACCGATCATGTGATAAATTTTTTCACCGGAGGATGACACATTGCCCTTTATGCTGCAGTCATTTGGCCCTGTCTCGATGGTATTAGTAGACTCGTTAAGATTTTGCTTCCCGGCTGGCATGCGGACCACAGGCCTCTATCGCCCTGACGAGCTTCAAGTTCCGCTTCTTTAAATTCTTCCTGATGAGCAACATCCGGTGGATAAGACGAAGAATAAGCATACCCTTGGCGAACTAGAAAATCGTTAACCATGATGTCGCCAATATATACATATCGAAGCAATCTTCCATACTTGTCTGTTTCGGATACATCTTTTGTAAGTGTGACGCTTTTCCCTTCTACCAATTCTTTATTTTTCTCTGAGGCCTCTTTACCAAAGCACTGCACTACTTTTTGCGGATGGACTGTTTCCGGCGTGTCGATACCGATATACCTAACTCTTTGCCCTCCTTCAATCTCTATTGTGTCACCGTCAACAACTCGGATAACTTTGATACCAGCTTGAGATATTGTTGAGGATGAAGAAGCTTCAGGGGCGGAATTGGAATTCTTAATGCCATATATCCTGTTTTCCTTTTTTTCTAAAATACGGGTATTAATTAAAATTTTGTTAAAACTGAAAAAGATTATAAATGTACCGAGGGTGATTGTCGTAATTATTAACAGTTTTTTCATAAAGGGTTTAAATAATTTTAGCTCTATCTCTTGTAAAGTTTAATTTTATGATATTTAATTAAACTGTAAAGTGAATTCACGCAATTTCTTACTGTCCGTTGTTGCGGCAATATTAACAGCATTTTTTTTGCCTCCTACTTTGCAGGCTAAAGGCGTTGACATTCTTTCTAAATACCCTACTTATTATATATATGTTGGTTATACAGCCCTTGCGGTGGTTGGGATGGTTGTTATGTACTATATCGGCAAGAAGTTGGCTATTTTGTGGCAGCTTTCTAAATTCGGCTTGGTGGGAGTTTTAAATACGGCTATTGACTTCGGAATTTTAAATTATTTATCAACTTATACAGGGGTAACCGGAGGTTTGCAGCTTATTCCGATTAAAGCCGTGTCGTTTTCGGTTGCTCTTGCCAATAGTTATTGGTGGAATAAAAATTGGGTGTTTGAGGGAAAGAAAAAGGCTAACCCATTAACGTTCGTGGTAGTCTCTACTATTGGGATTTCGGTGAACGTTGGTACTGTTTATATTTTAACAACTCTTATTCCCGCGCCGGCTGGTGTGTCTGCTAAGCTTTGGTTGAATATTGCTAACATCGGAGCCACATTTTTATCGCTTGTTTGGAACTTTTTGGGTTACAGGCTTGTTGTGTTTAAGAAATAAGTTCTGATGTCATCCTGAACTTGATTCAGGATCTAGGTATTTTTTTCATTTTGATAGATACAGTGAAAGTTTCTTTAATGCTTTTGCGCGGTGGGAAATTTTGTTTTTAAGTATTGGATCTAGTTGGGCATAAGTTTTGTTGTATCCTGTTGGAATAAAAATTCTGTCAAAACCAAAACCGCTTTCTCCCTTGTTGGTTTTGGATAGAGTACCTTTTACTACGCCTTTAAAGATTTTTAATTTTTGCCCGTCGTAAGCGCCAATGGCTGCAGTTACCGTTGTGTCTGATGAGTTTTTGCCGATTAGTTTTACTGTGCCTTCGGTGCCGATTTTCATCAGAAAAAATTTTATGAAAGTTCCCGGCAAGCCATTGAGTGCTTTTATTTCAAAGCTGATATCCTCAACAACCACGGGTTTTTTGACAATTTCGTAGGCTGCTTTTGCTTTTGCCTTAATTACTTTGTCTATATCTAGTGATTGGATTTCGTCAAGATCTAGTTCTTTAATTTTGATGTCAGGACCTAAGATTTGTCTAATTTCCAAAGCTTTATTTTTATTGGAGGTGATGAAAGTAAAGTATTTAAGATTCATGATTTTAAATAATAACTGTTTTTCAAGCTTTGTTGCAATTTAAAACTTTTTGCATGAGAAAAATAACCAAGATATGACTGTAGCGACTGATTCTCAATATACCTTTCTGCAACTTTCTTAAGAATTCTTCTTTTAGTTTTTGTCCTTGGCAAAGTATGATGAGGCAGGACAATATAGCCGCAAAAGTCGATTCCCCATTTTAACTTTCTCAAAGAGATTTTGTTCGGATGAAGCTCCAGTTTTAACTGATCCTTTAAAAAATCGACAATTGAAACCAAATAACTATTTAGTTTTCCAACATCCGTATTAATAATAGTAAAGTCATCAGCGTAGCGCAGGTAATATTTGATTTTCAGATCGCGTTTGATAAACTGATCAAGTTCGTTCAAATAGATATTGGCAAAAATTTGGCTTGTTAAATTGCCAAGAGGAATACCTTTTCCAGAGCCTGCTTCTGAATGAAAACTATCTATAACTTCATCAATAAGGTTACTAATATTCTGGTCTTTTACTTTTTTGTACAGCAGGTTTTTTAAAATGTTATGGTCGATGGAATCGAAAAACTTTTTAATGTCTAGCTTCAAAGCCCAACATTCTCTTGTGTAATTATGGCTAACAATTCTTGCAAACGTCTCCAGGCGCCTGACTGCTTTATGCGTCCCTTTTCCAGTTCTGCAAGAGTAAGAATCGCAGATGAACGTTTTATCATATATCTGGTAAAGATGTTTATACAATAAATGGTGAAGAACCCTATCTGTCGCATTCGATTTATGGATATGCCTTCTTTTAGGGTCATTTACATAAAAATCTTTGTACGTGCCGTGTCTGTAAGTTTTATTTTTTAACCTATGGTGCAGGTCAAAAATATTATCTTCAAGATGAAGTTCGAGAATTTGTATATCATGCTTGCCATGTTTTCCCTTTTTAAATTCTTCCCATGCTTGAAAAAGGTTTTCAATTGATATTAAACTGGAGTAAGTCATAACTTTTGAATTTTGCGTTTTGACATTTGAACTACTAAACATGCCCCCCCCCCACGGACTTTGCGCCTGATATCCCCATATTTTCCAAACTTTACGACTTTTACAAAAATCTAAGTGGGGAAATTGAAAAATTCCCCAAGACTAAACGTTATGGTCTGGGAGCAAAGCTTGATCAGATCGCGCTTGAGCTAATTGAGCTTATCGTGCGGGCAAGCTACTTGCAGCGCGAGCAGAAATTGCCTGTTCTGGAAAAATCTGTTATATCTGCCGATATTCTTAAGATACTATTAAGACTTGCTAAAGATACCAAAGCGATTGACAATAAAAAATACTTACAGCTAGAAAGTAATCTTCAGGAAATCGGCCGCATGATTGGCGGCTGGAAACGCTCAATAACAAAGTAAAGTTAAGGGAGATACTACAAACAGATCGCAATACCTCCCTTAAAATACAATTGCAAAATACTCCCGAGGAACGTCCACCAAGATTCGAATTGTGATTGTCAGCGTTCAGATTCGAATTGACGTTCAAGTTGCCGTCACTGTTGAAGTTCGCATTGATCATGCGACCGTCGTTACGGGAACCGACCACTAAATTTGCTTTGTGCCATCAGTAGTCACTGCGCCTTCACTTAGATTAGCCAAGTGTTACCGCTGTATTTTATTTGGAAGCAGCCCTTTGAGTGAACGAAGAACATCTTCACAAGCACAAAACAAGGAGTTTCTTGCTTCTCTATTGCAACGCTCTAAGCATCCGTGAATGCTTAGATTCTGGCAACTATTTTGAAAATCAAGGATTTTGGTGACCTAAAACCGTAGTTTCAGATGCATTAACCTAATCTCGGAGTTAGTATAAAAGAGAACTTATTTTCTCACAAGCTCGAAAATTAAAAAAAATTCGAAAAGAACAAAGTTTAAAGAATAAAAAAGTATAAAGGGTCAAAGGCTTAAGCTTTCTTTACTCCCGAGGAACGCCCACCAAGAAGCGAATGGTGATTGTCAGCGCGCAGACCCGAAGCGACGCGCAAGCTGCCGTCACCGCCGAAGCCCGCAACGACCATGCGACCGCCGCCACGGGAAGCAAGTCGAACCCATGTGCTTACTTCATCTAAATATTTTCCTGTAAATAGCTTACTGTCCTGGCCAGCAACAATGTATTGGTTAAGATTAAGTATTGTTCTGCCGTCCTTTTTTATTCTTTCCATGAGCTCCTTTTCTTTAGTGTCAAGGTAAGGTGCGTCAATTGCAGCTTCGTAATCAAAATAGCCCGATGGGTTTTCGTCATTAGTTACAGAATTGCCTTCTTGGACACTGTGACTTTGCATTTTTGGAAACATTTCGCCCAAAAGATGACGAGTTTCTTGAGTTGCTACTGCTTGTGGAAGAACACCAACTCTGATATTTCTCTTCTCACGTTCTTTCAATTCTTTTTCACTGAGAGGACACTGAGCAATATCGAAAGTTACACCAATAAGTTTGCCTCGAGCTTCCCAAATTCGACCAAATGTGTTGGTAACTGCATCTGGAGTATCTAGTTTAAATTCCGTGACCCCTTCCGCTTTGGGTACAGAAGTTCTTTGGCCATTGTCAAAATGTTCAGGTGCGCCAAGTTGTCTTGCAAGCTGCGCGTTTGCATTAAGGAAGGCACGGAGGTGCTTAAATTGATCTCCTTTGAATTCTCCGGCTAATTTTTCTATGTCTGCTGACATGATAAGAGCGAATTATACAGTGCTATAGGTCTTTTGTCAAGCATGAAATGCGCTTTTTACTCATACTCAATAGTTGCCGGAGGTTTTTGGGTGATGTCGTAAAGGACGCGATTGACGCCACGTACTTCGTTGACAATCCGACTTGATACTTTTTCCAAAAAAGCGGGTGGGAATTTGGTCCAATCTGCTGTCATAAAGTCGGTAGTGTCGACCGACCTGAGACTGACAATGTACGAATAAGTACGCGCGTCGCCCATGACGCCGACAGACTTTATGGGAAGAAGTGCAGCAAAGGCTTGGCCGACTTTATTATATAAACCGCTTGATTTCAGTTCGGAAATAAAGATATCGTCAACTTCGCGAAGAATTGCCAAGCGTTCTTCCGTCACCTCTCCAAGTATTCTTATGGCAAGTGCCGGCCCGGGGAAAGGGTGTCTTTGGATAAACTTCTGAGGGATTTTCAAAAGTAAACCGATTTTCCTGACTTCATCTTTATAAAGGTCTGCGAGCGGTTCGATAAGTTTTAATTTTAGAGAATCTGGTAAGGTTACGTTGTGGTGACTTTTTATTTTATCCGCGTGCTTATTAGGCTGAGCAGATTCGATGCGGTCTGGATAAATTGTTCCTTGTCCTAAAAACTTGACCTGCCTGCCGGCAGGCGAGGCGTCCTTGATTTTTTCGGCCTCATTTTCAAAAACTTTAAAATATTCCCGAGCAATTACTTTTCTCTTTTCTTCCGGGTCTACGATGTCGCTTAATGCTTTTAGAAATATTTTTGAGGCGTTTATCGTGGTGAAGTTTTTAAAGCCACCGCAATTAATTATTTTTTTAACTTCTTCAACTTCATTTTTGCGCATCAAGCCAGTGTCGATAAAAATCAGATGGAGATTGTTGGGTGCGGCAATTTTGATTAAAGTTGCTGCAACAAGCGAGTCAACTCCACCGGAAACGGCCATAATTGAATTTTGGCGGCCGACTTTTTGTCGAATTTCTTTAATTATCGAGTCTTTAACTTGTCCAAGATCCCAATCCTTTTTTACTTTTGAGATATCAAAGAGGAAGTTCTTTAAAACTGTTGTGCCTTTTTGGGTATGGGTAACCTCCGGATGAAATTGAATTCCAAAGATTTTTCTTGACAGGTTTTGCTGGCCTGCGAGTTTAGCTGACTTTGTGGAGGCAATACACTCAAAACCTGCAGGAAGTGTGTTGACCTGGTCTCCATGGGAAAACCAAACTATTTCTTTTTTCGATAATCCTTTAAAAAGCGGTGACTTGCCTATTTCCAGACTTTCTTTTCCAAATTGTTTTGTTTTTCCGGGAGATACTTTCCCGTTTAGTTGATGGGCAATTAGCTGGTGGCCATAGCAAATGCCTAAAATCGGGATGTTAAGACCGTAGATTTTTGTATCTGGATGCGGGGCATTTTTTTCATAGACGGAAAATGGGCTTCCGGAAAAAATTATAGCTGTGGGAGAGAGCTTTTTGAGATCTTCTATCTTAATTTCAGGGTTTACCAGTTCGCTTTTTACCCCGAGTTCCCTTACGCGTCTTGCAATAAGATGTGCGTATTGTCCACCAAAGTTAATTACCGCAACCATAGATGATTATATCAAAATTTCCACCCCGGATCAGAGAAGTTTTTCTAGACTTTCTTTGATTCTTTCTGTGGGAGTTTTGGCGAGATCTATGTCGAAGCTAGTTTTAGTTAATTTTTCAAAAACTTCCATGTAGCGGGTGGCAATTTTTACTATTAAATCATTGGGCATTAGGGGTGGTTTACCGCGACCGGAATAACCCTCTTTGGCAAACCAAAGCCGCATGAATTCCTTGTCGTAGTTTTCCGGTTCTTCTCCGGCTTTAACTTTCTGTTTGTATGTTTTTGCAACCCAAAGTCGGCTTGAATCCGGAGTATGGACTTCATCTATCAAAATAAGCTTTCCTTTTTTATCAAGACCAAATTCATATTTAGTATCGGCAAGAATAAGGCCTGCTTTGGCATAAAGAGCTGTGCCTCTGTTAAAAATCTTGAGCGCCGCATCTTCCACTTGTTTCCAAACTTTTTGGCTGACCAATCCTTTTTGGACAATTTCTTTTGCAGTAATCGGTTCATCGTGGCCACCCTTTCCGGTCGCCCTGGTAGTTGGTGTGATTACGGGTTTTACCAGTTTTTGATTTTTGGAAAGGCCATCCGGAAATCTGATGCCGTAGATCACTCTACTGCCTGCCTGGTAATTTTTCCAAAGCGAAGTGTCGGTAACGCCGGTAATATACGCACGGACAACTACTTCAACCGGCAGGGCTTGTACTTCGGAAACCAGCATAATATTGGGGTCGATGACGCCAATCATGTGGTTTTGGATAATATCCCTAGTATTTTGAAACCAAAATTCGGAAATTTTATTTAAAACAGCGCCACGAAAAGGAATAAGACCAAGGACCCTATCAAAAGCCGAAATTCGGTCAGTTGCAACCAAAACTCTGATGCTATTTAGAGAGTACCAGTCCCGGACTTTACCGCTTTGTCTTTTACCGAGGCCTTTGACTTCTGTGTTTTTGAGGGCAAGCGGTATCCATTTTTCGATTGTTTTAGTAGGAATCACTTCTTTTGGTTTTGATATTTTTTATAACCTTCTGTTTTCAGCTTTTGGGATTTTTCCCACACACTTTTTACCATATTTTTTTTGTATTCTTCAAGTTTTTGCGAGATACCGGGGTTGGAAAGCGCTAAAATTTGCGCGGCTAAGATGGCAGCATTTTGGGCTCCATTTATACCAACTGTTGCAACAGGAACACCTGGAGGCATTTGAACCATGGAAAGCAAAGAGTCCAATCCTTCTAAGGATTTTGATTTTATGGGTACACCGATTACGGGCAAGGTTGTAAGAGAAGCAATGGACCCCGGGAGAGCTGCAGCCCCGCCAGCAGCTGCGATTATAACTTTTACACCAATGCTCTTGGCTTTTTGGGCAAAGTCTGCAGTTTCTTTTGGTGACCTGTGGGTTGAGAGAATGTCTAGTTCATATGGAATTTGCAACTTCTCCAGAAATTCGGCAGCATCGGCCATAACTTCCAAATCGGAATCAGATCCCATTATTATGGCTACTTCGGCTTTTTTCATTTTAAAATATTGATCGATATTCTATCTTTTTTTAGTAAAAGTACCAAGAGGTAAGTTGTATTACATTTCATAAGTTTTGTCTTATTTTCTGGACAGTTTCTGCGGCTTTTTTAGGTGCATAGCCTATATGTGTTTTGTAGTTTGATAAATTTTCTATTTCGGTAGCTTTTAGATATTTTAAGATTTTTTTATCCTGTTTTAAATTTTTAAAAAGATTATTTTCACCTGTTTTTAGCATTTCGTCATAAACTTTCATAGAATGAAGTCTTAATATTTCGTGCATCTCCTGCCTACTTGCCCCGTTTTTCGTGCTTTTTAATAGAATTGCTTCCAGGGCAGAAAATGGTCCAAATTGAGCCAGGTTTTTTTCTATATTTTTATTGTTTATGACTAAGTCTTTGACTATGGAACTGGTGATTGTAAGGATTTCGTCGAGTGCTAAGAAGCTGTCCGGTATCACAAGACGGCGGGATGCGGAATCGTCAAGCGTTCTTTCTAAAAGAGAGTTTGCTGCATTGTCCCAAGCGACTCGTGAAAGTGTTGCTATATAGCGGGCAAGGGAGCAAATACGTTCGGAATTTTGCGGGTTTCTTTTGAAAGGCATTGCAGACGACCCAACTTGTTTTTCCCCAAAAGGTTCGGCGAGCTCCCCAAAGGGTGAAGATTGTAATATCCGCATGTCAAACGCAAATTTATTTAAGCTTTGGGCAATGGAGGAAAGAAGCGTCAGGACTAAAAAATCCAGCTTTCTTGGGTAAACCTGGCCAGTGATATCAAACGCTTCAATTCCTAAGTCTGTCAGCACATACTCTTCTAGTTTTTGTGCTTTTTTACCAAGAAGGGAGACATAACTTGCGCTATTTCCAACTGCTCCTTTCATACCTTTGCCCTTTATTTGTTTTTTTACATAATTTAGAAGTTCTAAGTCCATCAATAGATCCTGCGCGTAATAACTAAACCGATAACCCAAGGTAGTGGGTTCTGCGGGTTGAAGATGTGTGTAGGCCATGCAAACTAAGTTTTTGTTGGCATCTATTTTTTTGGCCCAGTTCGACAATAAATTTTTTAATTGTTTTTCTATGATTTCAAGCGCTGCTTTAAAGTTGATTGCGTCTGCATTATCTTCAATGTCTTGAGATGTAGCCCCCAAGTGGATTTTTCCTCCTCCTATTTTTGCCTGGGCAGCGTATGTCATAACTTCTGCCATAAGGTCGTGTTTTAGGTCATGCTCAAATTTGTGGGCTGAATCTATGTCAATATTATTTTGATTTTTTACGATGTCTTCTAATTCGGCTTTGGAAACCAGCCCCATTTGGTTCTGAGCACGAGCCAAGGCAGCCCAGACTTTTCTCCACGTTTTTCTTTTATTAACTTCGGAAAATATTTGGCGCATTTTTACAGATCCATAGCGCCAGGAAAAGGGGGATTGATAACTGTCGTAAAAATTACTCATGTTAGTATATCTTTTAACCTATTTGATTTTACTGCTTCTTTGATTTCCATCGCGACTCTCCTGCCCATACTTAAAGACTCTCCAAATAAGTATTTGCTGTATGGTGTTGCTGCAATTCCCGGGCTTCCGGGCATTCTGGGTGAAACGTCAAAAACAACTATCTCTTTTTTTGGCGGGCCAGGTGTTATTACAGATTGTAGGGAAAACGGACCTATTACTCCCGGTGCAAAAAGTTTTTTACAAGCCTTTACAAAATTTTCACCCGCAGCATGCGCCGGCTCCAGTAAAGATTCCAGCGAGGTGACTGCTATATGACCTGCTTCTTCATATTTAATATTGACTAAATTGTCCTTGAGAACCTTTTGCTGCAAATTGGAAGATAGTCTTAGAAGCCCGTCCAGATTTGTTTGTCTTCTTGTATCGGTTCCGATTAATTCCAAGCGATTTTTTATGGTTGAGTAAAAAAAGTTAAAATTTATTTGAACTCCTAAAACAAACTCTTCTATTACCGCGCTCTGAAGCGATTCATTAGTAATTAGACCTAAATTGAGTAGTCTTTGGGATTCATGTAAATATCCTACAGGACTGTTTACTAGGAAAAAAGCTCTTTCGAACCCTCTTTCTTTTTCCGGTACCTTAACTATAACCAGCTTATCAATGTCTTTTGGATTTTTAAAAGCCTTTGGATATTTTATTCCCGCTTCATTCAATATATCGTACTGGTTTGGTTTTACGGTCCGCTCTTCTGAGCGCAGTAATTTTTTGTTTCCAAACATTGGAACTTTAAAATCATTTTCTATGGCATCGTAATCGTTTATGTAAACTTCGAAAGATCGATGGGGGATAAAGATGGAATTTTTGTTGAGAAGGATCTTTTGGTTATCGGCGTTGAGCAACTCTTTAAACTTGGATACTTCCAGTACCTCATCTACACATCCGATATCGCCTTGTGATTTGTAATAGTGCGAGTAAGTTTTGTCGCGACCTGGTTCAACTACTACAAGAGTCTTAAGGCCTTCATCCTTGGCACCGCGGCAAACGTCAAGGGCACTGTGGGACCCCAGGACTGCTATTGTGTAATCTTTTATGCTTTTTGCTTTCATTTGTATATTACCTGACCTCTTTTTGGTCCTACCGAAATAAATTTAACAGGTACTCCTGTGTATTTCTCTATTGCTTTGAGATAAATTTGTGCGTTTTTAGGTAATTTATCAAAAAATCTAACCGCCGTTATATCTTCTTTCCAACCTTTAAATTCCAGGTAAACCGGCTTAATTTTTGCCAGACTTTGGGAATCATGCGGCGAGTATTGCACTTCTTTTGACCCTTGCTTATATTTTATGCAAAGTTTTAAAGATTTAAGACCGGATAAAACATCAAGTTTAGTGATCGCTAGTCCTGTTAATTTATTTGACTTTGCAGCGACTTTAACCAGAACCAAATCAAGCCAACCGGGGGAGCGCACACGCCCTGTTGTCGTACCTACTTCCCTACCAATTTCTATTATTTTTTGGGCAATTTCCCCTTCCATTTTTGTAGGCATTGGTCCCCCTCCTACCCTGGTCGTGTAAGCTTTGGTTATCCCTATTACCTCTTTGATTTGGGTGGGGTGAATATCAAAACTCCTCCAAACGCCAACTACTCCGGGATTTGACGATGTAACGAATGGGTATGTACCGGCATCTATATCTAAAAAATAACCCTGAGCACCTTCGAATAAAACATTTTTGCCGGAGTTTACTGCTTTCTGGACAATCGCAGATGTAGGGTGAATAAATTTTGAAATTCTTGCGGAGTATTTTTTGTAATCTTGATATACTTTGTCGGCATTTATTTTTAGATTAAAAAAAGCATTTTGGATTTTTACCTCATCTGTAATTTTTTGCTTTAAATCTTTTGAACTTAGATCTTCTGCCAATAAACCTACCCTCTCTGTTCTGTCAGCATATGTTGGCCCTACGCCTCTGCCGGTTGTACCTACTTTGTTCGTGCGAAATTTTTCCCTTATTCCATCACGCATTTTATGCCAGGGCATTGTTAGTGACGCTTGCTCGTCGATTAATAAATTTTTGTAAGATACTTTTGCTTTATCTAATTGATCTAATTCCCAGATTAAAGATTCAACATCAACTGCAACATTTCGACCAACAATACAGATTACACTTTTGTTAAAAATTCCGGACGGGATTATATGGAGCGCAAAATTTCCATACTGATTATTTACGGTGTGGCCCGTGTTTGATCCGCCATTATAGCGGGCAACAATGTCGGCACGGTTGGACAGGTCATCAATTAACCGACCTTTGCCGGAGTCACCCCAATCGATACCCATTACAACTGTTGTTCCTTGCCAAGTTTTTAAATTGTTTTTCATCAGTCTAATATTTTTTTTAGTTGATTTTTCTTAATTGCTTCTTTAATTTCCATAGCAATCCGTCTGCCGGTTGAAACATCATTATCATAATAAAGCGAAGCATACGGCGAACCATTGATAAATAAATTTGTACCCGCAACTATCCGACAGGAAATTTCTATAATAGAGAATTTTTGTTCGGGAGTAATAATTGTTTCTAAACAAAATGGTCCCCAAATTCCCCTGTTATTAATTATCTTTTTGGACGACTCAATTACCCTTTCGCCCATTTCGTAAGCTTGGGCGAGCAGAGATTCACGAAGCGCCAAAGGTGAATTACCAACAACTACAAAGCTTGGTTCGATTCCCAGACCCGTTTGGTTTTGGACCGGGATTCTTCCTAACGAATCAACATTTGTTTCGTAACGTTTATCGATAGAAAGTATCTGCAGTTCTTGATTTATTGGTGAATAAAAGTAGTGAATGTATACTGGGACCCCGATAACATATTCTTGGACAATAAAATTTTTTGGTTTATATTTTTTTATTCTTCTATCAAAGTCGCTTTGGGTTTTAGCAAAGAAGTAGCCATGCCCGCCTGATGCTCCAAAAGATTTTACAATAACCGGCCTATCAATTTTATCGCCTTTTTTGAATCTTTTCGGAATTGGAATAGCGGCATCCAGCATCCATTCCCTCTGAAGTTTTCTGTCCGATTCCCAATCTAAAACAGCCTTGTTGCCAAAATAAGGGACTTTCATTTTCTTATTTTCTTCGAGCCCTAAATAAGCAACAAAAGAACCGTGAGGAATGATAATTGCGTTTTGATTGATTAAGTCTTTTTCTATATTTGGAAACTGTGCGTGATTTTTTATTTCTATGATTTTGTCTATGAATTTAAAACGCCTATAAAGCGCTATTTTATCTGGAGTGCAAATAAGGATTGCTTCGAAGCCTTCGTCGCGAGCGCCTTTTAAAATTTGAAGAGCAGAGTGCGAGCAAAGAGTAGCGATCTTATACTTTTTTAGTGCCGCCATCCGTGAATTATATAGGAATTGTGGCTAAAATGCAAAAAGGCGAACTTGGTCCTTGATTTTAAGGTGGCTATAATGTAGTCTAATGCACAAAGTTGCAATGGCAGTTAAAAGAAAACTAACAAAAATCGAGGATAAAAGCGTAAAAGCAACTGCCCAAACAAGCAAGCCAATACTCCTGGCGGTTTCGTCTATAAGAATGACGATCGCAAAGATCGCATCTTTTCAGATGGTATCCCAATTATTATCAACAGTATTTTATATTATATGGATTTTGGTTGGAATATTTTTTCTTTGGTTTATAGTTGCAAATTTCAGAGTGGGTGCATTTGATCAATTGATATCAAGACCGCAGCCCGTTAGTCAAACACCAGATCAATCTCAAACTCCAGCAGAAACTGCAGTACCGGGTATTGGTAAAGTAAATGTAGCGTGTGTGCAAAAAAACTTAAGCGAGGAATCGATTGTAAAAATGGTTCAGGAAAAAAGTGATAAGAGTTTATCTGACGATGAAAAGAAAAAACTTGCAGAGTGTGTACTAGAGAAGGCTTCTCCAGTGACACAAGCTTCACCGTCACCAAAGCAGTAACTGTTAGCTCCTTATCTCAAATCCAGAGTTTGCGCAGAAAAAGTAATGTTTTTGGGTTTAATAATAACTTGTCTTTCGCCTTTTTCGATAAAGCCGGCATCAAGTGGTAAAAATTTATTTTTTGAAATGATATTCATTGTTTTTTCTACGTCATTTTTACCAACGAACAGTGCGTAGTCCTGGCCCATGTTATATGTATCGTAAATTTCCGGATCTGTTAAACTCGCCTGCTCTTGAATAAAAACGAAGATTTCCTGTGGTGTAAATATTTTTTCGATAACATATGTAAAGTTTCCTCTTGCTCTCATAACTTTTCTAAGTCCATGGCCTGTGATGTTAGAAATATAGTGAATGTTTATATTCGAATCAAGAAGTTCTTGAATTAGGTGCGCGTATATATTAGTCTTTGTTAAAATCTCTTCTCCGTAAATTTTCCCGCTGGGTAGTTTTGTCCCGTAACCTTTTTTTAATTTTTTGGAAACTGCCCGTGCCAGAGACAGTCCGTTTGCGTTGATTCCATTGGATTTTATAAAAATTATTCTATCGCCAGCTTTTAATTTATCGTCCGTGATTAAATATTTCTTATTCTTTATAAGCCCGATTGCGCTACCACCAAGATCTATCGTATTCTTTTCCACTATACCTTTAAGAGTTGGTGTTTCTCCGCCACCCCATGTTGCACCGGAAATTCGACACGCACTCGCCCACCCTAAAATTAAATCTGACATCCTTTTTTCGTCTAACAACCAGGCGTTGTCTTCTATTGCCCAGTACGCATGCAGGACAAGAGGCTTTGCACCAACAGAAATTAAATCGTTAATAATTGATGCAACCGTATCGTGGCCAATGATATCGTAATAAGTTTTTCCAGTAATTTTTCTTGTTTCGTCTGCAACCAAATTTTTTGTTCCTAAGCCTTCAACCACCGATGCCAGCAGTTGTTTTCCAACTTGCCATACAAAAGCGGATTCCCCACGGGATTTAGTAATTTCACTAAAATTGGCATTTTCGATTTTTGTTTCTCGGGCTGCAACTTGCGCCAGTTTTTTAATGGGATCTTTTGTATCGTAGTTGTCTCCCACCTTGGAGTAAGTTATTTTTTTATTCATGAGTGACTTGCAAATTTTACCAAATTGTCGAAAATATACTTTCCGGTTAAATTTATTTCTGATTTTTGAAATCTTCGCCAATTTGGATGTTGCGTAACATCCACAAGTTTCTCCGGATGAGGCATCATACCAAAAATTCTCCCGGTTGGGTCACAAAGTCCTGCTATTGCTTTGATGGAACCACTTGGGTTGTATGGATAATTTTGAGTCTGGTTACCGTTTCGGTCAATATATCGGGCTACTACCAAATTATCTTTTTCTATTTTGTTAATAATTTTATTTGGTGCCAGTAATTTGCCTTCGCCATGATTAACTGCTATGTCCAGTCCATCTTTGGGTAGGCTAACCTTGTTGAGAAAAATGCACTTACTCTCTTCCAGCTTAATTTTGACCCACCTGCATTCAAAATGTCCACTTTCGTTTTGGGCGAGCGTAACATTCATTTTGCCTATTTTGTTGTATGGTAATAAACCCGTCCGGACTAATGTTTGGAAACCGTTACATATGCCGAGAATTAAGCCTCTTTGGTTAATAAACTCTTCTAGCTGATTTTTTAAAAAAGAAATTAATTCGATAGCAAGAATTTTGCCACTAGCTAAATCGTCTCCGTATGAGAATCCTCCCGGCAGAGCAAGTATTTGGAAGTCCTTTAATTTCTTTGATTTATCCCTTAATTCATTTACTTGAACAAACTTGGGATTACCTCCAAATTTTTCAAAAGCGTAATAAAGCTCTTGGTCACAATTGGTTCCATCGCTTCTTAATATGCAAACTTTAGGCTTCATGAATGGAATATCTCCTTCATGGGTTTTTGCCATACCTGCTTTAGCTTATCAACTGATATGCTTACAATTTGTTTCTTACCGGATTTAATCTTGATAGTTTTTTCTTTTTGAGTCTTTCCAATTATTTTGTGTGGAATTTTGGAAAACAAACTTTTTGTCGCTTTTTCATCTTTTACCTCTAACAAAAATGTTCCCGGTGTTTCTGAAAACAAGATAAATTCACTTCTTGTTTTCTTGTCTATTTGTGATAGGTCAATTGAAGCACCACAGGCTCCTCCAAAACACATTTCCGAAATGGCAGATATTAAACCGCCTTCAGAAATGTCGTGTATAGATAATATCTTGCCGGACTTTGCCGAAGCAGTTATTGTCGATAGGACTTTTGGTAACAATTTAAGGTCTACTTGGGGAATTTTTGCTGATTTTGACCCAGTGATGTCAAAATAAATTGTGCCTCCTAAGTTTTTGAGATCACTTTTTCCTACCAAAACAACTATAGAGTTTGTGGATTTAAAATCTGAGGAAATTGTTTTTGATACATCGGGGATTTTCCCAAAAACGGATATTAAAAGAACCGGTGGAATTTTTAAAGTTTTTCCATCTGGGTAACGATATGTTGATGATAGGCTATCTTTACCGGAGACAAAAGGCATTTTTAGTAAATTTGCGAAATCCACACACGCATCAACAGATTTATCCAGATCGGCTAAAGACTCCTCGTCCGGAAATGGCCAAATAAAATTATCTATTAAGGCTGCGTCTTTTAAATCTCCGCCTATGGCCACATAATTTGAAACTGCTTCCGTTAGCGCCCAGATACTGCCCCAATAAATATCTATATTGTTAAGAACAGGATTTAAGCCGTGAGTTGTTATTACCCCGTAAGGTTTGGACAACATTGGCTTGATTGCCACACCATCGTTTGGAGCATCAAGATCTGCTCCAGAAAATGGATAAAGGGCTGTTGTTCCTTGAACATTATGGTCGTACATCCTGACAATTGGTTCTTTAGATGCAATATTTGGATGAGAAATTATTTTTTTAATGATTGATTCGTAGTCTTTAATTTTTTTTGGCAATTCTTCATTTATCTTTATTGATTTTGACCTTCCAACCATATGCCTCTGGGGAAGACCATTGTGTAAAAATTGCATTGACAAATTTGCAACCATCTCCTTTTTGTAATTTATTATTAGTTTATTTGAGTTGGTAATTTTGCCGATTTGGGCAAAAGGAACGTTGTACAAGTCACAAATTTTTTCTACATTTTTTAAATTCTTTCCTGATATTGCTATAACCATTCTTTCTTGTGATTCAGATAAAAATATTTCCCATGGAGCAAGGTTTGGATATTTTAATGGTACCTTTGCAAGTTGAATTTCTGCTCCAGTTTTCTTGGCCATTTCTCCTACCGCCGATGAAAAACCGCCTGCTCCACAATCCGTAATTGATGAGATCAAGTTTTGATTTTCCATTATTAAAATTGCATCAATCACCCTTTTTTCCTCAATCGCATTCCCAATTTGCACCGCGCTTCCGGATATATTCATTGTTTTGTCCGACATTTCTGCCGATGAAAATGTCGCTCCATGTATGCCATCCCTTCCGGTTGCCCCACCCATAGTTATGATTAAATCTCCAATTTGTGGTTCTTTTTTAGTAGCACTCTTTTTGGGCAATACTCCATATGATCCAACGGCGACGGTTGGTTTTGCCCTAAAATCATTATGAAAATGAATAGACCCATTGTTTGTCGGGATGCCTACCCTGTTTCCATAGTCCCTAACTCCTGCAACAACTCTTCTTAAAAGGTAGGCCGGGGGTAAACAGCCTGGAGGAGTGTTTATGGAGTCCATGTCCGGATTTGCAAAGCAAAATATATCGGTCGAAATTATGGGTTTTGCCCCTTGACCTGTTCCTAAAATATCCCGGAAAACCCCGCCGGAACCGGTCATTGCGCCACCATATGGTTCAATTGCCGATGGGCTATTGTGTGTTTCCACTTTTCCGTTTATCGCATACCCATCATAAAAATCAATAACGCCTGAGTTGTCGACAAAAGCGCTTATAATTATTTTCTTATTGTTTTTAGCGGTTGATTTTATTCTTTCAAACAACGGCTTTTTTAGCTTACCGTCAATTGTTAATTTTGCGTTAAATGTCTTATGGACACAGTGTTCGCTCCAAGTTTGTGCAAGAATTTCTATTTCACAATCTGTTGGATCCCTATTAATTTTTTGAAAATATGCTCTTATTATTTTCATTTCTTCAAGGTTTAAAAATAACTTGTCTTTTGAAAGTTGCATAAGTTTTAGATCGTTAAGTTTTCTTATCGGAATTATTTTTGTTTTTTGAGGTTCTCCGCCGATTACTAGAGTTTTTGGTGGGGTTTTGACTATATGTTCAACAGTTTTATTTACCAGTAATTTGTTTATTATTTCACTAATTAGATTTTCATTTACTTTTCCAAAAAAAGCATATTCGTAAGAAGAATCGGCTGCGAGTAATTTTATGCCAAGGTCGCTAGCCGCTTTAGTAATTGATGCAACCTCTGGATTCATAACACCCGGTTTATAGGCAACCTCTACAGTTTTATTAGCTTTGTAAATAGGTTTTCTGTAGGATATTATTTGATCGATTGGTTCGTAAAGGGCTTTTTCTGCTAACTTTTTAACATCTCTTTGAGAAATTCCCTCAAGCCTGTAAACTTTTGAGGTTTTGATACTTGTTATCGAATTATTTTTGAATGTTCTTTTTATTTCCGCGAGAAGTTCTTGTCCTTTTGAATCTGTCTTACCGCTTGAGGCTATTCTAATGGTTGCGATCATCAAGCAAGATTTTTCCTTATAATTAGATAATACATAGTGTTTTTACTCTAAGATCTGTTAAGGTCATGGTATCCAATGTCTTTGCGGTAGTGCAATAGACCATGGCCTATTTTTATTTTAGAAAGCGCATTATAGGCTATTTTCCGTGCTTGCGCAACATCTTTGCCTTCTCCAAGTATATAAAGCAGCCTACCTCCTGCTGCAACCCAGTTATCATTTGATTTTTTTATGCCGGCACCATAAATTCTGATTTTTTCTGATAAAAGTTTTTTTAGTCCAACAATTTCCCTACCTAAGACTTTTGAATAATCACCTGGATAGCCTTTTGAAGTTGCAGCAACAACGACACGGTATAGGTCGTCCCTTTTTATTTTTGATATTTTTCCTTTTTGCGCCTTATCAATGAGCTTAAAGTAGTCATTTCTAATTGACGGAAGAAGCACTTGTGCTTCCGGATCACCCCACCTAGCATTAAATTCGATAATCCAGACTTTTTGATTTTCATCAACCATTCCACCCAAATATAAAATCCCCGTGTACGGTCTTTTTAGATAATACAGACCTTCAACTGTTTTTTTGATGATCACTTTGACCTGAAACTTAACTTTATCGGTTACGACTTGGGGTGGCGAAGAACAACCCATACCGCCGGTATTTCCCCCCTTGTTGTTATCAAAAACTGTTTTGTGGTCTTGGGCATAACCGATGATTTCAAACTTTTTTCCGGAAACAACCGCAAATGCCGAAAACTCTTCCCCTTCTAGGCACTCTTCTATTAAATAAGTTTTACCGGAAGTACCAAATTTTCTCATTGTTTTGATAGCTTGTTGAGCTGCCTTGTTATTTTTTGCGAAAATTGCCCCTTTGCCGGCTGCCAAACCCGACGCTTTTATGTACCATTTAGAATCTTTTTGATTTTTTATAAATGCCAGCCCTTCACCGGTGGATTTGCAGACTTTATATTTTGGATTTGGAAGGTGTAATTTTTCCATGAAATTTCTGCTCCAGGCTTTATCCCATTCAATTTGTCCCGATTTTTTTGTGGACCCAAAAACATTAAAACCTGATGCTTTTAATGCGTCAGTAAGGCCGGCAGCTACAGCATCA
Source organism: Patescibacteria group bacterium (assembly GCA_038063735.1). GTDB lineage: Bacteria > Patescibacteriota > Microgenomatia > Curtissbacterales > GWA2-41-24 > JBBTUN01. The sequence goes on from JBBTUN010000001.1 coordinate 47,290, forward strand.
TCCTGGGCGACATCAACAAGATCGACTTTCTGTTCTGTGGCTATCTTTACGATATTTTTAATATCTGTTGTTTTTACGTCTGGATATGTTTCTATGCCTTGAACAAACTTCATAAAATCGTTACCCGGAATAGCAAGCACTTTACCGACCTGATCACTCTGTAAATATTTTTCGCAGAGCACGGATCCCCTTCCTCCGCCATCTACAACCATGACAGTTTTTCCCCTTAACGGTTTGTTCGTTAGGCCTTGAAGAGCTTCAATATATATCTGGTGCTCATTGTCTTTAAGTCTTGCGTAAAGAGTTTCTACAGTATCGTTTTTCTCAATTTTTACAAAGGTTCTTGCTAAAACCGGCCCGAAGTCGAATTCTTTAGTTAGAAAATGAATTGAGGAACCGGCATATGTTGATTTTTTGTCTAAGAAATTGTGGATGGCTTTTTTAGTCAACAGTCCTTTATTCCATAGGGCTTGAGTACCGTCGGGCGCAAGAACATTGGATGTTAGTGAGTCTGGGATTAAGCCGGGATGGAGATTAAGGATCTGGTCCGGATAAGATTCAATTACCTGGTCTAAAATTATTTGTTTCCAGCCGGCAAGCGCTATAAAATCCGGCCTTATTTTCTGAAGTACTTCGAGCAAGTCTTGTTTATTTGCACAAATTTTAATTGGAATTTTACTTTTTCTTGCATATTTTAATCCGTGCGCACGTTTTGTATCGCTAACTACTGCGACAATTTTTGCATTAATTTTTTTTGAATTTACTGCGCCAATTATCGCTCGTAAATTTGAACCTTTGCCAACATCGGAAATTAAAACAGCTAAACGCTTCATCTAGTGCTAACGAGGCAGAATTGTTCTTAAGTATAACAGGAAAGAGGAAAGTCTGAGAACCTACTTTTCGTCTTTTAAGTAGAGGCCAAGAATCCCAAGGACTCCGGCAACTAAAAATAGTTGTGTTGGAGCAAGTGTTGTGTAATCTTGGTTAGTGACTGCCTGAATAGCAGCAATGACTATAACTACAAGAGTCAGAGCAATTAGAGCTTGTGAGATTGGTGTTCCTTTAGACTTTTTGATTACCGCTCTTTTGGCCATACAATATTATATTTACACCTTTTGTAGTTATAGTCAAATATTGTACAGTCAAATATTTTGAAAATGAGCGTAAATTTGGTATAATTCGTTCGTCTTTTGGGAAGAAGAACGATTGCCCTCCGTCGCATAAAGCTATGGAGGGAGGAAAGTCCAGACAGCAGGAAACAGGAGGCGGGGTGTTATGCTCCGAACCGCAAGGTCTAGTTACAAAATCGGGAAACCGGTTATGTACAGGTTTTGAATTAACAAAATCCGAGAGCCACAGAGACGAGTTAGGTTCTAAGTCTTTGATATGAACTTAAAGTGAAACGTTGGCAATCCTCTCTGCTGCAACCCAGAATTTCGTCCATAGGACGACCAGCCTTTGGCTGGGAACCGTTATTACTATGTTTCCGGAAGGTTCAAAGTAGGGGCATCCCGTCTAAAACGGGACTAGATGTAATTTTGTCATTTAGAGATAGATAATCGTTAAAACAGAATCTGGCTTACTCTCTTCCCAAAAGTCTTTATTGCTCCTGCAAAGATTCGTCTAAATGTTCGTCTTCGTTTAAAATTTCGCTAACAATTATTTTGATTATAATGAGCGTTGGCGGTGCTAGAAAAACGCCACCCACTCCGGCAATTTTTGCTCCTATTAACAGAGCAACTATGATTATAGGTGGTTGAAGGCCAATCACTTTTGACATAATCGTCGGAACAATTAAGTGGTTTTCAAATTGTTGCACAAGAAGAAACAATGCACCTGTCGCAAGTGCCATTATTGGGCTAATTGTAAGCGCTACGAGAATTGCGGGGATGGATGATAAAATTGGCCCTATTATTGGAACTATCTCTAAAATGCCGGCAATAAGTGCAAGCGGCAAAGCATAAGGGATACCTAAAACTTGCAGGCCAACAAACGTTAACGTACCAACTATAAAAGATAAGGCTAGCTGCCCTCGCAACCATCGGCCCAGTCCCTTTTCGATCTTGGATATCACGTTAATTACTCTTTTTTCTTGCTTTCCTGAAAATGGGGACGCTGTGAGCCTAATAAATTTATTCCAGTCCAAAAGTAAATAAAAAGTTAAAACAAAAATTGTGAGAACTAACAGAATGCTTGATAAAATTGTTGATGAGATTGCTACAATGTTTCCGACAAACTGTTGAAGCTGCTTTGAAGCAATTATTGACAAATCTTCAACAGGAATTTTTGCAAATATAAAAAAATCGTTAACGCTAGCTATTATTTGGGGTAGTTTTGTAGATAAGGCCGTAGTTTGGTCAATTAGAGGCGGTACAATTATTCCTATTGCAAAGGCAATTAACACAACTACCCCTAAGTAAACGATAACGACAGACATAACCCTGGGGATTTTTTTGTTTGTTAACCATTCAACGGGTTTAAGGAGGGCAGCAACTAAAATCACCGATAAAAAAACAAGTATTATTATTTCTTTTATTTGAATAATGAACCAAATACTAATTAAAAAAGCAGTTGCAAAGAAGATGGTTTTTCTCGAAATTTCAACTTTTACTAAATCGTTATTTGCCATTTTTTTGAGTATACCAAAGGTGAAGACTATTTTCGAATTCTTTTTTAAAATCCTTTTTAGTAATGTCAAATATAAGGGCTTGCGGGAATTGGTTAATAAAGGTTTTTTGTCGTCTTATGAGGTCGTGTATGTCTCCTCTTAAATTTGTAAGTGCCTCTTTCTTAGGAATTTTTCCCAATATGTAGCGAGTAAGCCAACGATACTCTAAACCGAGAGAGTCGAACCACTCGGGATTATTGTATTTTTCTAACAGACTTTTTACTTCCGCGATCATACCTAAAGTTAGGCGAATATCAAGCCACTCGTCTGCTCTTTTGTATAAAAAGTCGTTTGGTGCTGTTAGGCATACAATTAATTTTTTTGAATTCTTATCTGGCTTAACAAGGTTTGCTCTGGTGGAACTTTTACTTGTAGCTACCTCTATTGAACGAATCAGGCGTCTTGGATTTTTGCGGTCTGAGCTATTAAGGGCGAGCGCTCTTTTAGAGTCGAGGCTGAGAAGCTCTTTGTACAGAGCTTCTACTGATAAACTGTTCAGTTCTTTTCTTAACTTTTCGTTTCCAGGGATGCCAAATGTATCAAAACCAAAAAGCGCAGATTTTATGTAAAAACCGGACCCACCCACCAAGATTGGCATTTTCGCTGATTTTTCCAGCTTTGTGATGACCTTATATGTATACCTAGAAAAGTCGGCACTGGAGAAATTTTTTAAGGGATCTGAGATATCAAAACCATTTATTTTTATTCTGTTAACAATCCAATAGCCATTTTTCTTTATAACCTTTGCGCCTGGGCTTGCCTTTCCAGAACCTATGTCTAGGTGTCTATAAATCTGTCTTGAATCCGCGGAAATAACTTCTGCTTTGTAGCTTCTTGCAACGTTTATGGCAAGATCTGTTTTACCTGTTACTGTCGGTCCAAAGATTACGAGCATCATAAAGCAGCCATCCGTTCCCTATATTTATAGTAGGAAATTTACTTAAATAGTTCTCGTTAATTTTAAAGTCGGTTTTTTCTTGGGGGCCAAATGTTATATAGCTAATTGTATTTTTTTTAATGATGTTGTCAGCTTCTTGTGAACCTATATATATTTCCTTTATTTCATTTTCTCGCTGGGAATAATTTACCCCATGACTCCACAACCAACCAGGGTAACCGACGTAAGTTGATCTACCAGTTAAGGTCGGGATTGGATTATTATGGTTTTGAGCGTTGACAAAAATCGCGTCCTTTGCGGTTAGCAGTTTAATTGACTCTGCAGCCTCTAGGTCTGTTTTTGAGAATATTTGATATGAAGTAACTGGAGTAAAAGTTCTAAAAATATCAACAGTCCCTGACAAAATCATAAAAAATATTAGGATTCCTCCCAGGATTTTAATAACGACGTTTTTCTTAAATATATAATCGTAAAAAAAGTAGGCAACGATAATACAGGATGCAAAATACCAGTAAATTAAAAGTTTACTATTATCAAATTCCCACGGCTGAAACACCCAAATATTGGAAACGATGAATAAGACTAAAAAGGGTAAGTATAGTATAAATATCTCTTTTTTCTTATAAAGCCATACTAACGCGGCAACTAAGATTGGCAGGAATAGCCCTAAGTTTTTAAACCAAAACCATAACAAGTTTTCTTTGCTAGTCCAACCCGGAGCAAACCTTATAAATTTAACAGGGCTGGCGACCGAAGATATTGCATTTAGTATAGGGAGTGCGACTATGACAGTTAAGATTCCAAATATTAACCAATTTTTAATTGTTGCGATTTTATCTCTCGAAAACACAACGCTTAGAGGGGCGTAAAGAGCAGTTAAAATAAAAAGTACAAATAAACTGTGTGCTTGCACCAAAGATAAGGAGCCTGTAAGTAAACCGGCTAAAACGAAATAGATAGTCTTTTGCTTTTTGTATCCTGTGTACAAAATAAGTAAAACTAAAATGGTTATTGGGAAAGCAAAAAGAAAGGCTCTTTGGGGAAGAAAATATGCGAGATAAGAATTAATCCACCAATATCCTAAATCTTTTAAATCTGTATATTCTCTCGGCAGTGAAAACAAAAAGTCGAAAATTGATTTCTGAGAAAGTGAATAATCTTTTAATAGGTAGTAAAAACCAAATCCACCATTTACAAAAAAAAACAGTAGCGTTAAGAAGACAACTTTTTCGTTTTTTACAAAATGGTTAATAAATGATTTTGCTACATAAATTGTAATAAGGCCGACAATAAAAGTTGTTATAAAAAGCGCAAAATCGACACTGGTGTACTTTGCGACGATAGCCGTTACAAGGTCTGCAAATATTGGATAGTTTACTTTATCTTGCGCATAAATTGGATTATCTATCATTATTTTATTGGCCACCAAGTATTTGTTGATAAGGCTTAAGTGGAAAACCAGGTCCCCATACAAATTTACTTGCCCAACGAACCAACCATTGTTTTTGACCTGAAGCATTTCTTTTGCAAAATGCCAAAACAAAAACCCGAAAAGGCCATAAGTTAGGGCAGATGTTTTAGTGATGGGGGCAAACTTTTTCATAAATTTCATCTAAAACCTGATTGATTGTACAATAACTTCATTATATATTGTTACTAATGAGCGCCAAAAAGTTTTCGTTTATTTTTATTCTGGCTCTGACCATTTTTTCTTTTGTTCTTAGGCTTTATCGATTTGAAGAGCCTAACAGGTATTACTTTGACGAGGTATACCATGCCGTTACTGCAAAAGCGTATGCCGACAATAATCCCGCTGCTTATGACCCGTTTGCGCCTGCGCCAAAGGAGGGTACTGCTTACGATTGGCTTCACCCACCTCTTGCAAAACTTATTCAGGCAGGATCAATAAAAATTTTTGGCGACAATCCGCTTGGCTGGAGACTTCCTGGCGCAATCTTTGGGACGGCAATAATTCCGGCAACATTTGTTTTAGCTTTTTTGCTTTTTGGGCCAGTTGCTGCTGTTTTTGCATCCACTGTTATTGCATTTGAAAACTTAACATTTGTAATGAGCAGAATAACAATGAATGATGTCTTCCTTACTTTTTTCGTGATTGGGGCCTATATTTTTACCGCGCTATACGCAAAAAGCTTTAAATTTATTCACTTGGCCGGTGCTTCAATATTTCTTGGACTTTCCCTTTCCAGCAAATGGCCCGGATTATATGCAATCGGTTCAATATTTTTGTATGTTCTTTTTTTGCAATTCAAAAATAAGACACTAAACTTCTGGCCGGTTTTACTGATTGTTATACCAATTATTTTTTACGTATCATCTTATGGTCAGTTTTGGGCACAGGGTCACACAATTACAGAGTTTCGCGATTTACATAAACAGATATGGTGGTATCAAAACAGACATGATCTTGAGCACTCGTATGGGACTACACCGCTATATTGCGTTCCTCAAGGATTAAATGGTCCGAAAACTTGGTGCCCCTGGATATTTGATATTAGAGGAGTATATTTTTCGTATGAAGATTATGGGAGTGATATGGCAGGGTATATTTATGCACTTGGTAACCCTTTAATTTTTTGGGTCGGGATAATGTCTGTTTCTTTTTTGCTTGGAAAAGTAATTGAAGACAAGGACAGAAAGATTGCTTTAGTACTTTTAGGTTATTTTATTTTTTGGGTACCCTGGATTTTTTCACCCAGAATATTATTTCTATACCATTATTTACCGTCCCTGCCTTTTCTTGCAGTTTCTTTAGGACTTGTTTTATCAATTATTTACAAAACAAGGTTTAAATATATTTCTATCGTCATAGTACTCGTTTTTATTGTAGTTTTTTTCTACCTTTATCCAATAAGTTCCGGACTTCCTCTTAAAATTAGTGATATAGACAAGTTTATGTGGCTAAAAACCTGGAGATAAATTAACGAACTGCGGTTCTTTGGGTCCGTTGATTATTAATAAAGAGATTTAATTCTTGCCATCTTCTTTCCTTTTCTTTATGAGTAATATTATCTTCAAGGGCTTTTGAGGCGGCAGTATTGGGCCTGTTTGAATATTTTGATACGTATGCATATGCAAAGTTGGCTTTTTTAACCAGCTCTACCGTGCTTGCAAATTGTTTCTCTGTTTCTCCAGGAAACCCCACAATAATATCTGTGGAGATTTGGGCTTCGGGAATTCTGGCCCTTATTTTTTTAAGTAATTTTAGATAATCGTGGTTTGTGTACCATCTATTCATTTTTTTTAAAATTTCATCGTCTCCGGATTGAACCGCGAGGTGCAAATTACGATCGATTTTATTGTTTTTTGCTATTGTGTCTATTAACTCATTGGAGAAATCCCAAGGATTGGAAGATATAAATTTAACAGTATCTATACTTTTAATTTTACAAACCTCTTCCAGTAAATATGGAAAGAGGGTTGGAATCCGGTATTTTCCTAAATGTTTTACGATTACAGGTTTTACGACCCTACCAGAAGAAAGAGTATAACCTTTTGAATTTTTAACCAGATCTGCGCCATATGAATTTACGTTTTGCCCAAGAAGTGTGACAACCTTGCAGCCTTCGCGTGCCAATGATTTAATTTCTTCTACTATATCTTCAAAAGGACGGGAAACTTCGCGCCCTCTTGTAAATGGCACGACACAAAACGTACAAAAGTTATTGCAACCATTGGAGATTGGCACCCATGCATGGCTAACATCATTTCTTAGAGCAGGATAATCAAAACCTACTTCCTCAAGAGGCAGGAACTCGTCTACTTCCGGCATTCTTTTTCTAAGAGCCTTTATGTATTTTCCAGATTCGTCTCGTGTGGCCATACCAACCATGCATCCGGTAATAACAATTTTGGGTTTATTATTTTCTTTTGCGATATTTTTGACTAAGCCAGTTACTCTATCTTCGGCACTTTGACGTATCATGCAGGTGTTGATAACGACCTCACTGGCTGATTTTATACTTTTGGATTCTTTAAACCCTCTGGCTTTGTAGTAACTGGCTATTCTTTGGCTATCTGCCATATTTTGCTGACAACCAAAAGTTTTTATAAAGAATGTTGATGGCATAGCTCGTGAAATTCTAACATAGGCTTATTTGACTTCCAAGGTTAAATAGGGGTATATTCTTCTCGCCCCGGAGAGGGTATTTTATGTCTAGAGGAGAAAAAGTACTACTATCAGGACCAGATTTGGAAACATATCAACAAGTTCTTGCAGAGGTAAACGAAAGAGACCTTGGGGAAACGGGTGTAGTTATTTCGACACCTGAGCAAGATATTTACGCCCCTAAGTCACCGCTAAGCGGTCTACAAGAACAAAAATCAGATGGTAATGAAATAAATGGGGAAGAATCAACTGGCTCTAAAATGACACAAGGGACTGCTGAACAAGTCCATATTTTTAGGGTCAGGACCACACTAAGAATTGTAAGGAATCTTCACCCTAAAGATGCAGGAAATGCATTTGATGAGATAAGAAAAGCTGCTTAAATTTTTACTAAATTATTTAATTAATCTTTTTAGGGTTTTGCCTGCAGTAAAACCGGGTAGTTTGTGTCCTGCGATTTTTATTGAGTTTCCTGTTTGGGGATTTCTTCCTGCCCGTGTTGCTCTTTTTCTTACTTTAAATGTTCCGAAACCTGTTATTACAACTTTGTCGCCTTTTACCATTGCCTCTTTGATATTTCCAAAGACAGCGTTTACAGCGGTTTCTGCCGTTTTTCTTGTTAGGCCTACTTTTTTAGAAACTTTTTCTACTAGCTCTTTTTTTGTCATTTATTTATGAACGTTTAGGGATTATATCCTACTGATTTCTCCTGGTCAATCTTACTTGGCAATGTCTACTGCCCTGACTTCTCTAATGACAGTTATTGTAATCTGGCCCGGATAAGTTAACTCGGTTTCGACTTTTTGTCTAATGTCACGCGCCAGAATAACAGCACCTTCATCGTCGACAATTTTGGGATCTACAATAACCCTGACTTCCCTTCCGGCTTGGATTGCATAAGCTTTGTCTACTCCACCGAAGGACATCGCTACCTTTTCTATATTTGTTAATCTTTTTATGTAATCTTCGACCGCTTCATGTCTTGCTCCAGGCCTTGCTCCAGAAACCGAATCTGCAATATGAACAATTATTGATTCAATAGAGGAGAATGGTTCATCTTCATGATGTTGAGCGATACAATTGATTACTTCTTGAGGAAAATTCCATTTTTTAGCAAGTTGAACACCTAACTGTACGTGTGTTCCTTCTTTTTCCATCTCGGTTTTACCAATGTCATGAAATAGGCCTCCGGTTGCAGCAATTATCGAGTTTGCGCCAACTTCGTCCGCTATCTTTTTGGCAATTTTACCTGTTTCCAAGCAGGCGATAAGCTGATTTTGCCCATACGAATATCTAAATTTAAGTCTGCCTAAAGTGTCTAGTGCCTCTTGCGGCAAATTGAAAAGGCCGAGTTCATTTGCTGCACGTCTGCCAGCATCGGACATGTCCGAGGTTATTTGGGCTCTTGCTTTTTCTACCAGTTGCTCAATTCTCGTTGGCTGGATTCTCGCATCTTTAACAAGCCATTCAAGCGCAGTTCTTGCAATTTCTCTTCTTACAGGATCAAATGACGACAGCCTAACTTCGCCTTCAATATCACTATCGAGTTCAACATCTACGCCTGTTGCCAATTCGAATGTCCTAATGTTTCTGCCTTCTTTACCAATTATTCTTCCTTTAATATCGTCTGATTCCAGTTTAACTGTTGATACTGTGTACTCTGCTACCCAATCTGTCGCGCCGGCTATCATTGAATTAACAATAATTTCACGGCTTTTATCTGCGGCTTCTGCTCTTATATTTTCTTCCGCTTGCTTTATTCTTTTGGCAACTTCTGTTTTTAATTCTTCTTCAAGGTTTTCTAAGATTAATTTTTTTGCTTCGTCACGCGTTAGTGAAGACACTCTAGAAAGCTTATCAATTAGTTCGTTTCGTGTTTTGGAAAGCTCTTGAGCCTTTTGCTGGTATGCTTGTTTTGCATCCTCGTTTTGATTTTCCAGTTTGGTGATTTGATTTATTTTTAAATCCAAGGCTTCTTCTTTTTGGGCAATTCTCTTTTCAATTTCTATACTTTCCTGGCGAACTTTTCTTGATTCTTCCTCTGCAGACTTTTTTATTTTGAAGGCTTCGTCGCGCGCGTCTTGAATGATTTCTCTTGCATCGCGGTTCCCACCAGAATCTGATCTTGGTGTGCCCACAGATACCACAACTTTGCCAGTTTTACTCTGATTTTGATTTTGATCGTCGTAATAGCTCATAAGTTAATCTATAGGAAATCAAACGAAGAAGCTCGCGACTAGCGGTTAAATATTTGTGCGCTTTTTGTAAAAATTACTTAGCATATACAAACAAATTTTTACTCCTAAGTGATTACCTTTAGAGGAAATTTTATCTCTTTTTGAGATATATTGCAAATGCCTCACTTATAGTCTCGTAATCAAAGCCTCGGTTGGCTAAAAATGCGTATATTTTCTTTTTTAAGCTGAAACCGTCAAGCTTTTTCCACCTAGATTCTCTTTTTGACAGGGCAATTAGTGCCAGTTTAACCTCGTCTTGTCCTTTTTCAAACTTTTCCAGAACCTCTCTACTTAATCCTTTTTGTGTTAGTTCCTGCTTTATTAATTTAAATCCTTTTTGTTTATTAGCGTTTCGGGATTCTATCCACCATGTTGCAAATTCAAGATCATCAATATAATTGTATTTTTTTAATTTGTTGATTACTTCTTCGATTACTTTCGTTTCTTTCGCTTCGCTAAATTTAATTTTTTGCTTTGTAGATATCTTTTTTATTAAATAGTCTTTTATTTCTTTTTCACTTCTGGGCCGGAAAGAGAGAAAGTTTATTGCACGATCGACGAGATAATTAAAAAATTCCCCTTTTGTTATTTGGATTATTTCATTTTCGCTTAGGATCTTGCCTACAGCTAGTTTAAATTTGAGCAGATTTTCCTGACCTATGCTAAAAGTATATTTTTCGTTTAGGTAAACGTTAAATCTTTTTTTATCTTTATTTTTTGTAGCTTTTTGAGGATCTAAGCTTGTTATTTGCAACACAACTTAGGCAGTCGGGATAATTTCTTCCAGGATTTCATCATCGTCCGACTCGTGATTTGTGGTAACTTGCGGTTTTGTTGGTGTGCCTTTTTTAACTTTTACCCAAATTTCTTTTTCTACTTGGTTATAGTCTTTCTTATGCTCAGCAAAATAGGCTTTTGCACTTTCCCGACCCTGTCCAATCAATTTAGTCCCCCACCTATAAAATGCACCACTTTTTGAAACCAAACCCATTTCAACGGCAACATCCAAAAGTCCGCCTTCCTTGGAAATCCCTTCTTCACCGGTAATATCAAACTCTGCAAGCCTGAACGGCGGGGCAACTTTATTTTTAACAACTTTTACCCTGTGTCTCGAGCCAATGACTTTGTCACCATCTTTGATATTGTCAATTTTGCGAATATCTAAGCGGACTGAGCAATAAAATTTAAGTGCGCGACCTCCTGGGGTAGTTTCCGGATTTCCAAACATTACGCCAATTTTTTCTCTAAGTTGATTTGTAAAAATAACTACTGTTTTTGATTTTGAAATAACACCGGTGAGTTTTCGAAGAGCCTGTGACATTAAACGGGCCTGCACTCCCATCATAGAGTCACCCATTTCTCCTTCAATTTCTGCCCGGGGCACAAGTGCTGCTACAGAGTCTATGACAATTATGTCAACGGCGCCAGAGCGAATTAGGGTTTCGGTGATTTCCAGTGCTTGTTCTCCCGTGTCCGGTTGCGAGATTAGAAGGTCGTCCAAATTAACTCCGACCTTTTCCGCCCAGACCGGGTCAAGGGCGTGTTCTGCATCAATTAGAGCTGCATTGCCACCATTTTTTTGGGCTTGAGCAATAGTTGAAAGGGTAAGAGTAGTTTTACCTGACGCCTCGGGTCCATAAATTTCTATTATTCTTCCTCTTGGCAGACCGCCCACTCCCAAAGCAAGATCCACTGGTACAATTCCTGTTGGTATAACGTCAACTTCGAATTTGCCAACCTGCTCTCCCATTTTCATTATTGAGCCTTTACCGTAAGCTTTTTCTATTTGAGATATGGCAGTTGCTATGGCTTGTTTTTTAGCGTCGGAGTTATTCATTTGCGAAGGTCAGCATAGTTTTACTATACATTAATATAAAAAACAAGCTCCTTGTCACAAATAGTTTGATATAATTCGTACGCTGCGGGGAGTAGTATAGTGGTAACACACTGCGCTGGGGGTGCAGTATCGGGAGTTCGATTCTCCCCTCCCCGACCAAATTTTTACTTTACAAAAAGTAATATCTGTGATCTAATAATCCTATGATTAAGTTACCGGAGATCCACGTGCCGAAGCTTTTTGGCGGTGGGCAAAAAACCCCGGAAGCGATTGATGGGAATAATGCGGCTTCGGCGCCATTTTCCCCAAGCGGTCCAGCTCCGGAAATTCCAACAGGTGCGGGTGTTACTCCACCGGTTGGAGAGGTACCTGCACCTGGTAGTGACACAGGGGTGAATGCAATACCAGAAGCACCAGTTGCCGGTAATGCGTCTGCTGCTGTAGGTGAGCCTCTTACAGGCGTTGCTGCAGTACCAGATGCTGCTGATACACAAGCTGTTATTAGCGATTTACAGGCTCAAATGTCTAGCGATCCTACTTCGACCACAGCAGGTGCTGAGTCAACAACACAACCTGTTGATAAGGCCGCATAAGTTTTATTGCAGATATTTATCGCTTTGGAGATTGTTTCCCCTTGCGGGCTTTTTGGGCGAGACCATATTTTCTTCTTTCTTTAACCCTTGCGTCTCGCGTTAGCATCCCGGCTTTTTTTAAGATGGCTCTGTAATTATCCCTGCTTACATTGTTAAGTGCTAAGGACATACCGTGAACTACGGCATCGAGCTGACCTTTTTTACCGGATCCGTCTACCTTAATAGTTGCGTAATATTTGCCTTCTGTTTTGGTAAGACGGAATGGTTTTTCAAAAAAAGATTTTTCGGATGCTGAAGGAAAATATTCTGCTATTGGTTTGTCATTAACTAAAGTTTGGCCTTTGCCTGCAAAAAGTCGAACTCTGGCAACAGCTTCTTTTCTTCTTCCGTGCGCGTAAGTATAACTTTTATTATTGGTCGGTTTTGATTCTTCCATTTTAGTTTGCCCCCTTTTCCAGTTTATTTGATGTTTCGCCTGTCGAGAATTTATCTTTATAAGGGTGGGTGGTTCCCGGATACACAAAAAGTTTTTTTAACATTAGTTTGCCCATTTTTGTCTTTGGTAACATTCCAAATACGGAATCTCGTATTAAATCGTTTGGTTTTTGAGATCTCGTCTGGCTCGCTGTTTTCATATAAAGACCACCCGGGTATCCTGAATGTCTGTAGTAGATTTTCTGATTTTCTTTTTTCCCGGAAAGAACTATTTTTTCAGAATTAATAACTACAACACTGTCACCGGTATCCAGGTTTGGGGAATAGTACACTTTGTTTTTACCCATAAGATGCATCGCTATTTCCGTTGAAACTCGTCCTAAGATCTTATTTTTGGCGTCTACAAGGCGCCAATTTTTTTCAATTTGTTTTTTCTTTATACTTTTCATTTTTTATTAATTTTCTTGCCAGGTGCTGTTTTTTTAACTGCAGGTTTTTTTGGCGTTGCTGCGGTTTTTTTATTTTTTGCCCTTTTGGCTTTTACTTTAGGTTCTTGTTTTTTGATTTTTGTTTTATCCCAGGCAACAAGTTCCAGTTTTGCCATAGGCGCATTGTCTCCTTTTCTTGGAGCAATTTTTAGTATCCTTGTATAGCCACTGGTTCTTTGCTCAAAACCGGGGGCGATTTCGTTTATCAGCCTTAAAAAGGCACGGCTTGAGAGTGTAGATGCTATCTTTCTTTTTCCTCTAAGCTTAGTCTTTTTTGCACTTGTTATGGTTTTTTCAACATAACTTCGTGCAAACTTTGCCTTAGCAAGAGTGGTTGTTATTTGGCCGTGCAAAAACAGTGAGTTTGCCAAATTATTAAGCAGAGCTTTTCTGGAATTTGTATCTCTACTTAATTTTCTGCCTGATACTCTGTGTTTCACTTTATTTCAATCCCTCTCTCTCTTAATTTCTCTTCAACCAAAGCTATCGATTTTGGTCCTAAGTTCTTCATTTTCATCAGCTCTTTTTTGTCTCTGTCCATAAAGTCGCCAATCGTTTCAATTTTTCCACTCTTTAAGCTGTTTGTAAGTCTTACAGGAAGATCCAGTTCTTCGAGTGAAGTTTTTACAATTTCATCTGTTAGGGCTGTTGTTGGTTCAACTACCTCTGACTTTTGTTTCTTAGGACTTTGTTGTGGTTCATATATTGTTGCGAAGTGATCAACCAATATTTTTGCTGCCTGCTTTAGAGCATCTGATGGTTTAACTGTTCCATCGGTTGTGATCTCTATTGTCAACTTATCAAAGTTGGTGACTCTTCCAACACGTGTTGCTTCAACGTGATAGTTAGCCTTGCTAACAGGTGAAAAATTAGCATCTACCGGAATTAATCCGATTTCACCAGTTTTTCTTTCGTCAGCCAAGGAGTAACCACTTCCGTTTTCTGCAATAATACTTGCTGTTAACTTAGCTTTTGCGTCTGCCAGACGTGCCAAGGTAAGATCTCCGTTTACAATTTCTGCACCGGCACTTGGAGTTAAATCTTTTGCTTTAACTTCTTTTGGTCCTTTAACGTCTAGTGTAAGTTTTACAGGTTTGTCCGAAGAAATTTTTAGACGGAGCTTTTTAAGGTTCAAAATAAATTCTACTATGTCTTCTGACATACCATTAACTGCAGTAAATTGGTGTCTTACACCAGAAATTTTTACCTGCGTTACTGCTGCACCAGACAAAGAAGTCAAAAGTACGCGTCGCAGAGAATTTCCAATAGTATGACCATATCCTTGATCTAAAGGTTCGATTACAAATTTACCAAAATCTTCTGTTTCTTTTTCTGTTTCTGTTATTATTTGAGATAAATCTAACACTCTTCTTTCACCTCCTTTAATATTTTGTTTATAAATTTCATATGTATATTATGGTTCCCTAACGGGAGAGCTCGCTAACGTGAGTAGAACTCAACAATTAGCTTCTCATTTATTTCTGCGTCAATATCTTCTCTTTTTGGAAGAGATTTAATTTTGCCTACTGTTATTTTTCTTTCTAGCCAAGCAGGTAAATTTACACCTTTAGTATCTTCCAGCAATTTTTTTATAAAGTCCCAATTTGAAGCTTTTTCCGAAAGAGTTACAATGTCGCCAATTTTAACATTATAAGAGGGAATAGTCACCCTTTTTCCGTTTACAGACACATGGCCATGAGACACAAGCTGGCGTGCCTGATACCTCGTCCTTGAAAGGTTTAGACGGTAAATAACGTTATCCAGTCTGGTTTCCAGAATGTTTAAAAGCGCGTCTCCTGTTGCAGTTTTTTTCCTGGAGGCAATGTTAAAGTATTTTTCAAATTGTCGCTCCAGTACTCCATACATTCTTTTCACTTTTTGTTTTTCTCTAAGTTGGATACCATATTCGGACAATTTTCGATGACCCTTTTGCCCGTGTTGACCGGGAGGGCCTGCATTTTTTCTGATAACCGGGCATGTTGGAAGGCCACAAATTGCTGCACCTTCTGCGCGACATAGCCTATGCTTAGGACCGGTGTATCTTGCCATTTAAACTCTCCTCCTCTTCGTTGCTCTGGGGCCGTTGTGAGGAATAGGTGTTACATCGGATATCATTGTTATGTTAAGTCCTGCTGCCTTAAAGGCCCTAATTGAGCTATCGCGACCAGGGCCTGGGCCTTTTACATAAATTTCTATAGTAGAAACTCCCATCTCTTTAGCTTTTTTTGCTATGTTTTCTACAACGGTTGTAGCTGCGTATGGGGTAGACTTACGAGCTCCTTTAAAATTTGAGGCGCCGGCAGAACCCCAAACTAACGTGTCACCATTACCATCCGTTAATGTGACAAGCGTGTTATTGAATGTGGCAGTAACATAGGCTTTTGCGTGGCTGATTTTCCTATCTGTTGGTTTTTTATTTTTTTTAATTTCTTTTGCCATGATTTATTTTGTTGGAGCTATTTTTGCGACAACATCTTTTCTAACTGTTCCAATTGTTAACTTTTTACCTCTTTTCGTCCTGGCGTTAACTCTTGTTCTCTGGCCGCGTACAGGAAGGTTTTTAGAGTGTCTTGTTCCCCTGTAGGAACCTATTTCTTGCAACCTTTTAATATTACTTTGAATTTCGCGTCTCAGGTCACCTTCAACCTTGTATTTTTCTATTTCCTTTTGAAGTTTATTAACTTCATCTTCCGTTAAACTTTTTGTTCGCTGATTTAAATCAAGCTTACAATCTCGTATTATTTTCCTGGCAAGCGTAGGCCCAATACCATAGATATAGGGAAGGGCTGCTTCGAGCCTTTTGTCGTTTGGTAAATCTACTCCTGCAATTCTTGCCATTTTTAATTTTATCCCTGTCGTTGTTTGTGCCTTGGGTTTGTGGCACAAATTACGTAAAGACGTCCTTTCCGCTTAACTATTTTGCAATTAACACACCTTTTTTTTACACTTGCCTGAACTTTCATATAACTTTTATTAATTCCTGTAGGTTATTCTACCTTTGGTTAAGTCGTAGGGCGTTACTTCTATTTTTACCCTATCACCCGGCAAAATTCTTACGTAATGAATTCTCATTTTACCGGAAAGGTGACAAAGAACAATTCTTTCTTCATTTATATTTGGCAGCTGACCTACAGGAACTCTTACCCTAAACATTGTATTGGGTAGAGCTTCAGTTACTTCTCCTTCAATTTCTAACACTCCAGATTTAGCCATAATTTCCGATCAATCATTGTACCTAATTTATAGGTACGGCGTCAATACTATAGGGCCGGATTTTTGAATTGCTACCGTCTGTTCAAAGAGTCCTCCAAGCGACCCGTCTGTCGATGAAATTGTCCAACTATCCTTTTCCACACCTACTTCTCCGGAACCTTGGGTATAAATAACCTCAATGGCAAGAGTCATATTCTCTTGAATTTTAGGTCCTGTTCCATTTTTGCCAAATCCGGGTATCATCGGTTCTTCGTGCAGCTGCCTACCAACTCCGTGGCCGGTTAAGTTTTTAACAATAGAGTAGCCTGCTCCCTCGATACCTTTTTGAATCACGCTGGAAATATCTCCTATGTGATTTCCCGGTTTTGCAGCAAGAAGCGCAGCTTTCAGCGTATTTTTCCCGGCTTCCAAAAATTCTTGTTTATCTTTAGAAACATTGCCCACAGGTACGCTTATTGCAAGATCACTGTGGTAACCATTGTAAAGTGCTCCTATGTCTATACCTAAAATGTCACCATCCTCCAGTTTTCTACCAGTAGGTATTCCATGCACCACCTGTTCATTTATTGTTGTGCAGATGGTGTGCTGGTAACCATCAACTGTCATAAACGACGGGCTTGCACCCTTTTTTTCTATTTCTTGCCGGGCAATAATATCCAGTTGCCGGCACGTGACTCCAGGTTTTACGTTTTCTAAAACTTTCTTTAGCGCCTGGGCACAAATCTTGCCTGAAACTTTCATGAGTTCTAGTTCCTTTTTAGTTTTTACAGTTGTTTTGCTCATTTACTAAATTTTTTTACTAGCTCGTTGTTAATAACTTCAATAGGCCTTTCGCCATTTATTTCATCCAGTATCCCTTTTTCTCTAAAATAAGAAAGCAGTGGCTCGGTTTTTTCGTGATAAATTTCCAGTCGTCTTTTTAATGCTTCATCGGTATCATCGTGTCTTCCTCTGGCTGCCAAGCGTTTAATAGCTTCTACATCACTTACTTTTACGTAAAAAACTCTGTCAACTTCCGTTTTTAATCCATCAAGCTGAGCTTGATTTCTTGGATATCCATCTAAAATGAAACCATTTTTATACTCTGGCTGCTTTATTTTTTCATCCAGTGCATTTATCGCAATACTATCCGGGACAAGTTCTCCTTTATCCAGTGACGCTTTTATTTTCCTGCCTACCTCCGAATTTTCTTGCGCAAAGTCTCTAAAAATTTGTCCCATTTCGATATATGATAAATTTAACTGTTCTGCCAGCAATTTAGCTTGTGTGGACTTGCCTGAACCTTGGGGACCTAAAAAAATTATTTTCATATTAAAATCCTCGCTTTCCGGTTCCAGTCAAAAAAGTGTCATAATCGCTCATCACCATTTGAGATTCTATCTGTTTAGTTGTTTCTAAAATTACGGACACAACGATAAGCAGGCCAGTTCCACCAATCATTAGAGATTGAATTCCAGTAAGGCTTTGCCCTATGGATGGGAGCACGGCAACTATTCCTAAAAACAGCGCGCCAAATAAAGTAATTCTCAGTGAGATGTAATCTAAATATTTTTTTGTGGGGACTCCCGGTCTAATTCCCGGCATAAAACTGCCCTGTTTCATAAGCATTTCGGAGATTTGTTTCGTATTAAAGGCAACGGTTGTATAGAAATATGTAAATAAAACTACAAGTGCAAAGTAGGAAATATTGTAAACTATGCCACCGGGATTGAAGGCTCTTTGTAAATTTTGTGCAAAATTAGCTATAAGAATATTTGGTGATTGTTCAAAGAAACTGGCAAAAGTGGTTGGCAACAAAATTAAAGACACAGCAAAAATTATTGGTATCACCCCAGCCTGATTTAATCTAAGTGGAATGAAGCTGGATGTACTAGATGCCGCCCCTCCTTGTCCTCTTCTTGAGTATTGTACTTTTATTGGTCTTCGTGCTTCTGTAACAATAACAATCGATACAACAACCAAAAGCGCCATGACTATAAAAATAATGAGGTTCTTAAATTGAGAGGGATCAAAAACTGATGCCTGCTGAAAAAGACTTATAGGTAACCTTCCCACAATGCCCGCAAAAATGATCATGGAAATTCCATTGCCAACACCCTTTTCCGAAATTAATTCTCCGAGCCACATTAAAAAAATTGTGCCTGCAGTTATTGTACAAATTAATGACAATAATGTTAGTGGACTTACGGCCGTTAGGATTTTTGAATTTTGAAGAAGAATATAAATCCCAAATGCTTGAACGGTTGCAAGAGGAACTGTTAAGTATCTTGTATACTGATTTATTTTTTCTCTTCCTGCTTCGCCCTCTTTTGCAAGTTCTTCAAGTTTTGGGAAAACCATCTGCAGAAGTTGGATGATTATACTGGCGTTAATATATGGGTTAAGCCCCAAAGACAAAACTGAAAAGTTTGCAAGCGTTCCTCCTGAGAAAATATCTAGAAGTGATAAAAATTGACTCTGTTCAAATATTCTTTTTAAGGAACCGACATCAACACCTGGTACAGGTACTTGAGCAAAAACCCTGAAAATAAAAAAGATAAATGCAGTAAAAAGTAATTTTTTTCTTAAATCTTTAACTTTAAATATTTTTAGTATATACTCTAGGTAATTCACTTTAGATTTTATTTATCATCATTTTTATGGGTGAAAATTTTTCCTTGTGATTTTGTTGTTTTTTCCTGCGCTCTTTTTGAAATCGGCACAGTTATTGTTAGCGCGACTTTAAGGTTTCCTTTGCCTAGTACTTTAACGCCAAACTTTTTAGCATCCTTAGCTTTAACGATTCCATTTTTTATTAAAAATTCAAGATCTACGACTTGATTTGCTTTTAGATTGTTTAGGGAATCAAGATTAACAATAATTGGTTTACTGGAAATTTTTGAGTTACCTTTCCCTCTCATATAAGGTAATCTTTTTATTAAAGGTCTCTGACCGCCTTCAAAGTGGGAGTGGGTGAGCGTTAAACGGCCTCGCGCATTCTGACCTTTTGTGCCGCGTCCGGATGTTTTTCCTTTTCCAGATCCCGGGCCACGGCCAATTCTTTTTGCACCTTTGTTAGTAACTTTTGGTAATAGATCTTTTTTCATTTTGATATAAAACTGTTTAGCGCTTCCAGTGTCGCGTATATGTTTGAAGCCTGATTTTTGGTTCCTAAAACCTTGCTTGAAATGTTGCTTATGCCTGCAGCTTCCACAACCGATCTAACTGCTCCACCTGCAATTACACCAGTGCCTTCCGGCGCCGGCTTTAAGAGAATTTTGGCAGCTCCTCTTTTTATGTATATGTCGTGCGGTATTGTGCCGTTTATAATTGGTACGTTAATTAAGTGTTTTTTTCCAAGACTTATGGCTTTTCTGATTGCCGATGCGACATCTTTTGATTTGCCAAGTCCAACACCTACCCTGCCCTTTCTATCTCCAACCACGACAAGCACAGAAAATCTCATTTGATTTCCACCTTTGGTTTTTTTGGATACCCTATTTACTGAGATAACTTTCTCTTCGAACTCCCTATTTTCCTGATAATAGTCTGGCCTTGCCATTAAAAAGTCAGCCCTCCTTCTCTGGCACCATCTGCAAGAGCTTTAACTCTGCCGTGATACTTGTAACCTGCTCTATCAAAAACAACATTTTTTACGTCTTTTTTTACACCGATTTTTGCAATATCAAGACCAGTTTCTTTGGCTTTTTGTAAGTTACTTTTCTTTTCAATCTTGGTGTCTGATGTTGCTGCAATTGTTTTTGAAGCATTGTCATCTATTATTTGAGCATAAATATGTTTATTTGACCTGAACACCACTAGCCTTGGATAAGTTTTCTTAAGGTGACTTTTGACTCTTTGGTGTCTTATTTGTCTCTGAGTTTTTTTATTTTTCATTACGCAGTACCTCCTGCTTTTACAGCCTTACCTGCTTTTCTTCTTATAAATTCACCCATATACTTTATGCCTTTTCCTTTATAGGGCTCCGGTGGTCTTACTCTTCGGATTTTTGCTGCAGTTTCTCCAACTAAGACTTTATCCGCGCCGGAAACTATTATTTTATTCTCTTTTGTATCAATTTGAATTCCAGGTATTTGCGCTATAACAACTGGATGTGAATAGCCCACGTTTAATACTAAACTTTCACCTTGCTTTAGCGCCCTGTATCCAACGCCTACCAATTCAAGTGTTTTTTCATGACCGTTTGACACACCAGTTACCATATTAGCAATGACACTTCTTGTCAGACCATGCAAAGATTTTGCAAGCTTAGTTTCCGAATTTCTGGTCACCTTAATTTCGTTATCGGTAATAGCCACCTTTATTTCCGGCCTAAGCTGAAAATTTAATGTGCCCTTAGGGCCAGTTATTCCAATTTCGTGATCGATAACTGCTGCACTTACTCCAAGTGGTATTGTTATTGGCATTTTTCCTATCTTTGACATAAATTATTGTCCTTTACCATACAAGGCAAATGACTTCCCCTCCTAAGTTTTTCTTTTTTGCATTTTCTGATGTCATGACCCCATATGGCGTTGAAATTATATAAGTTCCACGGCCACCTTTTAGACTGGCTATTTTTTTACTTTTTGTATAAACACGTAGTCCAGATTTTGAAACTCTTTTAATTTCATTTATCCTGGATTTGTTTTCTCTATAAATTAAACTTATAGAAAGTTTTAATTCGTTTTTCTGAACTTTTCCGATATATCCACCGCTTTCCAATGCTTTTGCTACCTCTTGTCTAAATTTAGAATAGGGAACAGTGACCGTTTCTTTTTTGGCCATATACCCGTTTTTAATTGTAGTAATCATGTTTGCAATCGGATCCATCAAATTTTCCTTTCTGTTTTCTTAATCTTTACCATGATGATTTTTTAACTCCCGGTATTTCTCCCCTATGTGCTAAATCGCGAAAACAAAGTCTGCAAATTTGAAACTTGCCTATGAAACCCCTAGGCCTTCCACACAAGCGACATCTGTTTCTGTGCCTTATTTCAAATTTTTGTTTTTTATCGTTTTTTACTATTTTCGATTTTTTTGCCATTTTATTTTTTAAAAGGTAATCCTAGTAATTCCAAAAGCCTTTTAGATTTTTGCGGGTCACCATTTTTAATAACAATTGTTATAACCAGTCCCCTGGTTTTATCAATTTTTGAGTATTCCAGTTGAGGAAATAAAAATTGTTCTGTCATTCCAAAACTATAGTTGCCTTTCGTGTCAAACTTATCTTCCGAGAATCCTCTAAAATCTCTAATTCTAGGTGCTACTATTTTTGCCAGTTTTTCTAAAAAATCCCATGCTTTCTTACTGCGAAGCGTAACCATAACGCCGATAGGATCTTTTTCCTTTAATTTAAAGGTCGATATGGATTTTTTTGCTAAGGTAATCCTTGGCTGTTGACCGGTAATAATCGCTAACTGCTCTTTAATTTTATCCAGGACATCTTTACTTGTTAATGCTTCTGACGCGCCCACATTTACAACTATCTTTACAACTTTAGGCAATGCCATATTGTTCGTGGCCTTAAACTCTTCTTTTAGTTTAGGTATAACATCATTTTGATAAACAGTTAATAAATTGTTCATTTAGATTCCTTTTTATTTGTTATTATTCCTTTACATTTTTTACATACTCTCACTTTATTTTTTCCTTCTTCTTTAAAATTGACTTTAGTTTGCTTACCACACTTAGGACAGATTAGTGCAACATTGGAAATTGGAAGTGGGCGAGTGACTTCGAATATTCCCGCTGCCTGGGTTTTTGTCGCTTTTTTGTGTCTTTTATATATGTTTATTCCACCCACTACAATTTTATTTTCGCGAGTTATAACTTTTTCTATCTTTCCTTTTTTGCCCTTATTTCCACCGCTAGTTACGAAAATTTCATCTCCAACTTTTAATTTAAACATTTTAAATAACCTCCTTGGCTAGCGAAGCAATTTTTGCAAAGCCTTTTTTCTTTATCTCGCTGGCAATGGGTCCAAAAACGCGTGTCGCTCTTGGTAGGTTGTTGTTATCTATAACAACTGCTGCATTATCCGAAAATCTGATATATGAACCGTCTTTTCTTCTGGTTTCTTTTCTTGTTCGTACAATTACGGCCTTTACAATTTCATGGTCTTTAACTTGAGTATTTGGTATTGCACCACGGACAGTACAAGTGACAATATCGCCAATTCTTGCAAAACGCTTACCACAGCCTTTGCCCAAGCCAATTACTACCAAGTTTTTGGCTCCGCTGTTGTCCGCTGCTTTAAGAAATGATCTTGGCATTAACATTTATTTAACTACCTCCGTTGTTTTAAAGTGGACAGTTTTAGAAATTGGTTTTGTTTCGATTATTTTTACTTTATCTCCAACTTGAACTCCCAATTCGTCATGCGCTTTTATGTTTTTAGATTTAGTTATCAACTTTTTGTAAAGAGGGTGCTTTACTTTTGAAACTATTTTAACGACGACAGTTTTTTCCATTTTATTGGATGTTACTATCCCTGTTTTAATCTTCATTTTCTTTCTCCTTATCCTTTACATCATTTTTCACAATATTTGCTTTTGAAGTTACTCTAAGAAATGTCATAATTCTCGCTATGTCTTTCCTTTTGCTATTTGCAAGATGAACATTTTTTACTTGTCCCATTTTTGATTGCACTCGCGTCTCGGTTAACCCATGACGAGCGTCTGTTTCTTTCTTTTTAAGGTCCAGATAATTTTTTGTCCTTAAATCTTTTAAATCTTTCTTTTTCATTTTTATCTAATTATTAATTTTGTTTTAATAGGCAGTTTGTGGGCAGCAAGTCGCATTGCTTCCTGGGCGATTTTATCCTCGACTGAACCCATTTCGAAAAGGATCGTGCCTGGCTTAACTACGGCTACATAGTGATCTACGTCTCCCTTACCCGAGCCCATCCGGGTTTCTGCGGGTTTTTTAGTAACTGGTTTATCAGGGAAAATTCTAATCCAGATTCTTCCACCTCTTTTTGTGTAATGCGTCATTGCCCGACGGGCGGCTTCAATCTGTCTGGCAGTAATCCAAGCACATTCCTGACTTTTTAGGCCATGAGACCCAAATGCCAACATGCTTCCTCGGGTTGCGACACCACCTCTTCTATTTCTAAACTGTTTTCTATACTTTGCTCTTTTAGGCGCGAGCATATAACCTCCTTTGAAGGAATTTAAAATTTATAGTTTCTAATTCTGTATATTTCATTTATTTACTTTTTAGAGAATTCCCTCTCCTTTATATATCCAAACTTTAATCCCTACTATTCCGGCTTTTGGTACTTTGGCATGAACCTTTGCAAAGTCAATTTGTGCTCTTAATGTCTGCAGTGGTATTGCCCCATCTTTTACGGTTTCGCGCCTTGCGATTTCAGATCCACCAAGTCTGCCGGCAAGAGAAATTTTTGCTCCTTTTGCACCAGATCTTTTAACTCTTTCCAGTGACTGGTTTATTACCCTACGGAAAGGGATTCTTCTCATAAGCTGATCTGAGACATTGATCGCAACCAGATATGCATCCAAATCCGGGTATTTTACCTCTTCAAATTTTATTTCTAATTTTCCCGGATCCTTGATTTTAAATTCTTTTAGCAAACTTGATTTTAGCTGCTCTGCACCGGCACCTCCCCTACCGATTGCGACACCTGGACGAGAAACGTGAATACTTATTGTTCGTTTATCAAAAAATCTTTCAATTTCAACCTTAGATATTCCGGCATTTTTAAGGTTATACATTAAAAATTTTCTAATTTTTTGATCCTCCAGCAGGTTTTCTCCAAAAACACCCTTTTTTGCAAACCATCTGGAAGACCAGGTATAAATACCACCCATTCTAAAACCTATCGGATTAACTTTTTGTCCCACCGGAAACCTCCTTTTGATTTTCTTTTTTATCTTCCAGGGGATTTGTCTCTTTTTTCTGTTTTTCGCCCGAAAGTACAATTCTTATATTGCTTGTTTGTTTTTTTATCGAGTGGGCTCTTCCCCTGGAAACCGGCCTATATCTTTTAAAAACAATGCCCTTTGTTACATTTATTTCTTGGAAGGTTAAGCTGTTTTCATCCAGTTCAAAATTATTTTTTGCATTGGCAATAGCCGACATAATAGCTTTTTTCAACGGCATTGAGGGCTTGTTTGGCACAAAATCCAAGATCTCAATCGCTTTTGCAGGCTTCATTTTTTTAATTTGCGCCACAACAAGTCTAATCTTTTGAGGAGATATTCTAATATTTTTCGCAATTGCTACTGCTTCCATAATTATTTTTTGGCTGTTGCCTTTTCTGTTATTTTTCCATGACCTCTAAACGTCCTTGTTGGAGAAAATTCTCCGAGTCTGTGCCCAACCATGGGCTCCGAAACAAAAACGTTAATAAACGTTCGGCCATTGTGCACAGAAAAAGTGTGGTTTACAAATTCCGGTGCAATTTGGCAGTGTCTCGCCCAGGTTTTAATTGCCGCCTTTTGACCGCTTTCTTTTTGACTCATTACTTTTTTTAATAATTTTGGGTCTACGTATGGACCTTTTTTACTTGATCTTGCCATTATTTGTTTCTCCTCGACAAAATAAATTTGCCTGACGGTTTCTTTTTGCTTCTTGTTTTTCCAGCAGCAGGTTTACCTTGTCTTGTTTTAGGATGCATACCAACACCGCTCTTACCTTCTCCTCCACCATGTGGATGAGAATTTGGATCCATTGCAACTCCTCGTACCTTAGGTCTTCTGCCCATATGGCGGGATTTTCCTGCTTTGCCAAGTGATGTATTTTTCCAATCAATATTGCCTATCTGGCCGATGGTTGCAAAACAAGATGCATTTACTTTTCTTACTTCTTTTGAAGGAAGTTTGAGATGAACATATTTGCCTTCTTTTGCGGCAACTATTGCTGCTGCACCCGCGCTTCTAACAATTTGTCCTCCACAACCCGGCATTAATTCAATGTTATGTACAAATGTCCCAATCGGCATATTAATAAGGGGCATTGCATTGCCAGCTTTAATGGGAGTTTTGGCGGCTGCCGATATTTTATCGCCGATTTTTAAATCAAGAGGTGCCAGTATATACCTTTTCTCCCCATCTTTATAATGAATCAGCGCAATGTTTGCCGTTCTGTTCGGATCGTATTCAACAGATGCAACAGTTCCCTCAATTTCTCTTTTGTTTCTTTTAAAGTCAATTTCGCGGAAATTTCTTTTATGGCCACCGCCCTTACCTCTTACTGTAATGGTGCCATTTGATCTTCCTGCGGTTTTATTGAGACTACTTATTAAGGTTCTTTCCGGCTTTGTTTTTGTAATTTCGGTAAAGCCAAGACCAGTCTTAAATCTTTGGCCGGGGCTTGTTCCTTTGTAAACTCTTAGTGACATTTTATTGGTAAAGTAACGTTAGGTTACTCGCTTTCCTCCTTTTTATTTTCTTGCTTGTTTTCTTGTTTTGGCTTGCCTATTCGTGACAGGAGACCCTTTTTCTCCTTGCTGCCCTTTAATGATTCTTTTGCTTTTGACACTTTTGATGTTTTCTTCTCTGCCTCTTTTTTGGGTGAGAGCAAGGCTATACTTTGTCCGGACATTAAGTAAACAAGCGCTTTCTTACGAACACCTGTTGAAACCTGCTTTCTGGTTCCACTGATTTTCTTTTTCTTTCCAGACATGGTCAGTACGTTTACTTTTTTCACTTTCACCGAAAATTGTTTTTCTACAGCTTTTTTAATTTCGTACTTAGTTGCAGTCTTGTTTACAAAAAAGCTGTAAATTCCTGATTCCATAAATGAATAAGCTTTTTCGGAAAGCAGGGCTTTTTTAATTACATAACTTGTTTTCATACAAATTTCTCCAAAGCATCTTTTGAAAAAATAATGCTATTATTGTTCCAAACCAGATACGCATTTAAGTTTGCGGGTGTTTCAACAAACGTGTTTGGGATATTTCTGGAAGCGAGGCTTACGTTTTTGCTTTTTTCGCCGACTACAAGTAGTACATGTTTTTTGGCATCTAATTTGGTAAGTAGATTTGCCATGGTCTTTGTTTTTGGTTGAATTTTTTCAAAGTTTGAAACAACCTTGATACTACCACTGGTCGCTTTTGCAGACAGTACACTAATCAGGGCTGCCCTTTTCATTTTCTTTGGTAAATCTAACCTGACTTCTCTTGTCCTTGGTCCAAATGTGGTTCCACCACCAACCCAAAGTGGTGATCTTTTTGAACCAGCCCTCGCATTACCAGTTCCTTTTTGTTTCCAGGGTTTTCGTCCTCCACCTCTTACCTCACCTCTTGTTTTGGTATGAGCCGTATGGGTTTGCGAATTTGCAAAGTAGACGTGTAGTGCCTGAGTTATTAAGTTTTTATTTGGTTTTTGGCCAAATATTTTCTCAGGTAACTTTGTTGAACCTGCAATCTTCCCGGCTGTGTCAAAAACTTGTACCGTTAAACCAGCAGATTTTAACTCGGCGATTTTCGCCGTTTTAGGTGTAACTGGTTTTGCTGCAATAGCGCTCTTGGCCGTCTTTTTTACAACCTTTGATACTTTTGATACTTTCTTGCCCCCAATAGCTTTAGCGGCGGTAGGTGTTACCTTTTTAGTTGGCATTTTCTTGCTCCTTTGTAGCAGAAGTGTCAGACGGAACAGATGTGTTCTGCTCTTCCTTGCTGTCTACCTTCGTTTCCTCTGTTTCTTCCGTTCCTTTTGTTTCCTTATTTTCTTTTGCCTCTGCTTCTGCTTTCTCTTCTTTTTCTGCTTGTTTTTCTTCATTTGGCGGAGGCGGCGGTGTATAGCCTTTTACCTTGCCGGTTTTTTCAATTATCAAAAGGCCATTTCTTGCGCCCGGTACAGAACCTTTTATAAATAAGATGTTTTTTTCTTTATCTATATCTATTACTTCCAAGCCTGTAACAGTTAGCTGAGCGGCACCCATGTGTCCGGCCATTCTTTTACCTTTGTATACACGCCCCGGGGTAGTACCAGCCCCAATTGATCCTGGTGCCCTGTGCCTGTCGGATTGGCCGTGCGTTTTAGGACCGCCATGGAAACCCCATCTTTTTACTACACCTGCAAAACCTCTGCCTTTTGTTGTGCCGGTTACTCTTACCTCGTCTCCAGCTTCGAAAATTTCGACTGTTATTTTTTGTCCTAGTGTTGTTTTGTTTTCTTCTGGTTGAGAATTGTCTTGTGAGATTGGGGTGTTTTTTTGTTTTACTTGCTTAATGTACCTTGGTGTGTAGCCTACGGTCTTTACATATGCGTTTTCTGTTTTTTTAACTTTTTTTCTTTTACCCAGGCCAATTACAGTGCTTTGTTCTTTTTTCAGCAAGACAACGTTGGGCTCGGCCACGACCTTTGTCACCGGTACCTTAAAGCCTTCCGGCGTAAACCTTGTCGTCATATTATGTTTAATACCCAGTAGTGTAGCCATTTTCTTAATTTACACCTTTGGACAGCAAAAAAGCAGGACTCCTTGAGATTATCCCCTTAAGGGTTTTCAGGTGTCCCACTTAAACGTGTATCGAAAATCGTTAATCGTTAATCGTCTATCGTTTAAGATTGCTTACTTATTTAATTGTTACTTCTGTCCCTCCCTAATCATTAAATTCGAAATCCTAAATTCGAAATTCGAAAATTTTGATTTATTTCGGATTTTGGGTTTCGTGCTTCGAATTTTTTAAGTTACATCTTTAGCTCAATATCAACGCCCGCCGGTAGATCCAAGTGAGTAAGTGAATCGATTGTCTTATTTGTTGGCTCAATAATATCGATTAACCTTTTGTGCGTTCGCATTTCAAACTGCTCACGAGCATTTTTGTCGGTGTGGGGGCTTGTTAGCAAAGTGTACTTTGAAATACTTGTTGGCAAGGGGATTGGTCCGGAGATTTTAGCTCCGGTTCCTAGCGCCGTGTTGATTATGTCTTTACATGTCGCATCGATTACTCGCGCGTCGTATGCTTTTAATCTGACTCTAATTCTTCCTTTTGCCATGGCTTATTTTTATTAAAGTGCTATTTAAACAGGTAGTGAATTGTAACAAAGTGAGCCTAAATTATGCAACTGGTGCTGCTAGTTGAGAGGAGATCTTAAATGAGCTTGTAAGATAGCGGTCTGACTGCAACAACTGTTATCATTATTATTAATTAACCTATAAATACTAAAAAACTCGCTTTTGGCGAGTTTGTTCGTGCTTTTTTAGGCTGTTACTTTGGAAACTACTCCTGCGCCCACAGTGTGGCCACCCTCTCGGATAGCAAACCTGAGGCCTTCTTCAAGAGCTACGGGGACAATAAGCTTTACTTTCATCTTGATGTTATCACCAGGCATTACCATTTCTGTGCCTTCCGGCAGAGTGGCTTCACCAGTAACGTCTGTTGTTCTTATGTAAAATTGTGGCCTGTACCCTGTGAAGAAAGGTGTGTGTCTGCCGCCTTCTTCTTTTGATAAGATGTAGACTTCCGCTTCAAATTCCGTGTGCGGGGTTGCGCTGCCGGGTTTGGCTAAAACTTGACCTCTTTCAACATCATCTTTTTCTACGCCTCGCAGTAGAACTCCAACGTTATCTCCTGCTTCTCCTCTGTCCAGCTCTTTCCTGAACATTTCAACACCTGTTACGACAGTCTTTTTAGTAGGCCTAATACCGACAATTTCGATTTCGTCGTTAACTTTAACAACACCTCTTTCTACTCTTCCCGTTACAACAGTTCCTCTACCTTTAATGGAGAAAACGTCTTCAACAGGCATAATAAAAGGCTTATCCAGGTCCCGAACCGGAGTTGGGATTTTTTCGTCAACCGCTGCCATTAAATCTTCTATTGCTTTTATTGCTTCTGCGTCGCCTTCCAGTGCTTTTTTAGCGGAACCCCGGATTATTGTTGCATTCTTACCGTCGTATTCATATTTATCCAAAAGCTCACGGACTTCCAGCTCAACCAGATCTAAAAGCTCTTGATCTTGAACCATGTCACATTTGTTTAGGAATACTACGATTGCAGGCACATTTACCTGGCGGGCAAGCAGAACATGCTCTCTTGTTTGAGGCATGGGGCCGTCCGGCGCGCTAACTACTAAAATTGCACCGTCCATTTGGGCAGCACCGGTAATCATGTTCTTAATGTAATCGGCGTGACCGGGAGCGTCTATATGGGCGTAATGTCTTTTTTCTGTTTCGTATTCAACGTGAGTAATGTTGATTGTGATTCCACGCTGCTTTTCTTCCGGGGCGTTGTCGATTTCGTCAAAGGCTTTGGCTTTTGCAAAACCTTTTTTGGCAAGCACAGACGTAATCGCTGCGGTTAGCGTTGTCTTACCATGGTCGACGTGACCAATAGTGCCTATATTGACGTGCGGTTTATTTCTTACGTATTTTCCTTCAGCCATTTTATGTTTTTGATTACAAAATAGATATCAGTACTGGCTACTGATTCGTCTGCATAGTTTAAGGCTTATAGCAAATAATTGTCAAGGGGCTAGTTAAACTTTAACCATTTGCCTTCGGAGACTACTTCAATTTTTCCATTTACTACTTTCAATGCGGATTCGTCGTCTAGTGCATAAACTGTTTCCGGAAAATCTTTCGTTAATTTGTCCAGGATTTTTTTTCTAACTTCTGGAAATATTGGACTGTTTAAGTGAGGACGTGTTGAGAAATCAACTAATCCCAAACCTTCTTCGTCCTGGTATCCTTTGATATCCGGATAATAAAGCTTTTTAGAGTCACTAAGCCTTATTTTTGTGCCTGTAACCATGCTGCCGGCACTTATACCCACATACACTTTGTTTTTTAGTAAACCCGGAAGGATTTTATCAAGACCAGATTTTCTTATCCAATAGATTAGGTGGAACGTATTGCCTCCGCCAAAAAGTAAAACGTCTGCCTCTTTTAATCTGGGCTGCCATTGGTCTTGGGGAAGGGCTGATATGTCGACAATATCGACAATTTCAAAACCTGCCTTGCGGCAATTAGTCAGGTCATTTATCACCCAATTCTTGTCTCCTGGCACCACATTTGCTGCTGTTGGAATAAATGCGATTGATGATTTTGTGAATGGTTTACCGAGTAAACCGGCAAGCGCATTTACGATTGTTTTATTGCAAAGTCCGTTGGAAGTTAGAAGTAGTTTCACGAGAAGATTTTAGCAGAAAAAGTTTAAGATATATAATATTAATTGTGGAACCGCCAAAAGAACTCCCCTTTAATTTACAAACAGAGTTTCTAAAAGAGCATAAGGAAGTCCAGTTGCAAAATGGTGAGACTGTGATTTTTGAATCATTTAAGGTTGACAGTATGCACCTTTTCCATGGGTCCAGGGTGCATGGAATCCAGGAATTAACAGAGGCGGATGAAACTACTATTGGTAATGGGGTTTATTTAACGTCGAATAAAGAAGCGGCATATGGATATGGAGTTGTAAGAAGCAGCAAACAAGATGATCAACCTACATTGTATGTGGTGGAATTAACAGATCTAAACATTCTTAACCTGTCTACTTGGGATGGAATAAAATCATTTGCTAAAAAATTTAAGGAGGTTCTTTCACAACGTAAAGATCAAATAAAAGTTGACCATAATAAAATTATGGATAAAAACACCGCGGAATTTATCAAATATAGTACAGTTAAGAACATAGAGGAGAGAATTGGAATGATAGATTACGATTCCTATAGATCACTTAAAGATTTATTATTTGGACTTGGGGACTGGGCAAGGTCTATGCTTCAGGATATGGGTTACGATGGTTTGATGGCTATTGAAGGTGGAGAGGTTGGTAATGGTGTAGATATTGGAAAACATGATTCTTATGTAATTTTCGACCCCAAACAAGTAAAGGTTGTCGAACAGCAGCAATTTGCTTCAATTATTTAGCTTTCTTTTTTCTCGCCCTTTACCTTTGCAACTATTTTTTCGGCTATATTGTTGGGGACTTCTTCGTAGTGGCTAGGTTCCATGTAGACAGACCCTCTGCCTTGAGTCATGGAGCGGAGTGTGGTGACGTAACCGGACATTTCGGATAGTGGGACCAAGGAATTTATGATGACTGAGTTTCCATGATGTTCGCTGTTGTGAATCTGGGCCCGTTTACTGGACAAATCTCCAATAACGTCTCCCATAAATTCCTCCGGAATTGTTACTTCTACCTTCATAATAGGCTCCAAAAGCACTAATTCTGCTTTTTTGGCGGCTGCTTCCAGGGCCATAGAACCGGCAATTTTAAAGGCAATATCGCTACTGTCGACGTCGTGGTATGTTCCATCGTAGACAATTACTTTCATGTCTACCATTGGGTAGCCGGCCATAACACCCATGTCCATTTTTTCTTTAACACCTTTTTCTATAGAAGGAATATATTCCTGGGGAATTGCACCGCCTTTAACTTCCGATTTGTATTCATAACCTTCTCCCCTGCTTCTTGGTTCAACGCGCAAGAAACAATGGCCGTACTGGCCACGACCCCCGGATTGCTTGATGTATTTTCCTTCTCCGGACGCTATGTTTTTGACTGTTTCGCGGTACGCAACTTGAGGCGAACCAACATTTGCGGCAACGTTAAATTCGCGTTTCATGCGGTCAACCAAAATTTCCAAGTGAAGTTCACCCATTCCGGAAATAATGGTTTGACCGGTTTCGTGATCTCCCTTAATTCTGAAAGTTGGATCCTCTTCCGATAGCCTGCCGAGTGCGTAACCAAGTTTTTCCTGGTCGGCTTTGGTTGCCGGTTCGATGGCAAGCGAGATAACAGGTTCCGGGAAAGAAATTGATTCAAGAACAATTGGGTGACCTTCGTCACACAAACTGTCCCCCGTAACAGTGGACTTTAACCCTACGACTGCCACGATTTCACCGGCATACGCCTCGGTTATTTCCTCACGGGTGTTGGCGTGCATTAGCAGAATTCGGCCAATTCTTTCTCTGTCATGCTTTGTTGTGTTAAGTACAGATGTTCCGGACTTAAGAATCCCTGAGTAAACACGCACATAAGTAAGTTTTCCAACGTGAGGGTCGATTTGCACTTTAAAGGCGAGTCCGCAAAATGGCTCTTCCGGTACAAGTTTTCTGGTCGTCTTTTCTTCTGTTTTAGGGTTGGTGCCTTCTATCGATTCAATGTCTACCGGAGAAGGTAGATATTCAACTACAGCGTCCAAAAGCGGCTGAACGCCCTTGTTTCTTAGCGATGAGCCGGCAAGTACAGGTACGATTTTGTAACCAATTACTGCCTTTCGCAGCGCTTTTTTAAGTTCTTCTTCTGTTATGTCTTCTCCATTTAGGAATTTTTCTGTTAAGGAATCGTCGTTTTCGGAAATTCGCTCAACAAGTTCCGCTCTGTATTTTTCCACCTCGTCCGTCATATCCTTAGGAATCTCAATCTCGTCAAATTCCTTACCTAAGCCTTCCGCCTTTGGATCCCAAACGTACGCTTTTCTGGTTATGAGGTCTACAATTCCACGAAAATCGTTTTCTTTGCCAATTGGAATGTTGTATGGAACTGCCGGGGCCGCAAGACGGTCTCGGATAGACTTGAGGGTGGCGAAGTAATCTGCGCCCATTTTATCCATTTTGTTAATAAAACAGATACGAGGCACTTTATACTTATCTGCCTGACGCCAAACAGTTTCGGATTGACTTTGGACACCCTCTTCAGCGTCCAGTACCGTAACTCCTCCGTCTAAAACTCTAAGTGACCTTTCGACTTCTGCGGTAAAATCCACGTGCCCCGGAGTATCGATAATATTGATTCGAATGTCCACATCTTTCATTGGACCGGTTTTTGGTTTCCAAAAAGTTGTGACTGCTGCAGAAACAATGGTGATTCCACGTTCTTTTTCCTGGTCCATCCAGTCCGTTACTGTCGTTCCTTCGTCGATGTTGCCCAATTTATAAGATTTTCCTGTGTAAAAAAGAATCCTTTCTGTTGTAGTGGTCTTACCGGCGTCAATATGGGCAATGATACCGATGTTTCGGATACGATCTAAGGGATAAAGGCGGTTTGTAGCTTGGGCCATAATAATTAGGATTTTTTGAGAGTGGTGGGGTGCTCAATACTTCTAATTTCGCTTTTAACTTCTGTAATCATTGCACGAAGAACAGATATTTCTTCGTCGGCAAGTTCCCAAGCGGCATTTTCTGCCCATGCACCATTGCTGTCCTGGTACGCCTCACCATATTTAGCCAGTGCATCTCTAAGCTTTACGTCTTCCAGATCGTGAAGCTTTGTTTTCAATTGTTTTAATTTTTGTCCGTTTGTTAAGGTCATGTTGTTAAGATTACCATCGGAAATGGGAAAAAGCTTTATTTGCTTCTGCCATTCGATTCATTTCTTCTCGCTTTGAAACTGCTTTGCCGCTACCTTGGGCTGCTTCCATAATTTCTGCGGTTAATTTTGCAATCATTAGCGGTTTATTTTTTGGTCTGTCTTGTATATCTTTAGCAGTTCTTGTTCGGGCAGATGATACTAACCAAGAAAGGGCAAGTGACTGCCGACGGGTTCCTCTTACCTCCATTGGAACCATATAAGATGCTCCTCCAACGCGCCTTGGTCTAACTTCCATTTTTGGCGTTATATTTTCCAGCGCTTTTTCGAAAGTTTTAATTGGATCTTGCCCTTGGGCTTCAATATTATTGAAGGTTTCGTAAACAATTCTTTGCGCGATAGTTTTTTTACCCTCCATCATTACTTTGTTTACTAGCCTAGTTACGTTAGGGTTTTGGTAAATCGGATCTGGAGGAATAATTCTCTTCGTTATTTTACCTGTTCTTGGCATGAATTTACTGGCCTCCCCCTACTGCACCTGCCCCAGCTGATGCTGCTGCAGCTGTAGCTGATGTAGCTCCCGATTTTTTGGTTCCGTAGAGAGATCTACTTTGTTTGCGGTTGGCAACACCGGTTGTATCGTATTTTCCCCGTATGATGTGATATTTTACTCCAGGTAAATCTTTAACCCTGCCGCCGCGAATTAAAACAACGGAATGTTCAGCAAGTTCGTGGCCAATACCCGGGATGTAGGCTGTTACTTCCTGTTTGTTGGACAATCTTACACGGGCAACTTTACGAAGTGCGGAATTAGGCTTTTTTGGAGTCATTGTTTTAACAATGGTACAAACGCCTCTTTTTTGGGCGGATGGGTAATAGACATATTTGTTTGCTTTGCTGTTAAAAGCACGACGCAGAGCCGTTGCTCTTATTCGCTTCGGCTTTGAAGTTCTTCCTTTTCTAACTAACTGATTTATTGTAGGCATAATTTACTTTAAGGGGACAACCTAAGGTTTTCCCCTTAATATTCCCCTTTCCTTGAGAGGAAAAACTTGAACTGGCAAAAGCCAGATTCAAATTTGATCATGAGATTATATCAGACAAGGTGATTTTTTTCTATAACTCACTATATCGCTGCTCGATCCTCGCTTGTAGGGATCAAACGTCCGATTATGACGTTTTCTTTGAGGCCCAAGAGCTTATCTGTTTTACCTTCGATAGCTGCATCAGTTAAAATTCTGGTTGTTTCTTGGAACGAGGCTGCCGATAAGAAACTTTCGATATAGAGAGCTGCTCTGGTAATACCTAAGATTACCACTTGGGCGGTTGCGGGTTCTCCACCTTCTGCAAGCACTTTAGCATTCTCTTCCTGGAACCTGTTTTTGTCTACCAACTCTCCAGGCAAAAGAACAGTGTCACCAGACGTTTCGATTCTTACCTTTTCGCTCATCTTTTTGGATATAACTTCGAAATGTTTGTCGTTAATTGCCACACCCTGACTCTCATATACCTCCTGGGCGCCATCAATTATGTATTTTTGGGCTGATCTTAAACCGGATATGGCCAAAACTTCTTTAATGTCCAAATATCCGCTTGATAATGGAGTACCGGCGGTAATTAAATCTCCATCTGAAACATTAAGTTCTGCGGTTGGGAGTACGAAATACTCTCTTTCTACTGCCGGTTTAAGGTTGGTGCTTTTTACACGGATAACATATCCGTCTTCGGTTTCCTCAATTTTAACTTTTCCGGTAAGCTCCGAAATTTGGGCAACATATTTCGGGGTTCTGGCCTCAAATAACTCTTCAACACGAGGCAAGCCCTGGGTAATGTCC
The DNA here is from genome assembly GCA_038063735.1 of Patescibacteria group bacterium. Classification (GTDB taxonomy): domain Bacteria; phylum Patescibacteriota; class Microgenomatia; order Curtissbacterales; family GWA2-41-24; genus JBBTUN01. Next base: position 82,823 of record JBBTUN010000001.1, read on the forward strand.
AAGCCGACGATACCTCCGGTATGGAAGGTTCTCATTGTCAGTTGTGTGCCCGGTTCCCCGATTGATTGAGCTGCGATTACTCCAACAGGTGTGCCAAGGGCAACCATTTTTCTGCTTACAAGATCTTTTCCGTAACACATAGCGCACAGACCGTATTTCGCCTCACAGGTTAGGGGCGAGCGAATAATTAACTCTTCAATACCGGCACTTACTATATCCTGCACTAACTTTTCGTCAATTAAAGTGTTTGCCTGCACTATTACTTTTTTACTTTTTATACCTGTTACGTCTTGTGCTGCTATTCGCCCTATGATTCTTTGTGTAAACGCTGCTTGTCTTTTGTCAGTTTTTGCAAATTTAATTCCTTCTTTGGTTCCACAATCCTGGAGTCTGATAATTGCATCATGGGCAACATCAACAAGTCGTCGGGTAAGATACCCTGATTCTGCAGTTTTGATTGCACGATCTGCAAGTCCTTTTCTTGCACCCCGAGCACTTGTGAAGTATTCAAAAACAGACAAGCCTTCCCTGAAGTTTGACTTGATTGGCAGTGGCACAATGTGACCTGAGGGATCTGTAACAAGACCACGCATTGCTGAAAGCTGCTTGATTTGCTCTGCAGTCGCCCGAGATCCACCGGAATCTGAAATGATTTTAATGGAATTATCAACGGGTAAGTTTCTCCATGTAAGATCGGCAAGTTCGTTAGTTACCGAAAGCCAAACTTCCTGAGACAGCCTCTTTTGTTCTTCTTTTGTAATAAGACCCATTCTGTAATTCTTTTCTATTTCTTCAACTTCCTTATCTGCTTTACCTATAATCTCTTCTTTACTACCCACAATCATACAATCAAAAACGGAGACCGAAAGTCCGGAATATGTTGCGCCTTCAAACCCGAGACTTTTCAGCCTGTCGATTAGTCCGCTTACTTCTTCTTCAGGCATTTCATCTATTGCGTTGTTGATTATCTTTTTGATCATTGCTGCCGAAACTATTTCGTTAATAAAGCGCATGCTTTGGGGAAGCTGCAAATTAAATAAAACCCGACCGGCGGTAGTTTTGATTATTCCGCTCGTTAGTCTTACCGAAATAGGTTGTCTGATTGAGATCTTTTTTGTTGAAAGGGCAATAATCGCTTCGTCTTCGCTTTCAAAAACATTTAGATATTCTTCTGTTTTTGGATCTATTGAAGTTAAGTAAAAGACTCCAAGTGCCATTTCTTTATTAGGTAGAGTAATCGGGGAGCCATCTGCAGGACGAACTAAGTTTCTAGCCGCCATCATTAGACTCTTTGCTTCTTCTTTTGATTTTTCGGAGAGAGGCACGTGGATCGCCATCTGGTCTCCGTCAAAGTCTGCATTAAATCCGGCGCAAATACATGGATGGATTTTTAATGCGTCGCCTTCGATAAGAATCGGATAGAAGGCCTGAATACCAAGTCTGTGCAAAGTTGGCGCACGGTTAAGAAGGATTGGGTGGTTTTTAGTTATATTTTCGAGTATGTCCCATACTTCTCCGGTACGTCGCTCCAGGAAATGCTTGGCACTTTTAACGTTAGGGGCGTGACCTTGGGCAATAACCTCGCGAAGGACAAACGGCTTAAATATTTCCAAAGCCATTTCTTTTGGTATACCTGCCTGATTAAGATCCAATTCCGGACCAACAACTATTACTGACCTTCCAGAATAATCTACACGTTTTCCAAGAAGATTTTGCCTGAACCTTCCCTGTTTTCCACGAAGCATGTCGGAAAGCGACCTTAGATCTTGTGAAGCACGGGTACTCTTTACTCTTTGTGAATCAATAAGGGCGTCCACGGCTTCTTGCAACATTCTTTTTTCGTTTCTTAAAATTATCTCTGGTGCGCCAAGTTCTATTAACTTCTTAAGCCTGTTATTTCTGTTTATAACTCTTCGGTAAAGGTCGTTAAGGTCACTGGTTGCAAATCTTCCACCGGAAAGTTGAACCATTGGTCTTAAATCCGGAGGAAGGACGGGTAGCACTTTCATGATCATCCACATTGGATTTATGGATGCTTTTCTCATGCTTTCGACAACCCTTAGTTTTTTGGTTGCCTTAATGTGCTTTTGACCGGATGTTTTTAAGATTTCTTCCCTCAGGTGAACCGAAAGTTTTGCAAGATCTATTTTTTCCAAGACCTGAAGAACAGCTTCCGCACCCATTCCTACTTTCATAAAAGTTTCGGCGTCGTAATCCGAAAGCTTCAAAAATTCTTCCTCGGACAAAAGGTCGAGAGGTTTAATGGAGTTGACCATGTCGGAGATGTTCTTATAAATTTCTTCCAGTCTTGCGGTTTCTTGTGCATTTTCTTCTCGGAGTTTTGCCTGCCTATGACGCATAGAAAGTTGCGCCTCTTCAATTCTTAGGTCTGCCGCCTCTTTACCTTTGCCGCCAGATTTTATAGTAGATACTTCTTTTTTGACTTCTTTTTCTTCGCTATCTATTTTTTCTTTTAATGCCTGTTGATGTTCTTTTCTTTTTCTCTCCAGTTCCTTTTCTAAGTCGTCTAAGACTTCTTTCCTTTTCTCCTGATCTACATCTATTACCAAATAAGAAGCAAAGTAGACAACGGCGTCCAGGCTTCTTGGGGAAACATCCAGGAGCAGTCCGAGTTTTGAGGGGCTTCCTTTGAAAAACCAGTTATGGACAACAGGTGCGGCAAGGGTGATATGACCCATTCTTTCTCTGCGGACACGTGATTGGGTTACTTCAACGCCACATTTGTCACAAATTATTCCCCTGTATCTGATTCTTTTGTACTTACCACAGTAACATTCCCAATCTTTTGTAGGACCAAAAATTCGCTCGTCGAAAAGACCATCTTTTTCCGGTTTTAGTGTCCTGTAATTTATGGTTTCTGGCTTTGTAACCTCGCCAAAGGACCAACCTTTAATGTCCTCGGTTGATGCCAGCGATATTTTTAATGCTTCAAAATCTACCAGTTCGTTCATAGTGCGCGACTTTTAACTTCCTCAACTTCCATAGGGCCTTTATCTTCCATCATTTCGCCTTCGACCGCTACAATTTGTTCGCCGGATGCAATAGCCAGTTCTTGAGCTTTTTTGGATTCTTCTTCGCTTTGGGTGTCTATTTTTTCAACCTCTGCAGTTTTTGCGCCCACTGTTTGGACGTTAAGTGACAAGCTGTTTAACTCTTTTACTAATACCTTAAATGACTCCGGTATTAGTGCCTGAGGAATTTCCTCACCTTTAATGATTGCTTCAAATGCTTTGGCCCGACCGACTACGTCATCGGATTTTATTGTTAACATTTCCTGCAAAGTGTAGGCAGCGCCATATGCTTCCAGTGCCCAAACTTCCATTTCTCCAAGACGCTGTCCTCCCATTTGGGCTTTTCCACCAAGCGGCTGCTGGGTGATGAGTGAGTAAGGTCCGGTTGAGCGGGCATGAGTCTTGTCTTCGACCATGTGAATAAGCTTGAGGATGTATGATTTCCCAACCACAATTGGCCGATCGAAAGGGTGTCCTGTTCGCCCGTCGTAAAGCGTTGCTCTACCATCTGCGGGTAATTCTGCCTTCTTAAGTTCTTCGACAATTTTTCCTTCCTGCATTTGTTCAAATACGGGAAGCGCAACTTTGTAGCCCAATTTCTCTGCTGCCCAGCCTAAATGCGTCTCAAGAAGCTGGCCTAAGTTCATTCTGGAAAGAACCGAAAGGGGACTTATGATAATGTCTATCGGCGTACCGTCTTCCAGATACGGCATGTCGGCGCGCGGGACTATTTTTGATATAACTCCTTTGTTTCCGTGACGCCCCGCCACCTTGTCTCCAACAACCACTTTTCGCATTTGGGCAACTTTAACAACTATTTTTTGAAGAGCACCGTGCTCCAACTCGTCGCCTTTGTCGCGGGATAGTATCTTGATATCGATAACTGTTCCCTTTTCGCCGTGGGGCATTCTGAGAGATGTGTCTCGCACTTCCCTGGCTTTCTCTCCAAAAATTGTACGAAGGAGTCTCTCTTCTGCCGAAAGTTCTGTCTCTCCTTTTGGAGCGATTTTTCCAACCAAAATGTCATTGGGGCCTACTTCGGCGCCAACCACGACGATACCGTTTTCGTCGAGATATTTTAGGTCGTCGTCCGCAACGTTTGGAATGTCTCGTGTTGTCTCTTCCGGTCCTAATTTTGTTTCAACAACTGCAGTTTCGTGCTCTTCGATGTGAATTGAAGTGAGGATATCTTCTTTTGAAAGCCTGTCGGAAATTACAATTGCGTCCTCATAGCCCAAACCGTCGTAACTCATGTAGGCAATTGTTAAATTTTGGCCCAAGGACAATTCGCCTCCGTCTGTTGCCGAACCGTCGACTAAAATGTCGTCTTTTTTGACTTTTTGGCCCATTTGTACTCTGGGTCTTTGGGAATAACATGTGCTTTGCGGAGACCTCGCAAATTTTTGAAGTGGTATTGTAATTTCTTCACCAGACTTTGGTTTTAAGACCACTTTTTTGCTGTCTACATAGATAATTTCTCCGTCGGTTTGCGCAGCTATTGCCCGGCCCATATTTAGTCCAACTACTTCTTCCATGCCTGTTCCGACGATTGGTGCCTGAGGCTTAATAAGCGGAACAGCCTGGCACTGCATGTGGGTTCCCATAAGAGCACGGTTTGTTTCGTCGTTTGCCAAAAATGGAATTAACGACGCCGAAGTACCGACAACCTGCCTGGGCACAACATCAATGAAGTTAAGCATGTTTTGACTGGCTGTAGTGAATTCACCTTTGTAGCGCACCGGTAAACGCTCGTCGATAATGTAGTAATTTTTGTCTATTTCTATTTGAGCATGTGTGATGTAAAAATCCTCTTCGTCGTCGGCAGCAAGATAAACTATCTCATCGGTAACTTTTGCTTTACCATTTTTATCCTGTACTACTTTTCTGTAAGGAGCTTCCAGGAATCCGTAATCATTGACGCGGCAATACAAGGCCATATAAGTTACCAGACCAATATTTGGGCCCTCGGGAGAACGAATCGGGCAAATCCTGGAATATTGAGAATGGTTAATGTCACGAATGGAAAAAGCAGCTCTTTCTCTTGCTATACCGCCTGTACCCATAACGGTTAATCTTCTTAAGTTGTCGAGTTCGGAAAGCGGGTTGGTTTGGTCGAGGATTGTAGAAAGTTGGGAAGAGCGGAAAAATTCATTGATGGCAGAGATTATTGGCCTGGCATTAATGAGCGCCGACGGAGACGGTGCACCTTCTTCAACCGGGGTAAGGCTCATTCTTTCTTTAATTACCCGCTCGAGTCTTAAGATTCCGATTCTAAAAGCATTTTGAGCAACCAGTTCCCCAACTCTTCGCAGTCGCCTATTCCCCAAGTGGTCAATGTCGTCCAACCTGCCATTACCCTTCATAAGTTCAAATAAATAGGCTATTGATGCCACAAAATCTGAAGGAGTTAAAATTTGGCTGTTTACATCTTCTTTGCTGGCATTTGGAAGTTTTTCTTTGAGATGCTTAAGTCTTTTCTGTACTTTATATCTACCGACTACTCCCAGGGAATATCTTCTGGCATTGAAAAACATATTGTCGATTAACGCTTTGGCATTGTCCAAAATTACATGGTCACCCGGCCTCATTCTTCTGTAGATTTCCAGGAGTGCTTCGTCCCGGTTTGTGGTGGAATCTTTTTTAAGAGTGTTTGCCAGTAGTTCCTTTGCGTTCTCGTCTGCAACTGCTTCAAAAAGTTTGAGTATAGAATCGTTATCCTCAAAACCAATCGCCCGCAAAAAAGTAGTTACGGGGAATTTTCTTCGTCTGTCGATTTTGACTGTAATTAAGTCGTTTTTGGTGATTGCAAATTCCAGCCATGAACCTCTTTGGGGCCTGATTTCACAGTTATAAAGGGTTTTTCCGGTTGACGGATCAATCTCGGCAGAATAATAAACACCCGGTGCCCGGACAAGTTGGGTAACTACGGCCCGCTCTATTCCATTGATAATAAAAGAGCCTTTTTCCAGCATCAAAGGCAAATCGCAAAGGAAAACTTCCTGGGTGTTTTTGCTGCCAGTTTGTTTGTTGACGACGGTTGCCTCCACCTTAAGCGGAACGTCGTAGGTTATGCCTTTTTTGCTTGCTTCTTCGGGGGTATGTTTTGGTTTTCCGAATGAATAGTTTGTGAGAGTTAAAGTGAAGTTTTTGCCGGTAAAATCGTCAACAGGGGAAATTTCATCGATTACTTCTTTAATGCCGGTGTCTACAAATTCTTTAAAAGAATCTCTCTGGACTTTTACCAGATCAAGAGTAGGTAGGTTTATATTTGTGATTTGTCCCCAGGATATACGGCTGGCCATTAGTTATTCTTTCTAAAATTTTTAATGCTTAAGCAGATAATTTGTGGGGACCAGCCCGCTCCAAGTAGTGGAGTGGAATCTAGTTGTTGGGATGATCCACAGGAAAATACTTTTGCCCGTACAAAATAATTTTCGGGGCAAGCACAGCAAAAGCAAGCGGGTACACCAAATACCCCCTTGATAGGATGTGTAGAGGGATTATATTATCTCAAATCCAGTTTGTCAACAGTTTGAAGAGGCACCTATCCCCACACGACAGGTAAAAGCGTGATTGTGATATAATCCGTGCCTATGGAAGATGATGACGGTAACAACAAATGGATTTTGGCAATTCCCTTGTGGGTTATTGCTGGATTACTATTTGCGATCTTGATGACTTTGGTAAATATGAATGGAATCATAAAAGAAGTCTATAGCGACACACATTGGATGACAGGCGTAATGGAAAAAACCCACGACAACGTGGAATATATTTACAATATCCTCGAAAAAGCAAACTAGATCACTAGAACCAAAGTTAGTTTGACTTCATAGGGCTAAAAGCCTAGAATTAATCTAATATATCGGAACTAAGGTGGCCGTTGAGCCATCTTTTTTTGTGCAAATTTTGCTATTTGCCTATAAGTAAAATTATTTAGGAAAATTTAAATATGGGTTAAACCAATAAAAAACTCCTTTTGGCGAAGGAGTTAATGAAAAGAAATATGAATTGGATTGATATCTCTTTAGATAAAAGTATAAATGCTGCGAGTGATTTTGTTAAAGTAGCCTCGGAAATGAACAAGCGAAGGCAAAATAGGTCATTACGTCTTATTGGACTACTTTTGGCTTTAATTGCTGGGTTTTTGTTACTTATGTTTTGGGGATTCGGTTTTTTTATCCTAGGCTACCATTGAGTCGATTTGATAGATTGTACTTGTGCCGACTAAAAAGAAATCTGAATTTGTAATCCTCACCGCACTTAAGAGGTTTTCTCCTTTCACTAAAAATTGCTTCGCCTAGCGGGCACAGCTAGAATTTATTTTAGAGATCTAGTTTTTTCCAATAATCTAAAATTCATAATAAGTTTATAAAGCCCAACAATAATAAGTACAGCAAGGATGGTGACAATAAAAAGTGCTGTCAATTTCCAGTCTATGCCGAAGGGTTCAAATTTTGTGGGATAAATATCGGTAGCTTTAACCGTTCCTTTGTAATCAAGACTCCCCTTTGCAGTAATTTTCTCACCAATATTAAATTCATCATATTTATTATCTCCGATTATTCGAAGGTCGCTTCCAATAACACCAATATCGCTTTGGTCCCAAAGTGCACTAGATTTCTCAAAATGAATTACTAAAACACCGTTATCTTTTTGGGTAATAGTGCCTCTGACAAGAAAAGGCGATGAGAGGGGGTCAATCACGGATCGTATTATATCAAAAAGGTTTGATCTTGCAACGAAGATTCAAAGAAAGTTTTGGATGTTTTGGTTGTGTTCTTCGATTGTTTTGGCGTAGTGGATTCTGCCCTCGCTGTCGTGGAGATAGTAGAGATAAGGAGTGTCTGCGGGTTCCAGTGCTGCGCGGATGGAATCTATGCCTGGGTTGGCAATTGGCCCTGGCGGTGGGCCTGGTTTTAGGTAAGTGTTATATGGAGACTTTACTGTTTTGTAGTCGTCTGTGGTAACTTCCCCCCACCAACTGTTTTTGGCGCTGTCGTAACCTTTTGCGTAGGCAACAGTTGCGTCTATTTGCAGGGCAATGCCTGCATTTAGCCTGTTAACAATGATTCCGGCAATGGTTGGTTTTTCTTCCGAAGTCTTTGCTTCTTTCTCTATGAGAGATGCCAGAGTTATTATTTCTTCATTTGAAAGTTCGCTTTTGGCCTTATCGAGTATCGATTGTTCGACCTTTTCGCTGAAGGTTTCCGACAGCCTGGCAGCAACATCGGCAGCGGTGGCGTTTTTGGCGATTAAATAAGTGTCGGAAAACATGTAACCTTCTTTGGCGATTTTTATGTATTGTTTTTTGTCGAACTTGTACTGGTCGTTTTGGCCAAATTTTAATTTCGCTTCAATTCTTTCTGCTTGCTCTTCTACCCTTAAGCCTTCCGGCAGGGTTACCCAAATGTCTATCGCTCCGTGCGTTAGTTCTTTTGCAATATCACGTGCAGTCATATTTGGCGCCATTTTGAAGTCCCCCGCCTGAATGGACTTGCCTATCCCCATCTGGGCAATTAACAGACGGAACGCAAACGCACTTTTAATGAGCTTTTTCTTTTCTAAGTTTTGAGCAATGGTTTCCAGGGGTTGGCCAGGGGTTACTATAAATAGTGTCTCTTCTTGATTTTTTGGAGCTGGTGGCGCGAGTAAATAGCTGTAATATTGGTTTAATGCGACGGGGGTAAGAACAAGGAGCAAGAAAACTACGGCAAAAATAATAGTTTTTTTACTAAATTTGATCATTTGCTTCTTCAAAGGTTGCTCGTTTGTATCTTCCACTTCTTTTATCGAAAATAAAAATTCTCTTGCACGTACATATTACCTTATCCGTATTATTTTTTCGCCCTGTTCTTCGCGCCAGCGATAAACTTTTACCACAACCGACACATTTACCTTGAAGCAGGATCCAAGCTTGAACCGGCGCAATAATTCGTTTAATCATATTATTTTGTATGGATTTATTGAGTCTCCAGCTCGTTTAAATAGCCCTGCAAGATTAAGCTCGCGGCTATCTCATGTTCCTTTTTTTGGCGTTTAACTTTCGGCAAGTTGATATTAATCATTGTTTCTGTCGCTTGTCTAGAGGTTAAAGTTTCGTCGACGAGAACAATCTCAATTCCTGGATTTTTTTCTTTGAATTTTTTTTCAAAGCCGAGAAAGTAGTTTTTTATTTTACCTTCAACGTAGCCGAGAACAATTGTTTCAATTCCTTCTTCCTGGCAAACTGCCGATATTTTTTCTACAACTTCTCTTAAACTTTTGTGGGTAATTGTTTTGAGTGGGGATGAAATTGTGCCGGAGGAAATTGCAAGCCCGGTTGTTTTTTTACCAAGATCTACACCTAAAAACATAGTTTGTAGTTAATTGTTAATGGTAAATGGTAAATAGTCAAACGTTTTTTGATGACTAGTATAATTTATCAATCAATGCCAGGTGATATTGGTGTTGTCACTCCTAATACTGGAGTTACACCTGGTTGAACCTTGTCCAAACGATTTTGTCGATCTACAAATGGATTAAAAGCAACCACTGCAGCCAAACAAATTGGGGCAACGAAAGCAACTCCTATGACGGCTGCCACACCTCCTAAGGTTTGACCATTTTCACTGTTAACGTCAGGTTTTGTTGAGCCTGAGAACATTCCTTCCTTGTTATGAGACATATTCAGCTTTGTATTGTTTCAGATAGCATGTAATGGTGTCAAACTATTTTTGGGAATTTATTCTAATTTGTTAAGGAGCGATTGGCCAGTATTTGCCCCGGGGTGAATCCGGTGTAGAGTGAACAAGTCAGATTGACTATCATTGATACCGGTATCTGTTGTGAGGGCGGAAGTGAAACCGGCGGATCTGACAAGCTCGACAGTTTGATCTGTAAAGTGGCCGTATGGATAAGCAAAGGTTGTAATTTGACGGCCGAGCGATAGTTCAAGAACAAGTTTGCTCTGATTTATTTCATCGGCAGCAGCTTGCGTTGATAATCTACCAAGCGACTGGTGATGCATTGAGTGTGCTCCAATTTCTACCAGATTGCTTTGTGATATTTCTTTAACCTGGTCCCAATACATATAGTTTAAATGGTTTAAAAAGCCGGGCACTATATATGCGACTGCTTTAATATTATTTTTTTCCAGGATAGGGAAAACATCCGTATAAAAGTCGCGATAACCGTCGTCAAATGAGATGATTATTGGTTTTTCGATTTTCAGTTTGCCGGACTCTATTTCTGCAATTTGCGATGGTGTAATAAATATATAACCGTTATTTTTTAGAGTGTCGATCTGATTCTGGAAAGTATTTGGTTGAATGTTTAGGGATTTACGGATCGTATCACGCTCGTCTGTTACGTATTCAACATAGTGATAGATGAGGATGGGCAGAATAAATTGTTGATGGTTGATAGTTAATGGTTGATGGGTTGCATTGATACCCGATCCATTTGTTGGTTCGGTTTGTGTTTGAGCTTGTGTCGTTGGTGGATAGGAATACGCCTTGAGAAAATAAGCTGCGGACGTTAGAAAAATAATTGCCAAAGAGCAATATGTAAATATTTTAAAACTTTTTAATTCTCGCTTTTTGCTTTTCAATTTCTCTGGCGAGCAGATTTTGCCAGTGAGTATATCCAACCTAGTGCCAGAACACAACACTTGTTTTTAAAAGGACAAAAGGAATTTAAAGCAGGCTGGTTATTACTACCATACGTTTAAGGCTGGTGCCTGGTGGAACGCAAGTCATCAACGTTAAGTTTTTGGCGCTTCCGGTAATTTGGCCAAGAACAGATAAGTCGTGAGGGTCTACTATTTTTTTGTATTGCACTATGTACTGGAAAGATTGGTTTTCAAAATCCACATCGACAATGTCGCCAACTTCCAAATCCGGTAGGTGCGAAAATATCGTGCGGTAGTTTGAGGTGTCCGTAAATTGCGGCAGTGCCGAGTGGCCAGTTATAAAAACGTTGCCGACCTCTCCGGGCAGTGCGGAACCAGGGAAATGGGACAAGTTGCCAGAGAAGCTTAAAGTATCCACTTTGGTGAGTGCTCTATCAATTTTTAATTTAGGAATAGAAATGTAAAACTCCTTCGGCCGGTTTCCTTTTGGTTTGTAACTTGTCGTGAAGTAAGTGAATCCGTCTGCGTCCTTGGCTACCTGAATGTCGCTTGCTCCGATGGTTTTTTGCGACAGGACCGCACCTTGTGGGATTGGAGCTTTGTCGATTTTGGCGGCAAGCGTGGGAAGTACGTTAAAGTTCCAGATAAAAAATGGCCAGGCAGCAAAAATAAGTGACAAAAAACCAACTAGTGAAATTGCGATGCCGAAGTAACGGTCTCGGTGTTTCTCTTTGGATTGGTAGGTAACGGGAGGATCTTTTTCGTAGATGTCCAGGCTCATTTTATTGCTTCAACTTTAATTAAAATTTTAGATTTGTTCTTGGGAATGGAACTAAACAGAATTAGGTTAGGGGTAAACTTAGCTTCCACGTCCGAAATGTCTGCATTTTGTTTAATAATTGCTCTAGCGTCCTTTAAGCTCTTGCCGGCAACTTTGTCTTTTACCTCCTCCTCATTTATTTTTGGCACCAAGTTCGCCCGGTATTTTCCGGAAAGAGTCAAATTGTCTTTTGATCTTTTAACACTGAGATCTAAAATGTCTATATTTTCCTGTGTGGCAATCTGAGTGTCTTGGGATGTTTCCTGGGCGAGTTGTGCCAGCAGATCTTTCAATACGTTTTGATCGTAAATAAGAGCACTTGCCTCAATCTCCATGTCGAGGTGAACACTGGACGCTTCGTCGTCTAATTTTTTATCAAATTGTTTTTTATTGACTTTTACGACGATTGCCTCATCGGAAATTTCCTCCGATGGGTTTTGTTCTTTAAGAGCGTTTTTTGCTTTTGTTGTTAAATTATCCTGCAACGACTTTTCCAGTTTAGTTAAATCGTCCTGGGCTACCACTGTTATTTGTTTTTCGTCACCGCCGGTAAAAGCACTGTCGTTTTTGGCGCTATACAAAAGTTCGTCGTATTTTTGGAAAGTAAACTCAGTTCCCCCTGCAATGTTGCCTGATGCTCCAAAATCTTGCGCGACAACATTTACTGTTGATTCGCCGGGAGTTGATGCACTTCGGGATGCCACTTGCACTTGTCCATCCAGTAAAAACTTAACGCCTCCTTTTGAAATTAATAATGTCCCTTTATCAAAACTAGCGCTTGAAGTTGTCCAGTTTAGGACCTTCACTTCGCCTTTGGCGCTATTACCTATTTTCTTATTTCCGGTTGCGGTGGTTTGCGCGGAATCGGCGGCAGTTCCCTTTACCTCGCTTGCCGGTATTCGGGATCTTGTTGTATCCAGAGTTGCGCTGGCTGTTGCTGTAACATTAAAGGTGTCTTCCTGGGGCTTTGAATTTGCCTTAAGTACAAGCTGCACACTGCTAATTGTGTATCCGGCAACAAAACTTATCGCAAAAAATGCCAACACTAAAATAATCACCCCAATTAAAATCTTTTTGGCAGTTGCTTCTTTAGTTAGACTGGTTGGCAAGGCAGAGATCCAAGACAAGGTAATCAAACTTTCAACCAGACTCTTTTTATGCTTTCTCGTCTCCTGCAATTTCTCTTTTGGGGATTCATAGGTGTCTAGTGCTTCTTCAAGGGGAGTTTTGTCAACATCTACCGCATACTCATCTGTTTTAGGCGGGTGGACATTTGCATGCGTGCTATCTGGTTCTTCTGCATCTTCTTTGTTAATTTCGGCTGGCTCTCCGTGTTTGCCTGCGCCAACAGACTCGTCTTCTAAGATGTCCACTCCCTCATGAAAATCGAAACCTTCTTCTTTAATTTCCTGATCTTTAATTTTTGGCGCTTTGGATTCATCGGGCATTATCGGGACAACGGCCTGAGGCACATGAGCAAGGCTTGGTTCGTGACCTAAAACATCGGCAGCTTGCGAATAGGCAACACATTTTGCTATTTCCTCTTCTGTTAGACTTTCAACTTTTAAATCTCCATCAAAAAGGCTTTCGGAGTCTATTTTTTTCAATTCCTTAAATAGAGCTGAATCTTCACTTGTACCTGCAACAATAATCCTTGGCGGTAAGTTTTTACCGACCTCGATTCTTAGGTCTTTTAAGAGCTTGGTTATGCTTTCTTTCGTCGCTTCCCCTTTGAAGACCTGGCTGGTTACTTTATCGTCCCCAATAAGGCAAACCTCTGTAAAAGTTTTGTTTGCGCCAACGAATACTCCGTTTACGGGTCCGTTTTCTTTTAATTTGAGCAGATGATTAACCGATGTAGCAATGGGTACAAAAGCTTGCGCCACGAGTTCGAGCTCGTCTGATAAGTTTTTTAATATCTTTAAGGTTTCGGTTGAAACCTTGCCATCTTCAAACCAATAATAAGAAAGGCCAAATACAACTTCACTTAAGTCGCTATCAAGATCTTTTGCAGCAGCATCTATTGCGACCGCAGCTTCGTTTATAAGGCTGTCTATACTATGAAAGTGTTTGCTTGCAAAACCTTTGAAGTCTAAGTTGTCTCCCTTAAGTTGCCAGGCGGATGCCAGTATTTTTTCTGGAGTTAAAGTTAAAGAAAGGTAATTTGTTTCTCCCGGGGACCGCTTTTTAAATGAGTTCGTAAATAAGTCTAAAACTCCCATCTTTTACCTTTTAAGCTTATTGCTTAAGGGTTTTGTGTTGTCGGGGCAGTAGGTATTGTTGTCTGGGTAGTTGGCGACGGGTCGACTTGTGCCGGTGCTGTTGACTCAGGGATTTGACCGAATCCGCCTTCCGTTCTTTGGGGCGGAGCAGATGGCTCTTCCTGAACTTGGGTGCTTGTATCTTCTGTTTTTGTGGCTGCAGTTTTAGTTTTTGGTAGTACAAAGAACCAAAGAACTGCGCCGATTATTGAAATTAATACTATTACTGCCAGAACCATGATAATTAGTTTTGAACCTTTTCCTTTTGACTCGGCGGGTGCTGGGGGTGGTGTGGCTCCATTCGGCGAACCGGTCGGTGGCATATATGGAGTTGGATCCGGTTGGGTTGAGGCCCCGCTTACTGGAGCATTAGGAAATACGGCTGCGCTTTCCTGCCTTTGGCCGGCCAGGGAAACGGCAGGTTGGGCTGGTGCGGCATTTGCTTGTTGTTGAGGCGCGGAAGCAGGCGCTGCATCTTCGCCGGCAACGACAAACTGGCCTGGTTGAATAGGATTAGGCGGTGATGCCGGGTTTGGATTATTCGGGTCGTTTGGGGCAGTAGGATCCATTGTTTTAACTTATTGTAGCATAAATTCTTCTAATTCCAGACCCTGCAGATTCTTCTTTAACAATCTTAAATTCTCCTAAGTTTCCGGTTGCTATTGCATGCGGTCCCCCGCAAAATTCCTTAGAATACGCATTTTTAATTTCGCCTCCACGGCCAATATAGTAAACGCTGACCATATCGCCATATTTATTGTCAAAAAGACCTATTGCGCCCAACTCATCGGCTGCGGCTTTTGGCATAATTTCCTTAAAAACAAGTAGGTTGTCCTTGATTTTTTCATTGACAATTCTTTCTACTTCTTTCATTTGTTCGGGTGTCATTTTGGCGTCGTGAGTAAAATCGAAACGCAGACGCTCATTTGTAATATGTGAACCTGTTTGGTGCGCATGATTTCCAAGGACATCCCTTAAGGCTTGGTGCATCAAATGTGTTGCCGTGTGCAGTTTGGCTGCAATGTCACTTTGGACGGCAAGGCCGCCTTTGGCGCTTGTTTGAGCTTTGCGGGATTTATCCTGGTGTTCTTTTAACAATTTTTCAAAACCAGGGGCATCAATTTTTTTGTTCTTTTCGCCGGCTAACTCGACTGTCAGCTCAATGGGAAAACCAAAATTTTGGTAAAGGTCAAAGGCATTTTTGGCAGAGACAGTGTTTTTAATTTTTTCAAACTCGCGGATTCCGCGTCCAAGCGCCGCTTTAAATTTTTGTTCTTCTTTTTTAAGTTCGCCGAAAATTAATTCCTGATGTTCGGCAAGGTTTGGGTACGTACCTTCGTAAGTTTTAATGACTGTTTTGGCTGTTTCCTCAAGAAAGTCTGCGTCGATTTTTAAAAGCGATGCGTGGCGGATTGACCTTCGTACCAATCGGCGCAAAATGTATCCCCTCTCAACGTTGGACGGTGATACCCCATCTGCTAATAAAAATACCGAGGCGCGGGTATGGTCGGCAACAATGCGTGCTGATGAGACTTCAAAATTGTTTGATAAGTCTTCAATTTTTTTCATTGTCGGTAAAAAAACATCTGTTTCGTAAATTGAAGGCGCGTTTTGCAAAACTGTCAGAATACGCTCGAGGCCCATACCAGTGTCAACATTTTTTTGTTTGAGAGGAGTATATTTTGTTTCTTGTTTCTTATTGCTTGTTGCTTGTTGCTCATATTCCATAAAAACATCATTCCAGATTTCGACAAAGCGCTGATTATTGGCAGACGGGTCTATGGGGGTTTTGGATGTTGGATCGGTATCGTAAAACATTTCGGTGTCCGGGCCTTGCGGACCTGGTTTTTCCCCTCCGGTTGGCCACCAATTATCTCCTTTACCGTATTTAAAAATATGGTCTTCGGGAAGACCGAGTTTTTTCCAGGTGTTATATGATTTTTCATCAAACGGCGCATCCTCGTCACCTTTAAAAACAGAAACATAAATGCGTTTGGAATCGAGCTTTAATTCGTTAATTAGAAATTCATACGACCAACCAATTGCTTCTTCCTTGCCATAGTCACCTAGCGACCAATTGCCAAGCATCTCGAAAAAAGTGTTGTGAGACGAATCCCCGACTTCGTCGATATCGTCGGTGCGCAAACATTTTTGGACGTTAACCAAACGATTACCTTCTGGGTGAGTTTTACCAAGTAAATATGGGATTAATGGATGCATACCGGCAGTTGTAAATAAAACTCTTTCGGTGCCAGCAAGCTCGACTTCTTCCGGTGGGATTAAGGATGCAGATGGAATGATTTTATGCCCCCGGCTTTGGAAAAATTTTAAATATTTTTGGCGAAGTTCCGTTGAGTTCATTTGAAGTTAATTATATCAAGCAGAATAGATAAAAAAAATTCTGATTCTTTTTGATCTATTTACAGTTAATGAATCGATTCATTAACTAAGTTTTAGGCTGGCAGGCAAAATCAAACCATTTCTGATATTTGTTCTGAATGTCAGTAATTTTGTCCTTATCGCCTTCCTCCATAATTGTAATAAGCATACTGTGATTAGGAACTATTGACATTAGTTGCGTATAGATTGTTTCTTTTCCAGTTTGTCCGCTTATACCTTTAGCCGCAAAGATTAGAGTCAGATTACCATATAAGTTTTTCTTTTCGACGCTTACTAGAGTAGACCCATTCATCTCTTTTCCGACGTTATCTTTAGTCATGTAATTGTTATAAAAATCCCAAAGTTTGTTTATATCGCCTTCTTCACTAGCTGCTTTTTTTCTTACTTGAACACCGAATCCAATATCTTGGAGGTTTATGGTCTCTATGTTTCCTTTAGGTATAAATTCAGCGTTCAATATATAACTGCCTGTTGAAGAAGGGCCGTTTTCATCTTTGCCATATTCTTTCCCAAGATTTGTGGGAATATAGTCGCTTTCTTTTGGTAGAACTTTGCAATCATCCCAACTTTTATCGGCAGATGGACTTCCAGTCGGGTTGTTCATAATTTGCTGACTAGAATTGCTAGACTCTGAGATTGGAGCTGCTTGAGTTTTCACCTCAGAGTTGTTTTTTACAGAACCTTTATTGATTGATTTTTGATATAGAAACATGCCTCCTCCCGCTAAGCCAAGGACGATAAATAAAACGGCAAAGCCAATTAGCAATTTCTTTGTTGAAAAGGTTTTAGTAGGTGGTGGAACGGGTGAAGACGGTGATTGAGAAGCCGGTACTTGCTCAGGGGGTTGTTCGTTTGTGCCGATTTGAGGGAGCGAGTCCGAATTAACAGGTAGGGGTTGTGCAGAATTTTCGGGCGGCATTAGCTTGATTATGACTTAAACCAGGGTTGAGATTCAAATAGACTTTAAGATTCGTGGGTGGAGGGTTTTTTGCTAAAAAAGAAGCGGCGGCCTTTTTTTTGGATTTCTTCAACTTGATGGGGAACTTCTTCTGCTAAATCTTGTATGTCTGCCTGGACAACCTTCATTTCCTTTTTAACTTCTTTTGCCGCCTGATGAATTTCTTGGGCTATTTCTTGTTTCTTTTGATCAACATCGGCTACAAGTAAATCGCGTCCATCCTCGACCATGCTCTTGGCTTTTTCTACCTCGTCCCCAATGCTATCCAAAAGCCTAGAGCCTTCGCGGATTAGCTCGTCTTTAATTTTTTTGCCGCTTTCGGTTGTAAACAGATAGGTAAGAACCGCCCCGATGACTGCTCCTGTTACGAGGATCTGGAAGCTGTTATTTTGACTGTGGCTGTGGTTGTGGTCGTTATTTTTCGCTTCGCTCATGTTTAATTTCACCGGTAATTTTTTTAATTATGTGAGCGATTCCTGCCCCGGCAGTGACAGCTGTAAAAACATTTCCGGCAGTTTCGATGGGTTTTTTTATTTGCGTGACAATGTCATCTGCGTCTTCCATAATTTTATTGACCTTTTTGAGAGTTTTTCTAAGATCTTTAAGGGTAAAAAAAGCTTGAAGGCCAACAGCTACCAAAAATATGGCTAAAACTATTATTGTCGAAAGTAAAACAGCTTGTGTTATATCCATGGGCAAGTACGCTAAAGGACTAAAGTCTAACGACTAACGCATGATTTTAATTTTATGCTTTAGTCTTTTGTAGTTTTGCGTTTAGCGTACAGAAAGGTATACTTTAAACGCCACCTTTTGTCAATCTATTATTTTATTAATCTGACAGTTCTATGCATTTTATTTTTGGGAGAAAGTCTGAACGAGGCAATTATTTCTATGTAATTTTTGCCGTCAGTAAGTTTATACTCGCCATTAAAATTACCTTTATCGTCAACGGGTAAAAATTGACCATTTACGGAGACAGTCGCGTCTTTTTCGGTTTTACCAGCAATTTGCACTATGGGAAGAGCGGTGGTCTCGTCTTCTTTTGGAGATATGATTTCCAGTTTTGGAGAGGAAAATATAGATGAGTATTGAACAATGATGTAAGTAATAAAAGTAATAACTGCGATAATAAAAACAATATTTATAAATTTGGTTGGCGTAAAAAAAAGTCTTTTTTCTTCTCTGAAAGACGTTTTTTTAGGAAGCTTTGATTCGTCAAACTCCCGTCTGTAAAGAGCCAGCAAATAATTAGAGTCTAAGCCTAAGTACAGTGCGTAACTTTTAATGTAACCTCTTGCAAACGTTGGTTCCGGTAATTTTTCCCACTGTTCGGTTTCCAGTGCCTCAAGGTATCTTTTTTTTATAACAAGATCGAGCGCTGCTTTATCGAGCGATATCCTTTTTTTCTTTCTTTGGGACGAAAGAAGTTCACCAAAATTTTTCATAGAATTTTTTAAGAAGCGGCGTGCGCGCTTCGTGCTGCAAAATAGTCATCAGGGTTTTTTACAAGTACGTCCCTTGGTTTGGAGCCTTCACCGGGACCAACAACGCCTTCTGATTCCAACTCATCCAGGAGCCTTGCCGCCCTTGCATATCCGACACGCAGTCTTCTTTGCAACAGGGATGCCGAAGCCCGATCGTATTGGCAAACGGTGCGAACAGCTTCGTCGAACAGATCGTCTTCGGCCCCAAGACCTGCTGATCCGGCTTTCATTTTACCAATAGGCATCTGGATAACTTCTTCGGTATATTCCGGTTCAATTCCGGTGCGCTTGAGGAACCCTATCAGGTTCCTGATTTCCGTGTCGGAAACGTAAACACCCTGAATACGCATCGGTTTTGAAGCATCCGGCGGAACGTAGAGCATGTCTCCTTTTCCCAATAGCTTTTCTGCGCCAGGCTGGTCCAGGATAACACGGGAGTCAATCATTGAAGAAACATTAAAAGCAACACGGCAAGGTATGTTTGCTTTAATGAGCCCGGTGATGACATCTACGGATGGCCTTTGAGTTGCCAGGACCAAATGAACACCGGTTGCGCGTGCCATAGATGCCAAGCGCACTATGCAGTCTTCTACTTCAACCGGAGCAAACTCCATTAGGTTTTGCAGCTCATCAATTACGATGACTATATAAGGTAATGCTTGAAACCCGGAAAGTTCATTGTAGTTGGATATGTTTCTGACTTGGGCATCATGAAAAAGCTTGTAACGCCTGTCCATTTCGGCAGTTGCCCATTTTAAGGCGGAAAGGATTTTGTCCGTTTCTACAATAACGGGTGTTAGAAGGTGAGGTATATCATTATATTCTGTCAGTTCAACTCTTTTGGGGTCAACCAGGATTAGTTTTACCTCTTGGGGGCTTGCCCGAAATAAAATCGTGGCAATTAGTGCATTCATAAGAACGGATTTTCCAGAGCCGGTTGTACCTGCAATTAGAACATGGGGCATTTTAGTAATGTCCGCCATTATTGGATTTCCTGAAACGTCCAGCCCTAAGCCAACAGTCAGCTTTGATTTTGTTGCCCTCACTTGTTCGTTAGAAAGAATACTCTTTAGGCTGACAGTTTCCGGAGAAATATTTGGGATTTCAATACCGACTAAGGATTTTCCCGGGATTGGAGCTTCTATTCTGACATTGCCGGTAGGTGTTGCCAGGGCTAGTGCCAAATCGTTTTGCAAGGCGATAATCTTTGAAAGTTTGGTGCCCATGGGAATTTCTAAAGCGTATTGAGTGATTGTTGGACCTAAGTTTACTTCTACAACTTTTGCTACTATCCCAAAGCTTTCCAGGGTTTTCTCAATTACATTTGCATTTTGTTTTAGGTTGCCGCGATTTGCCTGGGCTCCACGGGTATCGGCAAGTAGCGAAAGGGGTGGGTACTGCCATATTTTATTTTGTCCAGGATTATTAACTACTACATTTTTGGTTAAGCCACCCGGGATTGCTTCTGTGACATCAATATTTTTAGGCAGCTGATTCTTTTCGACTGAAACAGCCGAACGGGTAACAAATTTAGGTTTGACTCCGAATATTTTGGTTTTAACAGCCTTTATTAAATGGGCGATATTTTTAAACACCAGGGTAAGCGCCGATATTACTTGTTCGGGGCTGGTATTGGTCGCGATTACTAAAGATGCAACAATGCCGAATAATAGGACAAAAAAGGCGCCTATTGGTGTTAGCAAGGAGGCTGCAACAGACCAAAGTGCTGCTCCTAATGTGCCTGAATAATTAGTAGAAATTGATGCCACAATTCCTAAAAATGCTAAGAGTGCTGCGAAGCTGCCGACAAAAACCATTGGTTTGGTAAATTTAAATTTAAAAGACAGGAGGGGAAAGCTTAGCAGTGCAGTTAAAAACGGTACAAAAATTATGCCTACACCAAACAGATTGAAGAAGATCTCTTTCAAGGATAATAAAGCACCGTAATTCGTAAAAATTGATAAAAAAAGTAATATGGAAAAAACTAAAAGACCAATGCCTAGAATAGACAGAATAGCTTTCTTTTCTAAATGTATTGGCGGTGTTTTAGCGCGTCTTGAATAACGTCTTCTCATTGACTAATAATATTTTACCTAACCTTGATCTAAATTGCTATAGGGTATATTATACCCTTTCTTTGAATAGGGTACATTCGCAGTGGAATCCCACCAGTCTCGTTAGGATAATGCCCTAATCATT
>JBBTUN010000002.1:0-84414 GCA_038063735.1 Patescibacteria group bacterium
CACATCCATATTGTATTACTACTGCCGGATTTCTACGGAGAATACTGCGAGGGCTGGCAAATAAGCGGTTATTTGTGATACAATTGTCTACACTTAATTGGATCGTTTTATTTAGTTTTGACTCCCCCAAACTTTTTTTTAAACAATTTCCGTTAGGTAAGTAAGAAAGGAGGAATAATATTATGACTAAACTTTTTGTAGGCAGTATTGCTTACTCAACTACTGAAGACGCGATAAGAGAATTATTTGCGCAATGTGGTACTGTTTCTAGCTGTAATTTAATAACTGATAAGTTTTCGGGCCAAAGTAAAGGCTTTGCGTTTGTAGAAATGTCTACAGATGAAGAGGCAAAAGAGGCTATTGCCAAGTTCAATAACTATGAACTAGATGGCAGGAAAATGGTTGTTAATGTTGCACGACCTAAAGAGGACAGACCACGACGCGATAATTTTGGTGGTGGAAACGACCGTAATTTTACGAGAGGGCCTAGGAGATAATTATGTCTTCAACACCATGTATTAGATGTGGAAAGGATAGAGTCCTTGCCAAGACGTGGAAAGAAAAGGCAAATGATAGGGGCAACGTAATTACATACGAAACTTATGTTTGTCCGGATTCTGAGTGTCAAAAGGTGGTAGACCAGAAATTTGAGGACATGAGGCAAAAGAAAATTGCCCATGAAGCCAAAAAACAGGTAGCTGCTGCTGCTAAGGCTGCTTAAAATCACTAAATTTTCTTAGACTTTACGACGTTTGCTTAGTGCTGTTGTTTTTTTGCGCCTTTTAATATCTTTTTTGCTGATATAAGCTTTGAATGTATGAAAAGTGGGATTAGTTTAATTGGTATGCCAGGCGTCGGAAAAACGACGGTTGGTGTTGGCTTGGCCCAAAAGTTGAGGAAGAATCTATAGAGGAGATCGAGCGCAAGATCCTTAAAATTGTAACTGCCCGAAAAAAGATGTTTGCGAGGGCGAGTTAGGTTTTTACAATTTCTTTAAATTCCCGCGGCAGCTTTTGTTTGACCTATAGTGGTATAATTCTAGCATGAAAAATGAGTGTTTAGGTTCCCAGGTTGAGGAAAATCCGCAGCTTGAAAATATGAACAACTTTTATTTTCGTATGCCTGGAGGAGGTTACAGGTATTTAGGTGGAGAGGGTTTCATGGATGCAGTTTATGACCTTAATCGACAGTACCTCTTGCAGCCTGAGGAAACATGGCCACCAGATAGAGCAGATTCAATACGATCCACTAGAACTAAGTTTGAAGTTTTCGATGCAATTGATGAGTTTTTAGCACAAGATTCTAAGATTCGTGGTTGGTGGGAGGATTGGGCCTCAAAATATCCACGGTACATGAATGATGGCATGAAACGTGTTGTGGAAAATGAAATTTTGCGACCTGTTTATGTAGCAATGCGGGCACGGTTTAGTCTGGAAGACTTGGTTTCGTAGCTTGACGCGGTGCATGCAAAGTGGATTAATTAGGTTGAGTCTGCCTATTTTGCAGGTTAAGTGGTTGAACAAGGTTCTAGATTTCGTGCTTCTCAAATTCCTCAAGGTGGGGAGGCTACATTAGGATCTGCAATTCCAGATTTAAGTGTGGGGCAGTGGGCCCGGAAAAAGTATTCATGGGAAGAGGCATTGCCTCATGGTTTTACTTCAGACGTTTTTAATGAACACAGGCCAAGTTATGGTTTGGATAGATTAAATTTTCCGAGAGACATAAAGGATTTCAAAGACATGCAACGATCTGTGCTCACAGTTGACAGAGTAATATCATTAATGGATTTAGGTGTTGATTTTGAAAAGGCTTTTTGGGCAGAAGTTGAGCTTGGTGCGAGACTCAAAACCCCGAAATTTTTAGAGGGAGAGGAACATTTGCGTGGTCCTGCTACTTTGGTTTTGGGTCAGGGGCTGGCAACTTTTTACGGGCTTGATTTTTATAGAAGGGCTGCCCCTTGGGCAAGAAATTTTATGACTCATGGAACCTACAACCATCCTATCCAATATCTTGAGGCAGCCGGGGTTAACGTCGCAATTGCTAAAACCGACCCGCTCATTAATAGGGGGAACATTAAAAATAATGAGATGTCGATAAAAACTGCTGTTGAGCGGGCAAGAATGGTGGGCAACGGCCCGGTTTATTTGCTGGGACATAGTGTTGATGCTCTGAGTGCACAGGTTTTTATGGCAAAAAATAGAAAAATTGCAAAGGAGCTGGACGGGATAATGTTGTTTGCAGGACCATTGCCTGACAAGATTAACCCTTGGATCGGAGATATATTTCTTGCGCTTAGTGACCAGGCAGGTAATTTTGAATTCATTGAGCCGGTGCTTGATTTATATCGGTGTGGAGATGCAAATGAAATGAACATTGTTTCTATTAAAGATTCCCCTGACAGAGTCTTGGATGGTTGGGCAGGTGGTATTGTAATTGAGGTTGAGGACGGACATTCGTCGATTTTGCACCAGTTAAGAAACTTGCGGGGTATTGTCCATTATATAAACGAGACAAGTTATCCACAAGCTCAGCTTGCAGCTTAAAATTACTGCCACTTCTGTGTTAATCTAATTGGGATAATGGCAGACCTTCACAAACTTCAAGAACTTGCCAAGCTTGTCCGGTATTATATTTTGACGATGACGACACGGGCGGGGAGTGGCCATCCGACTTCTTCTTTGTCTGCTGCCGATTTGATGGTAGCGCTTTACTTTAGCAAACTGAAGTTTGACGTTAAAAATCCCCAGAATCCTAATAACGACAGAGTAATTTTTTCCAAGGGCCATGCGTCTCCACTTTTTTACGCACTGTACAGGGTAGCCGGAGTAATTACAGACAAGGAATTGGAAGGTTACAGAAAGTTTGGAAGCAAGCTGGAGGGTCATCCTCGTCCTGTTTTTGCTTATGCGGAGGCAGCAACTGGGTCTTTAGGACAAGGTTTATCTGTTGGTCTTGGGATGGCTCTTAGTGCGAGACTGGACATGTCATCCAACTTAAATTATGTGCTTTTAGGGGATAGTGAGATGGCAGAAGGGTCTTGCTGGGAGGCGATGGAAGTGGCGTCTTATTATAAAGTGGATAACTTGGTTGCGATAGTAGATGTAAATAGACTTGGCCAAAGAGGCCCAACTATGCTTGAGTGGCAAATTGCTAAATATAGAAATAGAGCAGAGGCTTTTGGCTGGGAAGTTCATGAGGTTGATGGCCACAATATAGATGAGATTTGCCACGTATTTGATAATTTGCCAACCGGAAGCGATAGACCACAGATGGTTTTGGCAAAAACTATAAAAGGTAAAGGTGTGCCGTTTTTGGAGGATAAGGAGAATTGGCATGGGAAGATCTTAAATGAGGATGAGTTAGCGGAGGCGCTTTTTGCGCTTGGAACGGTGAATAAAAAGCTAGAGGGGAAGATTGCACAACCGGTTGTTACGGAGGAGTCGGCAAAAGCCAGGCTTTTAGCTTCGCAGATTAGATTAAAGCCTGGCTTTAAGGTTGGTTTGCCTGCATATAAGCTTGGAGATATGGTGGCAACAAGGAAAGCTTATGGTGAGGCACTTGCTGTGTTGGGGAAGCAAGATGATCGGATTGTAAGCTTGGATGGCGAGACCAAAAACTCTACCTTTGCCCAAGATTTTGAGGCAAAAAATCCAGATAGATTCTTTGAAATGTTTATTGCAGAACAAAATATGATGGGAGTGGCACTTGGGATGGCAAGAAGAGGAAAAATTCCGTTTGTTTCCACATTTAGTGCTTTTTTAACCCGTGCCTACGATCAAATTAGGATGTCTTCTTATTCTTTGGGAAATGTGAAATTTGTTGGTAGCCATAGTGGGATATCTATTGGTGAGGATGGGCCTAGCCAAATGGGGCTCGAGGAGATTTCTATGTTCAGGTCTGTTTTGGGAAGCCACATTTTTGTACCGTCTGACGCTATTTCCTGTTCAAAAGTTGTGGAGGTTGCGGCTGTTACCAACGGCATTTTTTACATCGGCACAGCGAGGCCGGCAGTGCCTGTCATATATGAGTCTAATGAGGATTTTAAGGTCGGTGGTAGTAAAGTACTTAGAAAATCGTCGAGCGACCAAGTAACGATTGTTGCCTGTGGGGTGAGTGTACATGAAGCCTTATTGGCGCAGGGGATGCTTGCGGATAAAAAGATAAACGTGTGTATAATTGATGCTTATTCTATTAAGCCGATTGACGAGAAAACGATAAGAGAGCAGGTTGGGAAGACGAAGGGTCTTGTGATTACAGTTGAAGACCACTACTTCGAAGGAGGTTTGGGGGATGCGGTGTTAAACGTTTTTGCCGAGGGTGGAGACGCAGTTAAGGTTTACAAATTGGCGGTTAATAAAATGCCTTCTTCAGGGACTAGTAGTGAGCTTTTCAAATTCGAGGGTATAGATTCGGCTTCAATCGTAAGGAAAGTTCGTGAAATTTTGGGGTAATTTTTAAATTCAAAGGATAAACACTTACTAACAAGCAGTACTTACACCATATTTTTTTAATTTGCTTAGTTTATTCTACCGGCCTGATAAAGACTTTGTTTTTCTGCCTCTAAGTCTTCACCTTGAACTGTCAGGCCTTCTCTGGCTGACATGGCTATTCCTTCTACTAAGCTTCTGACTCGATAGACGTCTCTTCTGGGCAGGCTATCGACCAATATTTCTGGTCCGCCGGTTAGGCTTTTTACATGTATGTGACCAAAAAATAGCCCGCTTGCTGCATTTACACTGGCAATGTCGGTTGCCATTATCGAAAGTATCTCTTGCGCCCATGGCCCAAGCTGTTTTAGGCAAACAACCCTTAATTCTTCTATTATTAGTTCGCTCGGAAACAGGATTATCGGGAATACCTGCCTGGTTCTAAAAAGGATTCTAGATTTGCCTATTTGAGTTATTTTTTTTCTGCCCGTTTGACCGTTTGCTATGTTAAGCCGCCAGATTTCGCTTTGGGCTGGAAAATTCATTATTCACCTCCTTTCTTTGAACATTGTTGGGATGCCAAGTGCCAAGAGCGGAATTTATTTTTTCGATATTTAAAAAAAATGCTTTAGCCTTTTTGGGATTTAAAGTTTTTTTGATGAAGTTTTCCAAATTATCAGTTTCTTTTTTAACTTTTTGTGCGAGAATTTTACCTTTTTTGGTCAGCTGTATTTGATATTTTCGCCTGTTATTTACTACGATGTGACGTTTTGCGAGGCTTAGCCTTTCGAGTTCATCAACCAGTGTGACAACTGAGGCCGGGGTTAAATTTAGTGTGGCGGCTAGTTCTGTTTGACTAATTTGAGACTGGCTGCTTATTACCGATAGTGCAGAAGTTTGAGAGTAGGATAGGGGAATTTCTCTGCTGTTGAGACCAATAGCCTTCTGGAGTCCTCTGGAGACTGCGATTAGGTGAAAGACTATTGTATGTTGCATCTACCTCCCATGATAATATTAGCTATCTAACAATTTGATTTCTAACTATCCGTAGTTTACTGCTAACTCAATCGTTTGTCAATTAATAGGAATTAGAGCGACTAGGAACTAATCTTTTTATGTTTGGAATCGGGTTTCCTGTTGAAATTGTGAGGGGTTGACATCTTATAATTTGAGCTATAAAATGCTCAAACTGATTGTTTCCTCTGCTCAAATAGATCAAAAGCTGTCTTTCTTAACGCCTGCCTTTTATAAATGACAAAAGTAGCAGTTTTTCTAGTTTCCTTACTTTTTCTCCTTTCGTTGGGTACTACGGTTGGTGCCGAAGTGGTAGACATTTCGGGAAACGGGGCTGGGAGTAATAATTCTGTCAACGTAAATCAATCAAATTCCACAACAACTACTCAAAATAACAACGCAAATATAAATAACAACGTCAATGCCAACTGCAACACAGGTGGTAACAGTTCCAGTGGTAATACCGGAGGCAGTACCAATACAAGTAGTGGTAATTGTTCGACAAATGTTAACGTCACCAATAATGTGAACACAAACAATGCGAATATTTCTTGTCCGACTTGTCCAAAAGCATCTTCTAGTCCTAGCCCTGTTTCGGGTGTTGGTGGACCCGGCGAATCTGGTGGAGGAGATGGCGGGAGTAGTTCATCAGGTGGAAGTGGCGGAAGTTCCAGCGGTCCTCAAGTTTTGGGATCAACAGGCACAAGCCAAAATTTAATGCTTTTAATTTTAGGGTTAGGACTTGTATTTGGTGGACTCGTAGGGTCTGGACCGACTTTTACCAGGCGAGAAATTTAACCCCGTACTCTTTTCAAAATCCATTTTAAGTTGAGCACAAATGTGTGTCTATTGACACAAGAGGTTGAGTTTGTGAATATTTAATTAGGCCTACTTTTTCTGGCCTAAAGCCCTTTAGAGTTTAAATACCAAGGTGGTATTTGAAAGACCCCTCTTAGCTGCAGGGGTCTTTTTTTGGGTTTAATACTAGTGGTGATTTTGCTGTTCTTTTTCTTTTTGTGGTTAGTTTGGTAAAATTAGGCTCGCAATGCGCGATATTATTGTCCCCGGAGAGTTTAACAGTCCATCTTACGGCAAAATGAACTGGGAGGAAGTTCTTGCTAAGGTTGTCTGGTTTTTGGGTTTGGATACCAGTGCTTCATATGATGTGATTATTGGCACCGATAGTGAAGCGCAAAACGGGCAGGCTGATTTTGTCTCGGCAATCATTGTACATAAAAAAGGTAGGGGAGGGGTTTATTTTTGGGGTAGACAAAATGTTAAGAACCTTTATTCCCTTAAAGAGCGGATTTGGCACGAGGCCACACTTTCCCTAACGATGGCGCAAAACTTAGTTGACGATTTTGCCAAAATTGGTTTGTTTGACCTTAATTTGGAGATTCATGTAGATATTGGCCCTAATGGTAAGACAAGAGAACTTATTGCCGATATTGTGGGCATGATTAGGGCAAGCGGGTTTAGAGTTGCTACCAAGCCTACTTCCTGGGGTGCCTCGCATGTTGCAGACCGCCACGTCTAAGACTTTTTAATACAAATCTGTTCTCTGTATATTTTTTCAAGCTTGTCTACGTGATTTTCTATGGAAAAACTTTTTGACATCTCTTTTGAGCCATCCGATAATTTTTCCAGCAGGTTGTTATCAGAAAGTAACTTAACCATTAAATCTGCAAGCTCATCTGAGTCTGCCTTATTGATAAGGAGCCCACTCACATTTTCTTTAATTAAATCCTCGATTGCTAAATCCCTTAAGGCGATAATGGGCTTGCCGGCAGCTGACGCTTCCATTACAACCGTTGGTAAATTGTCTACCTGGGAAAGTTCCAGGGTGAATTTTGCACCCTGGTAAGCGCTTGCTGCTTCGCCTTTGGTTAAAAAACCAACAAAATATATATTTTTTTCTAAATGGAGTTTTTTAGCTAGGGCTTTAAGGTTTTTGTCCTCGTTGCCGCGACCTGCTATAACGAGGCTGAGGTGAGGGAATTTTGATAGCACTTTCGGTAAAGCTTCTATTGCCAAGTGAACGTTTTTGCCTGTATCCAGAGTCGAAATACTTAAAATGTAGTCGCCCTTTATATTAAATTTTTCTTTAAATAGTTTGTCTGTTGCCCTGGCAAAGGGTTTGAGGTTAATGCCATTATTTAGCTTTATGACCTTGGTTTTGACTTGGGCGTTTAGTAGGGCCTGTTCTGATTTTCCTGATGGCGTTAGTGCGACGTCAAATTTGTTGAAGTACCATCTTGTTAGTAAGCTGACGAGACTCTTTGTTGGAGTAAGTAAGCTTGGATTAATTCTAAAAAGGTAGTCGGAGAAAAGGGTGTGATATGTGACGAGTGTTGGCGTATTATGTATTTTTGCCAGTTTTAAAGCTGGGAAGGAGGTTAAAAATAGTTGGCAATGGATTATATCCGGTATTATGTTGGGCAAAAGTTTTGATGCGCTTGCCAGTGGGTTAATCATCCTGTCTTGCTCAATTAAGAGAAAAGAAGCGGATTTGAACCTGAAGACGTTCTCTTCGTCTTTTTGATTTGGGAAATCGGGGGCAAAAACGTAAACTATGTGACCACGTGCCTCGAGCTCCTTTTTTGTATTTAGGATGTATGTGACGATGCCGTTGGTGGCTGGCGAGTAGTTATCTGAAAAAAAGAAGATCTTCATCTAGCGTGTCTTTCGATTGGTAAATTCTTTCGATGTTTTTTTTGGTATTGGTTATTTTTTGGGCAACGTTTTTTCTGAGTGGTGTAAATTTGGCTTGAGCAGGAGTGGCGTATATGGTTGCTGCGGAAATAAATACTACAAGAAGTAACGAAATGGGGATAAGTTTTGTAGGTAATTTAATTTTGCTTTTTTCGCCTCGAATGTCCTTGAAGTCGTTTATTAGCAACTTTTCGGAAACTGCATAAGAAACTGCGTTTATAACGTACGGGGCACTGCCCATGATAAAACTGTCTTTCCATCTGCGTGGAGAGGTAATTACTTTCCAATTTTTTCCATAATAAAGTTTAATCTCGCCATATTTGGAGAGGCGCTGGGCAAGCATTAGGTCTTCGTTCATAGGCTTAAGGTCTAAAAAGCCCTTAGTTTTTAGAAAGATGTCTTTTTTAACCATAAAGTTTTGGCCAATAAGAACATGTTTTCTGCTCAGAATCTTAAATGTAGCTATTGCGGGACGGGAGAGTTTGTTGATTGCTGTTTTTGTTATTATGGAGCCTTTTTTGAGTTCGAACCAGCCGCCAACCGCAACAATGTTTTCGTTCGATGATAGCTCGCTAGCTAGGGCGAGTATCCAGTTTTTGGGCAGAATGTTGTCTGCGTCTGTTGAGGCGATAAACTCGCCGCGCGCTGCCATAAAACCGGCTTGCCTGGCGTGCTGAACGCCTTTTTCTGCCTCAAATACAACTTTTGCGTCCCACCCGGCAGCGATGGCCGCAGTTTTATCTGTACTGGCGTTATCAACGACAATCATTTCGTACCTGTCCTTAGGGTAGTTTTGATTCTTTAAACTTTTTAGAGTCTTTGCGATCAGCTTCTGTTCGTTGTGGGCGGGGATAACCACGGAAACAAACGGCAGTTTACTGTTGGGGGTTTTCATTTATCGATATTATACTCTTTGTTTTACTAGTCTTGAAGCTGGCTATTTTCGTTAGCAGTTTTGGGTTCAGTTGTGCCTAGAAAGTTTGTAATGTTTTTTACAATTTCCCCGCGCAAGATGGCTGAATGCGTTGAGTTTGCACCAAGGCGAGCATTATTGTGCACGGAAAGAAACCCTCTGATCTTACGTGTTATTGAGGGCGGAAGGTTTATAGAGCTAGCATCACCTGGCAAGGTTAGCCTACCTCTTAGAGCTAGAGATTTGGTCGCTCGGATTACCGTTGCATTTTGGTAGCCTTTGAGGACTGCTTCCATTGCTTTATCTAACATTTTTAAATCGCCGTTTGATCTTCTTATTTCTTGCATACCAACACTTGCAAGAAAGTCTAGTAAGTCTGTTGCTTTAGGCTCAGTACTTTTTAAGCGATCACTATCGTACTTTTCGGGATTCCAAACTATGTCTGGAATATTAAGAACTGGCTGCGAGACTCTACCATTTTCGTTTCCTTGAAAAAAGAACTCGTTTGTAAGTACTTCACCGACCGCTCCTGATGATATGTGTACTTCACTTAGATATCTTGATGCTTCTTTTAGAGCTTGAAAGCGGTCTGTCTGATCCAAGAGTTCTGAGCCGATGGTGTCTGACATGTAAATGTCGTAGAGGTTGGGCGAGGAAGTAAAGACTTCGGGCTTTTTTATTTCAATTCCATCGTGAACGGGTGCGTAATACTCGGCCAAATTTAATCTTTCGATGTTTTGTGCTATTTCTTGAACATTGCCTCGATACCTTTTAGGTTGAAATGGTCGCGCAGCCCTCAGAGCCCATCCGCGAGACCTTCGAAGCAATTTCAAAGGTTCTTTAACTGTATGTTCATCATAAGTTCTTAGAAGTTTATCTCCCCACTTATCAAGTTTGGAAATACTACCTGTCATTCTAAAAACTAGTCTGTCTCCTTCTCGAATTAACTTTCCACCAAACATCCCAACCTTACTTTTATATCCGAGGTCATGGTCAGTGGGTAGAGTTGCTTCTGTCATGACTTTTGATGCAAAAGTTTTACTGACCATCTCTGTCGGTTTATTAAGGCTGGCTTTTGCTTTTTCGAGTGCTCGCTTAAAAAAGGGATTAGTTTGTGTTTCTTTCGTTGCTTCTTGGGTTAGTGTGTGACCATAGTCTGGAGACGTTGAATTCTCTATTTTTTTTCCAGGTGCCTCTTCGATCATTGGGCTATATTAGAAGGTTTTTCGTTTATATTCAAATGTCTTTTGAGGGATATATAAGAAAGGGCGCCGGCTGGGATTGGAATCCAGAAGGAGATGAGCCTAAACGCGAGTACGGCACCGATTGATTTGGCCGGATCCAGTCCAAACTGCAGAAAGATAATAATAAGTGTTGCTTCGGAGGCTCCTAGACCCGCTGGGCTTAGTGTTACCCAGCCGCTGATCATAGACAGGGTGTAGGCAAATATAACGATGGCGATGGGTGGTGCTTGGCCAAATGTGAGGAAGGCAAAACTTAGAGTTATAACGTTAGTACCGTAATACAAGAATGCGGCAGCAATTGCCTGGAGCAGGAAGAATTTATGGGCAAAAATTGCTTTTCTGTAGTGATGAAAACTGTCTTTAAATTCTAAAAGTTCTTTAAATATAGGCAACTTTTGCAGAGGGTCTTTGAAGAGCCGCCAGATTAAGTGTCTGCTTGCAAGAAGCAGTATTGAGACGATTAGTAACGCGAAGATTATCGCGATTGCCACTTGCTGGAAGTTGATATTTGGAAGGTGGGGGATAAAAAAAAGCGATGTGAGAAACATTAGCAGGAGTGTTGAAAAAGTTATTGTGGACCAGCACATAGACAAAAATATAAAACTTTGGGCCCCGACGCCGAGCTTTTTGTAAAAATAATAGGCTGTGGCGATGGATCCGGCTTCGCCGACAGGGAATAGATGGGCAGCAAGTACATTAAGCGAGGCTATTTTTATAGCATTTTTAAACTTCATTTCGACACCGATTATTTTAAGAAGAGTTTGCGAAAGCCAGCCGTCGCCTATATATTGACCAGCTTGGGCCAGAATGCCAATTGTTAAAAAGTAGTAATTGATATTGTCTTTGAGCGCATATATTTTGGAAAAATCGGCAAAATGGGGATAAAGCTTCCAAGCTGCTAGTGTTACAAGAATTCCGATTAAAACCCAACGGAAGTACTTCATGCGTATTTATTCTACAATTGCCCTTAACAAAACAAAAGCCCACGTCAAACGCGATGGGCTTCTGTTTTGCGGTTCCGATTTTTTTGTAAAAAATCGGGACGGGTATTAACTTTTTCTCTTAACCGTTCTTCCGCTTTTTGCGGATTTTTTCTTGGTTGACGTTTGTGGTTTTGAGACTTTTTCTACCGGCTCTTCTTCTTCGTCTTTTGTGTACCACCAGGCGGCGACAATTACCAAGCCGACGACAATAAAAATCACAAGGGCAGTATTTTTATCGAAACCGCTGGAGGTAGCCGGTTCCTGAGCATCTGGAACCACTGCGGACGTGAATTTGATTGTAGTGCTTTGTGGGGGAATAAGAGACTTGTTGTCGTTTGTGACCAGCTCTGCTTTTAATGTATGGTCTCCATAAGCAACATCGGAATAGGTGAATGACTCTTCGTAAACTTTGGTTGACGAGTCTGTGTTGCCGTTTTGATCGTCTAGCCAGAGCAGGATTTTACCTTCACCACTCGTGGGTTTGGCGCCCTCTTTATTTACGAGGGTGAAGTTGGTTACCTTAAACAAGATAGGTATTTTTGTGCCATAGACAACTTGTCCGTCTGTAGGAGTGACTATTTCAAGGGATGCACTATTTGTCTGGGCAACAATTGGTGAAGCCATGAGACTTAATGAAATAATTAACGAAAAAATGCGAACGAGTGATTTCATTTGTGACAGGAGACATTCTATGCTAGGTGCTGTGAAAGGTGTCAATAGTGATCTATTTTTACCCAGAAAAGTGCGATTTTGGGGTACATCTAGTACTCAAAATATTAATTGCGGTAAAAGTGCGGTAAAAATGCGGGAATAGAAATTTTCCGAAAAGTGTCAAAAGTATCAGTGGTATCAAAAGCATCAAATGTTTGTATAATAGAAAAGATTTATGACACAGGAAATAAGAAACGTTATCATCATTGGTTCCGGTCCGGCGGGTTTAACAGCGGCCATATATCTTTCGCGCGCAAATTTAAAGCCGCTTCTTTTGGCGGGAGTTAAATGGGGAGGGCAATTGATGCTGACGACTGGAGTGGATAATTATCCGGGTTTTGTAGACGGAATCCAGGGACCGGAATTGATGGATAAATTCCGCAAACAAGCGGAAAGGTTTGGGGTGGAAATTGTAAATGATGATGTGACAGCTGTGGATTTAAAGTCCAAACCCTTTAAGGTGACAGCGGGCGAGAAGGATTATTTAACAAAATCTGTTTTGGTTGCAACCGGCGCAGAAACTAAATGGTTGGGTTTGCCAAACGAGCAAAAATTAATTGGTCGGGGGATTTCTTCGTGCGCGCCGTGTGACGCATTTTTCTTTAAGGACAGAAATGTAATTGTGGTTGGTGGGGGGGATAGCGCAATGGAGGAAGCGTTGGTTTTGACTAAGTTTGCAACAGAGGTTTCGATTATTCATAGAAGAGATGAATTTCGAGCCTCCAAAATAATGATAGACAAAGCGAAGGCAAATCCAAAAATTAAGTTTCTTTTGAACAGTGTTGTTTCAGATGTTTTAGGAGAACAGAAAGTGGAGGGTGTCAGGATCAAAAACGTTAAGGATGAAAAAGAAACAGAAATGGCAATTGACGGAATTTTTGTGGCGATAGGTCATTTACCTGCTACGGATCTTTTTAAGGGTCAATTGGAATTGGATGAAAAAGGCTACATTGTTCGAATGGCTAATGGCGAAGGGCCAACGGCTTTTAAGATGATGACCTCTAAAGAGGGGGTTTTTGTGGCTGGAGATGTCCATGATGTCCATTTCAAACAGGCCGTGACTGCGGCAGGTTATGGTTGTCAGGCTGCGTTGGAAGTTGAGCGCTGGCTGGAAATGGCCTAAGAAGACCCTCTTGACTTACAGCATATCTTTGCCATAAACTACTACTTTCTAACTGGTAGTTATGTTTAAACTCTCACAAAAATCAGATTACGGGCTAATTCTTCTTTCGAACCTTGCTAAAGTTAGGGGTCTGACCCCTATTTCTGTCGTTGCCAAGAAAAATAAACTTTCTTCTAAGTTTTTGTCCCAAGTTGCACTGGAGCTGAAGCGCGCCGGGATTATTGCGTCCCGTGAAGGTGCAGGCGGTGGTTACTCTCTGGCAAAAGCGGCAAATGAAATTAAAATTCTGGATGTTTTGACAGTTTTGGATGGAGGTTTGGTTAAAGGTGAGTGTTTTGAAGACGACCATGAATGTAAGTGTGGGGCAAAAGGTATGTGGGGAGATATGAAAAAACAAATGGAGAAGACAATCGGCAAAAAAACAGTGGCTGATTTGGTGGCCTAACATGGATGAGAGAAAAGACCCTGTAAATGAGGTTCTCGGATATTTAGTTAATCATGCCGACCCTGTAGAAGGTTCAATTCCAGATTTGGTATCTGACGCAACATGGGTAAATGAATTTATGGCTATAAGGGTAACTGCCCATGGTTTTGGAGTGAAATTTGCTTGTAATTCTATGGCTGAAGAGGTTTATCTCGCAATTCGGAATGATCGTAAAGAAAATCCAGATGCAATGTATTACTTGTATAAACCAGTGATTCAAGGCCAACCCAGAGAAGGATTATTAATAGGCGGGTTGCTTAAATGAAATACTGGATTTTAGTCACGCATCCAAACAACTTTAAACTAATGAAGGCCAAGAATATGGCGGCGATGAAGGCGAAGAGAAAAAGTTTTGCTCTCGCAGTTGAGCCGGGGGACAAAGTTGTTTTCTATTTGACTAAAATTGGCAAATTTGGGGGAACAGCGGAGTTTACAACAAGAGCCAGAAACGAAAGTTCAAAAATATTTACGGAGGAAAAGCCCGGTGAAGTCCATCCCTGGAGGTTTGACGTGAAGTTTGAGAAAAAGCTGGACGAGGCGGATTATGTGCCGTCGGAAAAGTTTAAAGACAAACTTGTTTATCTTAAAAAATGGCCGGCAAAGTACTGGAAACTGGGTTTTCAGGGAAATGTGCACGAAATTGGCCGTGATGATTTTGAGACTTTAAAGAAGGGATTGGGTTAATGGTAAAAGAAGACGGAAGAAGTTTTGGTATTAAGCCGGCATTAGAGTTTGTCAGAAGTAGATTAGGAAAGGCAAATCCAGTTGCGGCTTCTGTTGAAGGGCCGGAGTTGACGGAAGAAGAGCAAAGGGAACTTTGTCTCTCGGGAATTCCGGGGACAGCTGCGCATGCCAGGGCAGCGCAAAAACTTGTGGATTCTTTCGATCAGGTTGAATTACATAGAAAGAGGAGAAAGAAAGGAGGGAAATAGTATATGAACAATGGAAGAGCCAAAATGATAAGGGATCAGGCTGCAAGGAGGATGGCTGTTTTTGAGGAGGCACGAGGATGGAGGCAGCAGGGCGTGGATTTGCAAAACAAAGGAGAAGTAGTACATGGACATTATGGTCCGTTGGTGCCGAAACGTCGCCCAGTTTCTGTTGAGGGTACGGTTTCAAGAATTCCTGACGAGTTAAAACCTTCACAGAGGGAGAGATAAATGGAAAGAAGATTGCCAAAACCTGTCGAGGTGGGGAGGTTTGCCAGAAAACAAGCTACCAGTATTTCGGTGGTGGTTGGAAGTAGTGGGTTGGTTACGACTACATTTATGTCGGGACGAGTAGACACTTTGATAGGTGTTGTGGGAGGAATGGCTGCAGGTTATGTTGCGCATCGGATTATTACGCACCCAAAAGGTAGTAGAAATGAACTTAAAGATAAATAAATTAAAGGTTAAAGTTGGGGGCCCATCCTTCGCTTCATCCTACGCTAAGGCTACGGATGACAAGAAAGCTATGGAGGGCAAGGAAATTTTAAAAGGTGTTGACCTGGAGGTTGGTGCCGGTGAAGTCCATGTGGTGATGGGGCCGAATGGGAGTGGAAAAAGTACGCTGGCGCAGGTGATAGCAGGGAACCCAATGTACAAAGTTCACAGTGGACAGATCACGGTTGACGGTAAAAACATAATTAAATTAAGTCCGGATAAAAGGGCGAAGCTGGGGATATTTTTGGGTTTCCAGAACCCGATTGAAATTCCGGGCGTTAGTGTTTTCAACGTAATTAGGAAGGCAAGTCAATCTCAAGTGGGTCCTGCCAGTAGTTTCCCTCCCGTCAGTGCTCAATTGAAAACAAAATCCGTGCGTAATGGTAAATCGAGTGTCAATCTGCGCGCTGCCGGAAGCCCTTCCACTACTGTCACCCAGTTTCGTCAAGATCTTTTAAAATATGCATCTTCTTTAAAATTATCATCCGATCATCTTTCCAGATCTTTTAATGAAGGGTTTTCCGGTGGGGAAAAAAAGAGAAATGAGATTTTGCAGATGCTGGCACTGTCGCCAAAACTTGTAATTTTGGATGAGATAGATAGTGGGTTGGATGTGGATGGATTGAAGCTGGTAGCCGGTGCTATCAAGAAATTCTCAATTCTCAATTCTCAATCCTCAATTATCCTTATTACCCACTATGCCCGCATCCTTAAATACATCAAGGCAGATTTTGTGCATGTGATGACTGATGGGAAAATTGTTAAATCCGGAAAGCAAAAATTGGCAACGGAAATTGAGGAGAAAGGATACCAGTTCGTTAATAGTTTATAGTTCATGGTTCATAGTATGCGATTAACGATTAACAATTTACGATTAACGAATAAAAATCTGTCCAGAAAGGAGGCATAAATGGAAAAACATTGGCGCAGATTAATTGGAAAGCCGGATATGGATCCAAAGCGAGCTTTACAGATGGCAGACGAGTTATCTCAACCTTTGGATTTGGTGCAAATGTTGGTTCAAGGATATGCAGAACATGGCCCCGAAAGCACTCGGAAGTTATGCCGGAAATTTTTGGAGCACCGTGAGAATGATAGAGTGGGTTTAATTGCTTTTCCTCATGAAACATTACAAAGACCGATCGCAATTAGCAATGAAGAAATTGTAGGAAAAAGAAAGTTTATGTTGATGGTTTCACCACTACTACACCAACAAATGTGCAGTCCAGACACCAGCCTCGAAGTTGAAAAACAGGTGCTTAGAGCAGTGAAGGCTTTAGTTGAAGAGATTGATGAATCTTTACAAAAAGGTGATGAAATAATGACAAGTGCTGAATATGACGAACTTATCAGATTGAGTAGACAATCAAGAAACTAATATGAACGATGTCCAGGTAACTGATTACAAATACGGTTTTTCCAAGCCGGAGAATTATGTTTTTAAATCCAAACGTGGTTTGGATGTTGGTGTGGTGGAAGAAATTTCTTCTATGAAGGGTGAACCTGTGTGGATGAGGGATTTGCGCATAAAAGCATTGGGTATTTTTGAAAAAAAGAAAATGCCGAGTTGGGGTGCGGATTTGTCTTCCATTGACTTTGACAACATTTTCTACTACATAAAGCCCACAGATAACCAAAAA
Source organism: Patescibacteria group bacterium (assembly GCA_038063735.1). Taxonomy (GTDB): domain Bacteria; phylum Patescibacteriota; class Microgenomatia; order Curtissbacterales; family GWA2-41-24; genus JBBTUN01. The sequence continues at coordinate 16,676 of JBBTUN010000002.1, forward strand.
ACAGATTGGCGGGATCTGCCCAAAGAAATTAAAGATACTTATGACGCAATCGGAATTCCGGAGGCGGAGCGGAATCTACTAGCGGGGGTTACTGCTCAATATGAAAGTGAGGCGGTTTACCATTCTTTCCAGAAAAAATGGGAAGACATGGGCGTTATTTTTTGCGATATGGATACAGCGCTAAAAAAATATCCGGATATTGTCAAATCTTATTTCGGAAGAAGCATTCCGGCAGCCGACAATAAATTTGCAGCCTTAAATTCTGCGGTTTGGTCTGGCGGTTCTTTTATCTACGTGCCTCCCGGGATAAAAGTCGATATTCCACTGCAAGCGTATTTTAGGATTAATGCTGCCAACATGGGGCAGTTTGAAAGGACGCTGATTATTGTGGACGAAGGCGCGTATGTACATTATGTCGAAGGTTGCACGGCGCCGGTTTATTCAACGGATTCGCTGCATGCTGCGGTTGTTGAGATTTTTGTCAAAAAGGGCGCGAGGTGCAGGTATACAACTATCCAAAATTGGAGCAATAACGTTTACAACCTTGTGACCAAGCGGGCGTTTGTAGAAGAAGATGGCGTAATGGAATGGGTGGACGGTAATTTGGGAAGTAAGATTACCATGAAATATCCGAGCTGTTATTTGGTTGGGCGAGGTGCGCGGGGAGAAATTTTGTCTTTGGCACTGGCGGGGTCTGGCCAACACCAGGATGCGGGCGGAAAGTTAGTTTTTTTGGCGCCGGATACAAGCGGGGAGATTATTTCCAAGTCAGTTAGTGTTGGAACGGGTAGGACTTCTTATCGCGGTTTGGTTAAAATAATCAAAAATGCGCAGAGGGTGAAGTGCAATGTGCGCTGTGATGCGCTGGTTATTGATGAGGAAAGTCGATCGGACACGTATCCGACAATGGAAGTTGCGGAGGATAATGTGCAGATTGGGCACGAGGCGAGTGTTTCGCGAATTGGCGAGGAGCAACTTTTCTATTTGATGAGTAGAGGTTTAACGGAGGTTGAGGCAACGTCTCTTATAGTAAATGGCTTCATCGAGCCGATTGTTAAAGAATTGCCGCTTGAATATGCAGTGGAGTTGAATCGGTTGATAAATTTAAGTATGGAAGGAGCGGTAGGATAATATGGAAACTGAAAGACCAAGAAACGTAATAAATTTTAAAGAATCAGTTAGAATTCTCAAAAAGCGGCAGGTGAGAAAGAGGGTTAACTTTGATTTACATAGGACGGTGAAATTACATGCGTTTTTAAGTGATCGATTGGGTGATGAACATGAACTGACTAGCACCTTCATGCCCCCAAAGTCACTAAAACCAAGATTTGATTTGCTAGTCACGAGACGAGGAATAGATCAGATTGCCAGGATGTTACTTGATGAACAAGATGCCAATGTCAGGAAATCTGTTGGAGAATCTTTGATCGGGTTGGATTATGCATTTACCGGGGTCAGTGGATATCCGTGGGGTAATGTTGCATACGAAGCATTTATTGCAGAACACTATGAAGATATTAGTAGGCAAGAGGCTTTAGATATTGTTCAATGAACCATATTATTTTACAAAAAGACGAAAAGAGGTTAAATGGGGGCTGAAGATTTGATCGCTCAAGCGGAGAGAGCTGCATACCATGAAGACTACCGGAATTTCCGAGTTCGATTAGAGACTGAAACGTTTTTGGCAGTACATGGTTTATTAAAAGTCGATAAAATTTTAGAAGAAACTGATCTTCATAACAGACAATTGTCTTTAGGAGAAGGACTTTTTACTATGCTGGCAGACAGGTTTAGAGACGCAATGCGCAAGGCGGAAGATCATGGTACGGAAACAATTGAAGTCGATTTAAGCTACAGGGAATTGAATACGTTAGGAGATGTAGCAGTAGTCAAGGGAAATGCTGCTTTGGCACCTTATGTCTTAAACTTGAATGGGGCGTTTGTTGCTGCGGGTGGGCGCGATAATCAAAGACTGAGAGCGTATTTTGAAATGCTTACAGGGATATGAACCAGATTATTTTACAAAAAGACGGACTTAAATTCGGGTCTTTGGCTCGGAGGGGAGGATGGTAGGATGAACGAGATTTTAGCGACCGCTGACTTTACAGACGAGGTTTTTGATGATGTTTATTTAAATTATTTATCGGATGCGGCGATTGCACATTTGGTGTTTGGTGTCGAAAGCGTATTAAGGTTAAATCAAGAAGCAGAGCCTAGGCTTGATTTTAACTTAAAACCAGCTCATCCACTATTTGAGTATGACATTATGAGTAAATCTAGGCCGGATTGGCAGGATTGGAAACAAGTGCTTTTGCATCACGAAAGTTATAGTCAAATTTCCAAGTCGATGGAAGAAACCATTGGTTCTCCACCATATGCTTTTGGTTATTTAAAAGGAAAATTGCTTTTGTTAACTGCGAAAGATGCGGATACGATTAAATATGGCACGAGTTTATTTTGGGCATACTTAGATGGTGATTGTGAAGTTTCGGAAGACGGGGAATATATAAAAAGACTGATGCAACTATCGAGGGGAGTTTCTCCGGAATTTCATTATAGGCATGATATTCCTGTAGAAGACAAACAAGGTGGGGGAAAGTGGAGATCATTACTAAGAAGGATCAAAGGTAGCTAATCAATGAACCATATTATTTTACAAAAAGACGAAAAGAGGTTGATTGGGATAATGCTAGGAGACGATAAACCCGGTCATCCTGAACTTGGTTCAGAATCTAGATCCCGAAACCCTTCGACTTCGCTCAGGGCGAGCAAGTTCGGGATGACAGAAGGGCGATTGGATGTTGTTCTTGCCGGAGAAAATTCGGAAATTGAGGTTGTAGGATTACTAATGGCCAAAGGCGAAAGCCAAACGGCGCTGGAAGTTTACATAACCCACGTGGGGGAAAACACGAAATCAAAGGTTAATGTTAGGGCGGTTTTGCGGGGAAAATCAACGTTTGCATTTCGGGGGAATGTCAAAATAGAAAAAGGTGCAAAGGGTGCGGATGCATATTTGCGGAGTGATGCGCTTTTGTTTGACGATGCCAAAATGGGCGACGATACGCCGGCACTGGAGATTTTAGAGAGGGATGTAAAAGCCGGGCATGCGGCGACGATTGGAAAAGTGGATGAGCAAATGTTGTTTTATTTAATGAGCAGGGGAATTACAAGGAAACAAGCGGAAAAGCTGTTAATTCAGGGATTTGTGGAGCTAATACGATCAAAGCTTAACGACGAACGACTAAGGACAAAAGCATGAGCGGGAAAGGATATTTTAGATTTGAAAAACTTGATGTTTGGATTGATGCAAGACAGTTTGTATCTTTAATATACAAAGTCACAGAAGATTTCCCTGCAAAGGAGAGATTCGGATTAATCGATCAGATTAGAAGAGCAGCAGTTTCGATTGCTTTAAACATTGCGGAAGGTTCGACTAAAAATTCTGACCCGGATTTTAGAAGGTTCTTGAGAATGTCTCAAGGTTCTGTGAATGAAGTTGTTACAGCACTTTATATTGCTTTGGATCAAAAGTTTATTAAAGAGGGAAAATTTGATGAACTATATGAATTTACATTAAGGTTAAATGCAAGGCTAAATGCACTAATAAAAAGCATTAGTCATTAGTCTTTTGTCTTTAGACATCCGACGAAAGGAGGATTATATGAAAGTAAAAGTCGCTAAAAAGTCTGATATTGCTAAAGGGAAGGTGATTCCTGTTAAAGTTGGTGGCGAGGAAGTTGCGATTTATCACACAGAAAGCGATGAGTGGTTTGCGACTTCCGACATTTGCACACACGAAGCGTGCAATTTGAGCTATGAGGGTGGAAAACTGCAAGGGTATGAGACGGAATGCGATTGTCACGGTTCCAAATTTGATATCAGAACCGGTGCGGTTACATTGCCGCCGGCATTTGAACCGCTAAAGACTTTCAAAGTTGAAACCCAAGGAGAGGATATATTAGTTGAAGATTAATGGATAGAGAGCGTTTTTCAAGAGGAAAACTTAAAAAAGATTTTGTAAATATTGTGTCTGGTAGACTCAAAAGATTATTTTCCATGGAGGAATGGGATAGTATCATGGGTCATTTGAAAACCGATCGTGCTGTAGTTGTGCGTTTCCATTCAGATTCGGAAAAGAATGTCATGTGGGGTTTATATTCGTCAAAGGGCAGGACTGAGCGTTTTTCCCAGCAATATGTCCTGGGAGGCGACCGACCAGAAGAGTTTGGAAATTATCCGGTTATTAATAAGGAATTGGGAGTTGTAGATGAATCGTAGGCAAGATTTTCCAATATTGAATCGGAAAATAAATGGTCCCTCCTATGCTAAAGCTTCGGAGGGCAAGAAACCTTTGGTTTATCTGGACAGTGCGGCGACGTCTCAGAAGCCAAAGCAAGTTCTTAACGCAATTTCCGACTATTACCAAAAACATAACGCCAATGTGCATCGGGGAATCCACACTTTATCTGTGGAGGCAACGGAAATGTACGAAGCGGCACGGAAGAAGGTAGCTGATTTTGTTGGTGTAAAAGATCCGGCGGAGATTATTTTTGTGAGAAATGCTACCGAGGCGATCAATCTGGTTGCTTATTCTTGGGGTCGGTTCAACATATCAAAAGGTGATGAAATTGTAGTGACTGTCGCAGAGCACCACAGCAATTTTGTGCCGTGGCAGCAACTGGCAATCCAGAAGCAGGCAAAATTTAAAGTAGTTCCCATCAATAAAGAAACCGGTGAGATTGATCTTAAGGCGCTTGGTAAATTACTGACAAAGAAAACGAAAATAGTCGCTTTTGCCCATGTTTCTAATGTTTTAGGGACGATTAACGATGTTTTGCATTTGTCGTTAGTCGTTCGTCGTTTGGCGCCACAAGCAATAGTACTTGTGGATGGTGCCCAAGCTGTTCCGCATATGCCTGTTGATATTTCTGAAATCGGTTGCGATTTTTATGTTTTTACCGGACACAAAATGCTGGGGCCAACCGGAATTGGGGTTTTGTGGGGAAGGCGGGAGCTTTTGGAGACGATGACACCATTTTTATTTGGGGGAGAAATGATTTCCAAAGTTTCTCTAGAAAAATCCACTTGGAACGAATTGCCGTGGAAGTTTGAAGCGGGAACCCCGGATATTGCGGGGGCGATTGGATTAGGAGCGGCGGTTGATTATCTTGATAAAATTGGCATGGATAAGGTTCGGGAGCACGATGTAGAACTAACAAAATATGCGATTGAAAAGTTATCAAAAATTGATGGTGTGATTATATATGGACCGAAAGATGTCAAAAAGCGCAGCGGAGTGGTTGCATTTAATGTTGGGTCAATACACGCCCATGATGTGGCATCGATTTTGGATAGTGAGGGGATTGCTGTCCGGTCCGGTCACCACTGCGCCCAACCACTCATGGATTTTTTGGGAGTTTCGTCTGTTGCGAGAGCCAGTTTTTATCTATATAACTCCATTGAAGAAGTGGATAGGTTAGTGGAGGGTGTTTTGAAAGTTAAGGAGGTTTTTAAAATATAAGTGGATCTTTACCGCGAGGAAATTTTGGAACATTGGCAAAACCCGTTAAATTTTGGGGAAATGAAAAATGCCGATTTAGTGATTGAACAGGTTAACCCGCTTTGCGGAGACGAAGTGACGTTTTACTTTAGGTTTTCGATCAGTCATCCTGAACTCGATTCAGGATCTAAAAAGATTCCGAAACAAGTTCGGAATGACGAGTGGCAAATAGCGAATGGTCAGTGGCGAATAAGTGAAGTATCGTTTACCGGTTCTGGCTGTGCTATATCTATCGCTTCGGCTTCGATTTTGTCGGAAAATATCAAGAATAAGAAAATCTCTACGTTATCCAAAATAACGGGTGAGGATGTTTTGAAATTGATTGGCGGACCAGTGGCACCGGCAAGACTTAAGTGTGCTTTTTTGTCGCTTGAGGTGATTCGCAAAATTCGATAAAATACACAGATGGCTGATAAGAAATAAGATATCAGCAGGTCGCCTTGGCACCTTTCAGTCATGCCAAAGGCGCTTCTCTGATATTTTTATTTAATTATGAGTAAGATTGGTAAATATAAAATAAAAATAGACCGCAATCTCTGTATCGGGGCAGCTTCCTGTGTTGCCTTGGCGATGAAGACGTTTGAGCTGGATGAAGAGAATAAGGCAATAGTTATAGATGAAGGCGGAGATGAGGCAGAAACGATAAAGTTGGCTGCCGAATCTTGCCCGACAAAGGCAATAATTTTGGAAAATGCTGAGACCGGTGAGCAGGAATACCCCTAACTCTGCAGATGCAGAGTAATTTCAAATCTCAAATTTCAAATGTCTAATGTTAGAATATGGGCATGGCGGAGGAAAAGGCTTCCAGGGAAAAAATAGACGGATATTTAAAGGATGTTCTGGCGCGCAAAGAAAAATACTTGTCCGAAAATGCCCAGTACAGGAAACATGAAAGCATGTATCACCGGCATACTGCCGGCAAATATATCGGTGATTTTATTTATGGTGCTAACGACGGGATTATTACAACATTTGCGGTAATTGCCGGATCGTTTGGTGCTTCGCTTACCCCGATCGTAATTATTATTTTGGGGTTTGCAAACCTTCTTGCAGACGGCCTATCAATGGGCGCAAGCAATTTTTTGGGAAGAAAATCGGAACAGGATTATGCGCGGGCACAGAGGCAGAAAGAGGAATGGGAAATTGACCATTTAAGGGAAATTGAGATTGAGGAGATTAGGGAAATTTATGAACGCAAGGGTTTTAGCGGGAAAGACTTGAAAAGAGCGGTTGAAATTATCACCTCCGACCGTAAGATCTGGCTGGATACGATGATGAGAGATGAACTGAACATAATTGAGGAAACGGACAATGATCCGGTAAGACACGGGATTGCCACGTTTGCTTCGTTTGTAGTGGCCGGTTTGTTTCCCTTGCTTCCTTATTTGGTACCGAATATGCCCAGCCCGTTTTTGTTATCAATATTAGTTGGAGGTATCACATTGTTTTTCTTGGGAAGCCTTAGGTCTTTGGTTACAACTGTTTCCTGGTTGAAGGGTGGCTTAGAAGTTTTGGCAATTGGTTCGGTTGCCGCAATTGCAGCTTATATGGTTGGGAAAATAGTTGAGGGATTTATAAGATGAAAAAGACGGATTATTTGATTGTAGGCGGTTCGGCGGCGGGGACGACTGCTGCAGATACCATTCGAAATTTAAATTCGGATGCCACAATTGCGATTGTGACTGAAGAGGACTATCCGCAATATTCGCTTGTTTTAATTCCACATTATATCCGCGGCAAAATAAGCCGTGAACAGGTTTTTTTGAAAAAGCCCCAGTGGTATAACGAACGGAAAATAGAGCTTATAAAAGGGGTTAGGGCGGAGGGTTTAGGGTCTAGTGAGAAGACTGTTAAGTTATCAAATAGTGAAACTATCCAATTTGGAAAGCTGCTTTTGACGGTTGGCGGGAAAGTAATTCCATTTAATGTTCCCGGGGCGGATGTCAAAAATCTTCTTTATATGAGAACCATTGATGATGCGGACAAAATTATTGATATAGCCAAAAAAAGTAAAAAAGCTTTGATTATTGGCGGAGGGTTTATTGGGCTGGAGTTTGCGTCGTGTTTTGCCAAAAATGGGGTTGTTGATATCACGGCATTAGTTCTTGAGGATTTTTACTGGCAGGGGAAGTTGGATAGTCAGTCCAGTCAAGTTGTTGCCGGAGTATTAACCAACAACGGAATTAAAATAGAGACCAAAGTTTCCGTGGATCATTTTGAAACTAAAGAAGGTATGATAACGGCAGCAATTGCCAAGGACGGTCGAAGGTTTGAGGCCGATGCTGTTGGGGTTGGTGTCGGCATCCGCAGCGATTTAAGTTTTCTTGAGGGATCCGGGCTTAAGATTGATAGAGGTATAGTCACAAACGAGTATCTGGAGACAAATTTACCCGATGTTTACGCTGCCGGGGATTGTGCCCAGTTTTGGGACAGTGTTTTTAAAAGGGAGCATATTTTGGGTAATTGGGCAAACGCAACAAGTCAGGGTTTGGCTGTTGGAAAAACCATGACTGGCCTGCGAACGAAATTTGAGACAGCTTCTTCTTATACAACTAATTTTTTTGACGGATCTTGTTCATTTTTGGGTGTGACAGACGAAAAGTTTGCGGAAAATATAATTATTCGTGGATCTGCAGATGAAGGGAAAATCAGTAGGATATTTGTTAAAAAGTATCCTTCGCTAAGCTCAGGACAAGTGGCTCGAATTATTGGTGCAACGGTCGTAAATAATGTGGGGGAAGTTGCCCCACTTACTATGGCGATTAAGAACAAAGTCGATGTGACTAATCACGTATCCGATTTAGACAAAGTGGATTTTGATTTGAAGTCGCTTATTGCTTTGTAAATTTGCGATTACACCCAGAAAACTAGTAAGCTTAATGTAGAGGTGCCAGGTGCATCTTTTTTCGTAGATGAAGATTTATATTGCTGCAGATCATGCGGGTTTTTATTTAAAAAAAACACTAATCCAGTATTTGGGTATTAAAGGTTACGAGGTGGAGGATTGTGGGGCGTATGAGATGGATGAAAAGGACGATTACCCGGATTTTATAGTACCCTGTGCAAAAAAAGTTGCAAGCGATAAAGATTCACTAGGCATTGTGATTGGGGGTAGTGGGAATGGTGAGGCAATTGCGGCAAATAAGGTTAAGGGAATACGGGCTGCAGTTTATAACAGTGGAAGGGCAGAAATAGCAAAGTTAGCTCGCGAACATAATAATGCCAATATACTTTCGCTTGGTGCACGATTTATCACGCCAGATGAGGCAAAACGTGCAGTTACTGCATGGTTGGAGGCGGAATTTGAGGGTGGCAGGCATGAGGCAAGGCTAAAAAAAATGGAGGAAATAGATAAGTGAAGCACACGAGATTGTACCTTTATTTAAATTTTATTTTTATTTTTATTTTTCTGAATGTTTGGGACTTTGCTATAAACCGTATTTTTTTCAACGGTATGCTACTTGGGCTTATTATGTTTGCCCCGATTGGTCTGTTGTGGTTTATAGGCAAGTTTAATGCTGTGGTTTTAATCACGTTGATTTCTATTTTCGAGTTTGTTGTAATGTCTATTTTTGTCTGGGAAGGTTTTGAACTGTCGGGTGCCAGTTCTTCTGTAAAATCCGTTTTTTGGATTCCGTATTTGTTGGCTGCAGGCATAAATGGTTTTTGGGGTTTGAATATTTATTCGAAGGCTAAGAAAAACACACAACCAGTTTAACTTACGCCTCCTGCTTCTTTCTAATTTTGGAACATGTAATAATCTAGTAAGAGAAGGAGATCATTATGACTGCCCGTGATTGGTTTACTAAAGCGAGAAAAGAAGGGTTTGCTATTGGCGCGTTTAATGTAGATTCGCTGGAGATTTTTAAAGCGATTGTGATGGCAGCCCAGCGCACGAAGTCACCGGTGATTGTGCAGTTTTCTCCGGGTGAAGTGGGATATTTTGGCATCAGGAATATTATTGATTTTACAGTCAACGCCAGGGAAGAGTTAGGAATAGCTCTCCTATTAAATCTTGACCATGGAAAGCCGGAGGAGGCAGTTTCCAAGGCGATTGATGTTTCTGAATCTATCGAAAATGGTTTCACCAATGTCCATTTTGATGGATCAGACCTTGAGTTTGAGGACAATATTAGTCAGACACAAAAAATTGTTGAATCGGCACATAAAAAGGGGATATTGGTGGAGGGGGAGATTAATAAAGTGAGTGGTTCGAGTGAAATCCACAACGAAGACATTGATTTGGAACTTCTTAAAAAAAGTTACACGGATCCCCAAAAAGCTAAGCAGTTTGTTATGGGGACAAGGGTTGATATTTTGGCTCCTATTTTCGGCAATATTCATGGTACGTTTCCTGTCCAACCGGATTTGGATATTGATCTGATTGCCAAAATAAAAGAGGCATTAGGGGAAACATTTTTGTCACTTCATGGAGGATCCGGGATTCCTGCTGTGCAAGTTAAGGAAGCCATAAGGGTTGGTGGGATTGTAAAAGTAAATGTTAACACGGAACTTAGGGTGACTTATAAACAGGCACTCGAAGAAAAGCTGGGTGAGCAACCCGATGAATACAAGATTTATGACCTGATGCCGGAAGTTATAGCTGCTGTGGCTGCTGTAGTCGAAGACAAAATAGATGTTTTTGGGTCTGGTGATAAAGTCTAGTTCTTGATATTATTATTCTTCACTAGTTTTTGGGTTTTCAATGAATTTTTTGCAAAGGAGGGTGATAATATTGAAATTTAATAAATTGAAAGTTATTGGGTTAGTTGGGGTTTTGGCGATAATGCTTTCTGCTTGCAGTACGAATCAAAAGCAAAATGAAACAAGCGGACAGAATCCGGATCAAAATCAACTAACTGAGGTAAGCAATGCGACAGATGAGGCTAATTCTGTAGTAATTATCTATTCAGAAAGTGGATTTGCACCTGCTTCGGTAACAGTAAAGGCAGGACAGAGCGTGGTTTTCCGAAATACCAGCTCTCGTGCAGTTCAGGTAAATTCTGCTCCTCATCCTGCTCATACACTGTATCCTGAACTAAATATCGGTGTAATAAACGTGGGGGAAACAAAATCTTTGACCTTTACAAATACTGGAACAAAGAAATATCACAATCATTTGAACTCGTCGCAGAAAGGAACAATAGTTGTTGAGTAAAGTGCGCGAAATGTTGGCAAGAGTACCAATTTTAGTTTGGTTTTTATTGCCCACGCTTATTATTGTTGGAGTAGGTGTGTTTTTTGTCTCAAAATCTACGATCGGCAAGGAGGAAGACTCGTCCAAACCTGCTCCGGTTTCCAAAGATGTTCCGGGTACGCAAGAATTCACTATTGTTAGTCGAGAGCATATTGCCTCGGGAACAAGTGGCAGTGGCTATAATTCTGATCCGCCAACTTCCGGTCCACATTGGAATGGTCCTGCCAGTAAGGGAGTTTATGATAAAGAATTTCCGGACGAGCAGTTAATTCACAACCTGGAGCACGGTTATATTTTGATTAGCTACAAGCCGGATGTGGGGGACGATGTTATTAATAAACTTAAGGCGATAGTTCTTAAAAACGATTGGAAAATTGTGATGGAACCTAGGGAGAAAGATGACGCCAAAATTGTTCTGGCTGCCTGGGGGCGGCTGCTGAAAATGAATGATCTTGACGAAAATACGGTTCGCGATTTTATAAATACTTACAGAAACAGGGGCCCTGAAAAGACTACGGAGAATTAAAGATTGTTAGGATGCTTGCTACTTTTTTTCTTAACTCAATTTGATGTTCCATATTTAATAACTCACCCTTTCTTTCTTCGTCTGCCCAATCAAGTCTTACACCTTTGCTTTTTCCAGATTCGTATGCCTCTTGATATAAAAGATGATTGTGCCAATGGCTAACTGTCTCTGCGGCTTCGTCAAGCACACGCTTTTTACCCATCATCCAGTCAAGATCTGACTTTTTAAAGTTCGCGTCGGATGCTGTATATACGTCGTGTACCGCCCCAATTAAGTTGCCTGCGTAAATGTGCCTATTAATTTTGTAAGGACCTTCTTCTTCAAAAGCAAATTCGAATGCTTGGGCTGCAACTTTAAGTAGATTTGGCCTGTCAGGGTGGTTAGGGGGCATGTCAGTTATCCTTTGTCCCAAATCATTACTCAGGAGACAGTAGTCGTTGAGACCTTTTGATTGGTGTTGCTCGTAAGCGGAGGCGTAGAGAGCCGTTATTTCTTGGGCGGAATCGTTGGACAGTTCAACATTTCTAGTGATTTCTTCAGAGTATTTTTCAAAGCTAATGCGATGTGGTTCTTCGTCGCCAATTGCTCGGGTTAAATCTGGTAATGGTTGCACGGCTTGTGCTGTTTCCGGGGAATCGGGCATTGGTTAATTATGACCACAGGCGGCAGGTAGTAGTCAAATAAGATTTATACGAGAGGTTTTTGGCCACTCTTTTTAAAGTCGTCCAAGAACTTTTTAAGTCCTATGTCGGTTAATGGGTGCTTAACAAGTTTTTCTAGAATATCAAACGGGCAAGTTGCAATGTCACAACTAAGCAGAGCGGCTTCTTTAACATGCTCCGGGGATCTGACGGAGGCAAACAGGATTTGTGTTTCAAAATCATAGTTGTCGTAAATTTGTACTATTTCGTTTACAACATCAATTCCGGTTTGCCCGATATCGTCAAGCCTTCCAACAAAAGGCGAGACGATGTAAGCCCCTAATTTGGCAACGAGAAGAGCCTGGTTTGCGCTAAAAACGAGAGTCATGTTTACGCGGATTCCCTCGGCGGTTAATATTTGCAAGCCCTTGAGACCGTCCAGGGTTGTTGGTAGTTTAACCACAACATTGTGGTGGAGCGTTGCCAGCTCTCTGCCTTCTTTAACCATGCCGACCGTGTCCGTTGCAAGAACTTCCAGGGAAATGTCACCATCTACAATATCCAGTATTTCGTTAATCGCTTTTTTGTATTCTATGCCAGCCTTTGTTGCCAGAGTTGGATTAGTTGTTACACCGTCTATAATTCCGGCGTCCCACATTTCTTTGACTTCTTTGGGGTTTGCGCTGTCGATAAAAAGCTTCATACAGACATTGTAACAAGTCGGTAAAGGGATCGGTGAGTCGGTAGGTCGGTAATGTCTTTAGAGTCGGTGAGTCGGTAGGATGAGGGGGTCATACTGAATTTACTGACAATACTGGTTTTACTGATTTTACCGACGTTACTGATAATACTGATTTTACTGAAATATACTGATTTTTACCGATTTATCCTGATAGGATTCCTGATATAATTTTTGTAGTGAAGTTGTCTTTTAATTTTTTACATGAATGGGTAGAGCCCTGGAGAGCATATGTGTCGGAATTTTTGGGTACGTTTTTGTTTGTCTTTTTGGCAAGTGTCTTAGTTGTTGTTTCTAAAATTTATGATCTGGACGCAATTTCTATGCCGGTTGGAATTGCATCTATTTATACCGCCCTTATTTTTGCAACTTTGCATTTGTCCGGGGGATTTTTAAATCCGGCAATTACGGTTTCTTTGTGGATTGCAAAAAAACTGACTACGTCCAAGGCGATATTTTTTATTATTTCTCAGCTTGCCGCCGGAATTGCTGCAACGTTTTTAGTGGTAACTGTTTTTGGCGGTGGTGTTTACGATTTTGCACAGGGAGCACCTGTACTTGGACTGGGTATATCGGGTGATGTTGCAATGCTTTTTGAGGCTATATTTACTGCAGGCCTTGTTTTTGTTGTATTTGCAACAATTATCGATAAGAGAGGCTTTGCTTCCTTGGGGCCACTGGCGATAGGATTTTTCTTAATTGGTGCAGAACTTATTGCAAGCCCCTTAACGGGCGGAATTTTTAACCCGGCGAGGGTAATTGGTGCGACTGTTCTTGGTCGCGACTTTGAACTTATTTCGCCCTTTATTGTAGGCCCTTTTGTGGGTTCTTTATTTGGGCTGTTTTACGAGTATGTTTTTTTGACGTCTTACAAGAAGAAATAAAAAACAATACCCTTATTTCTGCTACAATTACAACATAAATGTCTGTCCAAAGTAACGCACAAAAACCTCCCGTACAGACATCCGACGATACGCAAGCGTCTTCTGTTGCCGTACCTGTCGATGATGACCAGATTTCTGTAAGAGGTGGAAGTAAAGAGGTAGATTCTCAGAGGTTCGAGGAAGCAAAGTTGCTCCGGGAAGTTGTAAAAGAAAGTCATGATGCGGATAAAGAAGCTGAGAGACAGGTAAAAGATGCAATCGGAGAAGCAAAGCTGGCAAGGCCCGAGGTTAAGATAAGCGCGGATATTGCCCAACACGGTGTAAAGTCTCCGGAGGAAGATGCGTATGAGACGCTGGAAAAGGGGAGCACAATTACTCTAACTGCTACCGAGGAAGCTTATGAGAAGGGCAAAGGAACAAAAGTTAAAGGAAAAATTTCTTCAATTACGGGTAACGTTAGTGGTGTTTTATCAATCGCCGCTTTGGCTATGTATATAGGAAGGATTATTAAAATAGCTCACAGGCATGCAAGACGTGTAATTTTTAGAAACTCTTCAGCAGAGAATAGTAAAGGCGAAGGTAAGGAGAGTGAATGACATATGCCAATAGAGAGTGTAGGTAGACAAACGGGTCAGATTGATCCGCTTTCCGGATTTCAAATAATTTTAGGTACTTTGGGAATAATTGCTTTGGTTATTCTCGTTTTAGGTGGGCTGACATTTGTTGTTGGCTGGCTGTGGATTATCTGGATGAAGAATAAAAACCGGGAAGTAAAATCTTTGGACTTTGTCCTCATGCAAATTGCAGTGCCCAGGGATAATGAGATAAAGATTGATGCTGCCGAGCAAATGTTTGCGTCAATTTATTCAATACACAAAAGTCATGGGACTTTTGGATTTTTGACCCCACAAGAACATTTTTCCTTGGAGATTGTAGCAACACCCGAGCAGATTAAATTTTATATTTCTTGTCCTAAATCGCTTCAGGATCTGGTGGAGAAGCAAATTCATGGATCATATCCGGGGGCCGAAGTAAGAGAAGTAGACGAGTACAATATTTTTTCTGAAGATGGGAAGTTGGCTTTTGCAGCTCTTAGGCTTAAGGAATCTAATTATTACCCCTTAAAGACTCATAAAGATCTTGCTGTTGATCCCTTATCTCAAGTCACTTCGGCGCTTGCCAAAATGGCTCCGGGAGAGGGTGCTGTTATTCAAATACTGGCGTCACCCGCGGATGGCAGATGGAGAAGCGCAGGCAAGAAATTCGTTTCTAAAACAAAGAGCGCGGAGCTGGACCCCAAAAAGGAACACAGTGTGCCACCTGACCCCAAGAAAATGGAGGCCATTGAGAGCAAGTGTTCAAAAGTTGGGTTTAATGTGGTTATTAGAATTATGGTTTCTGCAAAAACCGATGAAGAAGCAAAAGTTCACTTGGATAATATTAAAAGCACTTTTTCCCAGTTTGATGGTGAATACAACGGTTTTGGCAATGCCGGAATTAGGTTTAAGAAACAGTTTTTAGTTGATTTTATTTACAGGTATATGCCGCTTTTTGGCCAGTATGGGATTATAAATAGTGAAGAGTTGGCAACCCTATTTCACTTGCCGAATAAAACTGTTGAGACGCCGGGTATTTTTTGGGTTAATGCAAAAAGAGCACCGGCTCCGGCACAAATTCCGTCATCCGGGCTACATTTGGGAAAGAGTGTTTACCGCGGTTCTACTAAGGAAGTTTTTGTTTCCGATGATGATAGAAGGCGCCATATTTACATAATAGGGAAAACCGGTACCGGAAAGACCGAGCTTTTGAAGTACATGATAATGCAGGATATTCGTGCCGGCCATGGAGTTTGTTTTATTGATCCTCATGGTGATGCTGCCGAAGACTTACTATCTCAAATCCCACCAGAGCGGGCAGAGGATGTTATTTACTTTAATCCGGCGGATACCGAAAGACCGATTGGAATGAACATGCTGGAGGCGTCCACCGACCAGGAAAAACACTTTGTGGCAACCTACATTGTGGGTTTGATGTATAAGCTTTACGACCCACATAAGACGGGTATTATTGGCCCCAGATTTGAGCACGCAATCAGGAATGCAATGCTTACCGTAATGAGTGAGCCCGGAAGTACTTTTATGGAAGTTGTCAGGGTACTAACTGACGCCAATTTTGTTCAGGAACTCCTACCAAAAGTTCAGGACCCGGTTGTAAGGCGCTATTGGACGGACCAGATTGCGCAGACATCTGACTTTCATAAAAGTGAAGTTTTAGATTACATCGTTTCCAAGTTTGGCAGATTTGTAACGGACAGAATGATGAGAAACATTATTGGGCAATCGCAAAGCGCATTTAATATTCGGGATATTATGGATAACCGTAAAATACTTTTGGTTAACCTATCTAAAGGTAAAATTTCCGAAGAAAATTCCAACTTTTTGGGCTTAATACTGGTTCCTAAAATATTAGTCGCGGCCATGAGCAGGCAGGATGTGCCGGAGGCTCAGCGGCCGGATTTTTTCCTGTATGTTGATGAGTTTCAAAACTTTGCGACAGAAACGTTTGCAGATATTTTGGCAGAAGCCAGAAAATTTCATTTGAACCTAATTGTTGCAAATCAGTTTATAGGGCAGATAGAAGAGGATGTTAAAAACGCTATCTTTGGTAACGTAGGCACGATTGTTAGCTTTAGAATCGGCGTAACAGATGGAAATTACCTGCAGCATGAATTTACGCCGGTATTTAGTGAGACGGATTTAATAAATGTTGAGCGCTTTCATGCATATGCAAAAACCATTGTTCATAATGAACCGGTACCGCCGTTTTCTTTGGATACAACCCGCGATATATCTAAGATAGAGAAGGATGATAGGATAGCGGAAATGATTAAACAGTTGTCTCGTTTGCGATACGGACGGGATGTGAACGTGGTCGATGCGGAGATAGTACATAGAGCAAGGCTTTAGAATTTTTTCATAACTGCCCAATATTTTAAATGTTTTTCTTAACTCCAATTTTGGCGGGAATAATTTTGGTTGGTACTCTTGGTGCTGGTACTTATGTAACCGAGCAAGCAAGGGAAGTTGTCTCTAAATATAATTTATCGCAAATTAGTCATGTTTTGGAAATTTATTATGTGGAGGATAGCAAATATCCGCAGAGTTTGGAAGAGGTTGTTAGAAGAGGAGAGGTTAAGAATTTAAACGTGGCGGATTATTCGTATGAGCTTTTTGGGGATACAAAAGATGTGAAGGTTTGTGAGATTAAAATAAATATTTGTTGGACTTCTTTAGTGGGTCTGGATGGATTCGAACCATCGACGTCCACCTTATAAGAGTGGCGCTCTAACCGCTGAGCTACAGACCCAATAATTTACTGGCAAGTATACCAAAATTTATATTTTATCTACCAAGACCGTCAAAAATTAATTTTTTGATCAATGATTGGTAGGGAATATCCATCTTGTGAGCCTGAATCTTTAACCTGTCTATCATGCCTGCTGGTAGACGCAATGTAATTGGCCTACTGGTAAGCTTTAGATTTGGAAAACTTACATGTCTGGCTGATGAATAATCCACGTATTGGGTAGAATCTACTCTTTGCCAGAAATCTCTTTCCTCTTTTTCAGATTTAAATTTTGGAATCAGTTTTAACTTTTTCTTCATACAACCTCCTTTCCTTAAAGTTTGCAATTCTTGCCGAAATTATTCTGACTTTATCGTTTCGTACTGTAAATGCAACAAATAACATCTTTACTTTTTTTATTTTACCTATCGCAATAAATCGAACCTCTTTTCCTGAGTGTTTTATATCCTCTTGAAAAAATAGGTTTTCATCAAGAAATGCGCTTTCTGCTTCGTTTTGAGTAATCCCATGTTTGTGAAGGCTTTTGTCAATGTTACCTCTATCCCACTCAAAGCCTTTGATTTTAGTTAAATCAATCACTGTACATATGATATATGTACAGAGTAGGCTTGTCAATATTTTATACTGGTATAATTTCCCCATGAAGATTGGAATTGTTTTCAAAGAAGGTAATGTGAAAGCGCAAAGCTTGGTAAAGGAGGCAAGTGCATACATCCGATCTAGGGGGCATGAGGTTTTAGGTGAAGATGCACTTGAAGGAGCCGATTACATAGTAACCTTTGGTGGCGACGGTACTTTGATCCATAAGGCTTGCGAGCACGTAGAGCGTAATGTCCCATTTGTAGGTGTAAATACCGGCAATATTGGCTTTTTGACCGCTGTAGAATCGGATAGTTGGCAAGAGGCAATGGACAAGATTTTGGCTGGGAAGGTTTTTGTTTCCGAAAGGATGAGTTTGCAGGTTGCGGTGGGTGATAAATTGTACAGTGCTGTTAATGAAGTGGCGGTAAAAGGCTTGTATAGAGTAGTGAATTTAAAAATTAATATTAAGGGTGAGGATTTTTTGAGTATTCTGGGGGATGGGGTAATTGTAGCCGGACAAACCGGTTCTACGGCTTATTCTTTATCGGCAGGAGGTCCGATTGTGGATCCGGATTTGGACTGTTTTTTGCTAACACCGATTAACCCGATAGGTTTGCCAATTCCATCGGTTGTTTTGTCATCTACCGACACTATTTCTATTTCTGTCGCCAAGGGTGGAGATGTTTCTTTAATCATCGACGGCCAGGAACACACAAAGCTTGAAAGTGGAGCAGTGGTGGGGGTAAAAAAAGGGGAAAATAATATTAAATTTGGATATTTTGACCAGAACCACTTTTTAAAGGCATTGAATGCAAAGTTTGGATTAGGAAGTCGGGCGAAGGGTTAGCTGTTAAATTTATCTACAATTTGTTTTAGCACTTCTTCTTCGGGCTTGTTCGTAGTGTCGATTTGCAGATTAAAAAACTTTGGATCGAGGTAATCTTCGTTTGAATACAGTTTTTTAAATTTAGCGTCCAGCCCAACTTCGCGTTTTTTGATTTCTTCTACCGTTTCCGCGTGGGTATGGTGTCTGGCGAGGGCCCTTTTAAATCTTTCTTTGTCCTCGCACTTTAACAGAACTTTTAGGACTTCCGGATTATCTTTGGTAAAGTAGCCCAGATAATGGGCGTCGATAACCCAGCCACCGCTTTTGGCAAGCTCTGCTAGTTTGGCATCAGCCTCTTGGTCTACATTATCCGGAATTTGAGCTTTATCATAGAGGGGAATATTGTGCTCGAGAGCGTATTTACGGAAGAAATCGCCCGCAGATTCGTATTTAAGATTGAGTTTTTGAGCCACATTCTTTGCAGCAGTAGATGTGCCTGAGGCTATTTGGCCGGAAATGACGATGGAGCGATACATGGTTAATTTCCAATTACAAATTTCCAATTTCCAAATTTTGGAGCTTGGGGTTTTGTCATTTGGAATTGATTATACACGTCTGTGTCTTCTTTTTATCCTGAGTTGGGCGAGGGCTTTTTGGAGATTGGCAGCAGCGTAGGCGTATTCTTCCTCGCTGAGCTCATGTTTTTTGGCCAGTGCTTCTTCTGCCTCTTTTTTGGCTGCCTCGATTGCTTTTTCTTCCAGTTCTTCTTCCGGTGCTGCCAAATCTACCAGAACTTTGACGTTGTTTTGGGCGACTTGGGCAAAACCAAAGCCGGCCGCAAGATGATTTTCTTTTGAATGTTTTTTGTAGAGCAGCTCTCCGGGTTCTACTAAGGTGATGAGACTGGTGTGATGGGGGAGAATTGTGATTTGACCGCTTTTTGTCGGGAGACTGATCTGGTCAACCTCATCGTCGAAAACCGTTTTTTCGGGAGTGATTATTTGAAGGTGGATCATGTGAATAAGTTACAAATTGATTTGTGCTAATTTATGTGAATGGGCCATATTAATTAAAGAAAGGGATACCTAATAAAGGGAATATTGAAATTGCACCAATAAGTAAAGGCCAGAATAAGATAATAATGATCATTGTTTTTGGTCCAGCAATGAATTGACTGGCTGCTGTAACGTCTAGATATTTCGCAATGAGTAAGGTAATCACACCAAAAAGAAAATAAATACTAAGACTGGTGATTAGTGTTGGAATTTTTCCTGAAAATAACTTTCTTGAGATGAACCAACCTAATAAATAACTAATAACTATTCCAATAATTAATGTAAAGATTAATATGATTGCCATTTATATCATTTTTTGACTGTTGAAATATCGCCCTTCATATAGAACTCGTTTTCATCGACATTGTCGTATTCACCTTTTAAGATGGCGTCGAAGCCTTCGACTGTTTTTTCGCGGGTAACATATTCACCTTTACGGCCAGTGAAGGTTTCGGCAACATTCATGGGTTGGCTTAGGAAATTCTGGATTTTGCGGGCGCGGGCGACTGTTATTTTGTCCTCATCCGAGAGTTCCTCGACACCTAAGATGGCGATAATGTCCGAAAGTTCTTTATATCTTTGCAAGACTTTTTGAACTCCGCGCGCGACGTCGTAGTGTCTTGCGCCAACAATTGCCGGATCAAGATTTCGACTGGTCGACGCTAAAGGGTCGACGGCCGGGTAAATTCCTTGTTCGGCAATAGATCTTTCCAGGGAAATAGTGGAGTCAAGATGAGCAAATGTGGCAACGGGTGCGGGGTCTGTGTAATCGTCTGCCGGTACATAAATTGCCTGAAGGGAGGTGATGGAGCCCTTTTTAGTTGAGGTGATACGTTCCTGAAGCTGGCCCATTTCGGCAGCTAGAGTCGGCTGATAGCCCACGGCGGATGGGGTTCTTCCAAGAAGCGCGGAAACTTCGGAACCGGCTTGGGCAAACCTAAAAATGTTATCGATGAAAAGCAGCACATCTTGGTTCATTTCATCCCTAAAATATTCGGCCATGGCAAGAGCGGATAGAGCGACCCTGAAACGGGCACCGGGAGGTTCGTTCATTTGTCCAAATACCATTGCCAGTTTGTCCAGAACCCCTGCCTCTTTCATTTCGTGGTAAAGGTCGTTTCCTTCCCGGGTTCTTTCTCCTACACCGGCAAAAACCGAAAATCCGCCGTGGGCTTTGGCGATGTTGTTAATAAGTTCCTGGATAATAACTGTTTTACCGACTCCCGCCCCTCCAAAAACTCCAATTTTTCCACCTTTGTTGAATGGGGTAATAAGGTCGATAACTTTTATACCGGTTTCCAGAATTTCCGGTGTGGTTTCCTGCTCTTCCAGGCCTGGTGCTTTTCTATGGATAGGGTAGAATTTTTTGGCTTTAACGTCTCCTTTATTGTCAATGGCTTGTCCAAACACGTTGAAGATTCTGCCAAGAGTTTCTTTGCCGACCGGAACAGAAATTGGAGCACCCGTGTCCTTTACGTCTTGACCTCTTTTAATGCCGTCAGTTGTGCCAAGAGCAACGCTTCGAACGACGTTTTCTCCCAGATGTTGTTGTACTTCTAGGACGAGCTTATCTCCCCCTGGAGATTTGATCTCGAGGGCATTGTAGATTGCTGGTAAATTACCTTTGGAAAACTCTACATCGATAACCGGCCCGATTATCTGGACAATAGACCCACTGCTGCCTGATTTAATTGTTGCTTGGTTTTTCATCATTCAAATGCACGTTGTGCTGTTATCATATCCAAAAGTTCTTTGGTGATTGCTTCCTGTCTTGCCTGATTATAAGTTAGAGTTAAATCTTTAACCAGGTCTTCCGCTGCGTCTGTCGCGTTTTTCATTGCAACCATTCTTGCGCTGTGTTCTGATGCCTTTGACTCTACAAGTACCTGATAAATCTGGGTCAGGACATGATGGATAAGTATCGAAGATAAAATTGAATCAGCGCTAGGTTCAAACAGGAGATTGGTTGATGGTTGATGGTTGATGATTGATGGTTGATTTGTTTCATCTTCGATTGGTAATAATTGAACCCATCTTGGATTTTGCTTGATGGTTGAGTCAAAGTGGGGATAGATAATGCTTATTTTGGAGTACTCGTTGTTTGCATAAGCTTTTGTAACCATTTTGGTTAAAATGCGAGCAAGTGTTAAAAAGGGTATTTCTTCGGATCCATAGCTTGCAATAAGATCCTGATTTGTTTTAGCGGCAAAATCACGGGCCTTTTTACCGATAGTAATAAATTTAGTATTTTTGAGTTCGCTTCTTAGTATTTCCCGAAAAACATTTAAGTTAAGGCCTCCCGCTAAACCACGATCTGATGTGACTACGATTAATAGTTCTTGGATTGAGGTATTTTTTTCAAGAAGCCTGTGGACACTACTTTTTGAGGCACCTTGAACTGTTTTCAGAATTTCGTGAAGAGTAAAAGTATAGGGACGGCCGGAAAGAGCAAGAACTTGGCTTTTTCGCATTTTGGCAGCTTCAACCAGTTCCATGGCGTGAGTTACACGCTGGGTGCTTTCGACAGACTTTATTCTTTTTTTAATTTCTCTAATTTGAGCCATTTATTTGTTTTTGCGGGTCCTGCCACGCTTTTCCCCCGTCCGACGTCCTCGCTTTGAGTTTGAATTTGGTAATGATGTTTTCTTTTCGCTTGCTGCGGGCGCTCGACGGGGTCCCCCAAGCGTGTCACCCGCGTCTGGGTTTGTTGAGGTAGTTTTTCCTGTCACTAATTTTTCCAGTTGGCCTTTAACAAAATCGTCTATTTCTTTTTTATCTTCCAAATAGTCTTTTAGCTTTTTGTTTGCTTCAAACAGTGCGAGAATTTTTTCTTCCTGTTTTGCCACATCTTCTATCGGGACGCTGTCGAGATGCCCATTGGTGACTGCCCACAGTATGACTACCTGAGCAGTAACGTCCATGGGTTTTAATTGCGGTTGTTTAAGAACCTCGACGATTCTCCGGCCACGTTCGAGGCGAATTCTGGTACTTTCATCCAGGTCCGACCCAAATTGGGCAAATGCTGCCAGAGATCTGTATTGAGATAAATCCAGCCTTAGGGTTCCGGCAACTTGTTTCATCATTTTTGTTTGAGCTGCTCCACCGACACGCGAAACTGATATTCCAGGATTTACAGCGGGGCGGATGCCAGAATTAAAAAGATCTGCTTCCAGAAAGATTTGACCATCCGTTATTGAAATAACATTGGTTGGGATGTAAGCAGACACATCTCCGGCCTGGGTTTCGATAATGGGTAGGGCAGTCAGCGATCCACCGCCGTATTTTTCGTCCATACGGGCTGCCCGTTCCAGGAGCCTCGAGTGAAGATAAAAAATATCTCCGGGGTAAGCTTCACGACCGGAAGGTCTTTTCAAAAGAAGAGAAAGTTGACGGTATGCCCAGGCGTGTTTGGATAAGTCGTCATAAATTACCAGTGCGTCCTTTCCCTGGTCCATAAAATATTCGCCCATTGCACAACCTGTGTATGGAGCAACATACTGCATAGAAGCGGAGTCTGCGGCAGAGGCAGCGACTATTATCGTGTGATCGAGTGCTTTGTGTTTTTCGAGTGTTGCAACAACTTGGGCGATTTTACTGGTTTTCTGGCCAATTGCTACATAGATACAAATGACACCTTTACCTTTTTGGTTAATTATGGTGTCGAGTGTAATTGCTGTTTTTCCGAGTCCCCTGTCTCCGATAATTAGCTCCCTTTGTCCGCGTCCAATTGGTATCATGGAATCAATTGCTTTAAGGCCCGTCTGTAGGGGAGTGTTAACAGATTTTCTGTAGATTACACCAGAGGCTATTTTTTCAACAGGATAAGCTTTTTTGGCCTTTATCGCACCTTTGTTGTCGATCGGATTTCCTAGTGCATTGATCACCCGACCAATTAATTCTTCGCCAACGGGGACTTCCAGAATCCTGCCGGTTGTTTGGCACTCGTCACCTTCTTTAAGTTGTGTCCAGTCTCCGAAGATAATCACTCCGACCGAATCTTCTTCGAGATTTAAGGCCAGGCCGGTGATGTCGTGTGGGAATTTAATAAGTTCGGATGCGGCTACATCGGAGAGACCGGCAACTCTGGCAACACCGTCACCGATTTCCAAAATTGTCCCGACATTTTTCGGAGCTTGTGAGAATTTTGACTTTTCTATTTGTTTTTCTATTTCTTCTACAATACTCATATATATAAATTTTTAATTTAAAATTATTTGTTCTAGCTTTACCTCCAGCGTATTATCCCAGATCCAGTCACCCTGATAAATTCGGGCGCCATATGTGATATTTGGATTTGTTTTGTTAGTAACTTTTGTTATGTGACCAATTTTTTTTAAATTATCAACAACACTTTTTTGGAGAGTTATTTTGTTGTTTGTTTCGATAATAATCTCTTCTTTTTTGAGTTTTTCGCTAATTAACCTTTTGTATGTCTTTAATATATGGGTAAGTTTAAAAGGATTTTGATTTATCAACTTGCCGGTTATAATCCGTACCTTTTTCTCGTCTACTATGCCTGCGGTTAAACTTCTTTTATATAAAGCTTTGGCAAGAACGTCTAAATATTTTTTACTTGTATTCATTTATATGTTTTTTGTAATTTCTGCAATAGATTTTTTTGTTAATTCTTGTTTTTCTTGAGGTTTCAGGTTTCTGCCAAGAACCTTTTTAACTACCTCTGTAACCAAGACAAGAGTTTCTTGGGCAATTTCTTCTTTCATTTTAACCTTTTGCGCTTCTATTTGATTTTGGGCAGAAGCTAGCGCTTCCGTAATAGTTTTTTTAGCTTCTTCTACGGCTTGTTTTGCTATTTCATCTGATTTTGCTCTGGCATCTTCGATTATTTGTTGTGCTTGGTCTTGGCTGGAAGCTATAATTTTTGCACTTCTTTCTTCTGTGTCTTTTAACTTTTGCTCAATAAGATCGGCGTTTTTCAGGCTTTCCTCTATAGTTTTTTTGCGGTCATCTAAAATTTTTAAGATTTTTCCATAAAAAAACTTCCTCAGTAAAAAGAGGATTATTAAGAAATTTACTATTTGTCCAAATAAAAGTGTTGGTTGGACGCCAAAATCTTTTAGAATATCCATTTACATGCTTAAAGACTAACGCTTAACGACAAACGCTAGTTACCATCTAATGACTGCCTTCTAATGCCTTAGTCGTTAGACGTTGGTCGTTTAGCGTAATTTAGCCGGTAAAGGCTAAAATTAATGCGTAAATTGCGATAGCTTCTGCAAGTGCCATACCAATTAGCATTGGTGGCAAAATTTTACCAGCAGCTTCGGGATTTCTACCGATTGATTCCATTGCTTTGGCACCGATAAGACCAATTGCAAGAGCCGGGATCATACCTCCAATTGCAATTACTGCTCCTTTTGCGAGTACTATTTCCATAATATTATCTAGTCACCTCCTTTGATTAACTTGAAACAATAAACAATAAACTTAAAACTGCTTTTTTTGTTTTCTGTTTCTGGTTTATAGTTTAATGTTCGACAGCATGTTTTTCAGTTAAGATTACCATAAAAACCAAAGTGAGAATAGAGAAAATGAGTGCTTGGACAAAGGCGACCAGAAATTCCAAAAAGTAAAATGGGATTGGCACAATATAGGCGAATATTGATGTTGTGGCAGTTGTTAATAAAACCTCTCCTGCAAAAACGTTTCCGAAAAGCCTGAAGGATAGGGAGGCGATTTTGGTGAATTCCCCAATTAATTCCAGGATGCCAACAAACAAAAAAATAGGGTTTAGACTGAAAAATTTTCCTAAGTATCCACCAAGCCCCAGGTATTTGATTGCCAAATAATGTGTGGCAATCACAGAGACGATTGCAAGTGCCATCGTGGTGTTAAGGTCGGCATTCATACCTCTTAGAAAAGGGACAAATTTGTCGTGTTCCCAGAAGCCAATGGATCCGACACCAGGCAGGAGCCCAAAATAATTTCCGAATAAAATAAACAGGAAAAATGTGGCAATGATTGGCAGGAATGCGTTGGTTTTTTCGGCAGCAATGGAGGAGACAAGGCCGTGAAGACCGTCGATCATGATTTCTGCAATATTCTGTAAAGTTCCGGGGACTGCTTTTGCTTTTCTGGTTGCGAGGTATGCAAAGGTGATAAGAATAATTGTTACAATCCAGGTGGTAAGAACGGAGTTTGTAACCGGAAACGGGCCAATATTAAAAAGTTTTTCTGCTGCTAGTTCTACGTGTACTGCTGCCATGTTTTAATTATACTTTTTTATTTCCAAAAAAAGGACTTCTTGTCCGCCTAGCTGGCGAGACAAAAGCCCTTTGGGCAAAAATATACCAAACAATTAATAAATAGGCAAGGGTTAATACGAGCTGGAGTGATCGAGCACGTCTAAGACTTCACCTGTTGTGTCATCGGTTAAAACATTTATTATAGTTAGCCTGTTTTCTGTTATCCATTCTCTTATTTTTGGGTCGTAAATTATTTCATGAGTAATACTATCGTTGTTACTTGAGGCTCTTTTTCTTGCTTTCTTATCCTTTTTAAAGGCTTCACCACTTATTGAGTTACTGATGTAGACGATTCTGGGTCTTTCCATGTCTACGCCTACTTTGTCCATAACTCCGTATTCTATCTTTATTTGTTCGATTGCGTCTGCGGCGTCTGCGGCTGTGCTGCCAAACGCTTGTTTGGTATCAAATTTCCCAATGTATTCTCCGCGTATAGAAATACCCATGTAGCCTTCGGAGTGGGATGAAAATGGATGATTTGGGCCACCAGCAGGTATTTCGCTTAATCCTGTTAGGTACTGAAAAGCGACTGATTCGGCAATCAAAAACCTTAATGCTTGGGTTTGTCCATCGGTCAAGTCAGGGTAAACATTTTCTATATGGGTGCTTATTTCATTGTAGAAATCTTTTGAGGCTTCGTTTGTGAGTAAGAATTCCATTATGTCGACCTTTTTTTCAGCAAAATCCAGAAGTAGATTAGCATCGGTAAAGTTTTGGTTAAATTCCCCGTATGTGATATCCAGCTGGGTAGCTATGGTTTCCTTATATTTATTTGTTAGGTTGGTAGCTGCCAGATCGTCGTGACCATCTTCTCTGAGGGTTACCCCCATTGTGGCGGTGTCGTAAAGCGCACCTATCGCTATTGTTGGAAGCCCATCTTTACCTACTGTTTCTCTAACTTTGTTGTAATACTGGGTAAATGCGGGAACACTTGTTTTCCTGAGTATAATTAGGTTGGCGTCTTCTGCTCTTTGGGTGTGATTAATCTTTGAAAAATCATCGAAGGTTAATTCTCCTTGATTTGCTGGAGACATATTGTCTTTAATTACACCTAGAATTGCTGCGTTTGCCGCACAACCATGACGGGGATCCGTAGAGTCGTAGTGGGCGAACACTACCTCAAGTAGCTCTCGGTCTTCGATTGCGTCATTTTTGATGTGCCCTCTGAGTTCGGGTGAATCTGGAATAAATCGGCCGTCGGAGGTTTTTTTAACTTTGATTGATCCAAGAGGTACTTCCCAGATGTCAACAAGAACGCCCATTGCCATTCCATCGAGTCTACCGTCTACGCACCAAACTGCACCAAGTTCCGTCTTTCCCCGTAATTTCTCTTTTCTTTCTTTTAGGTGTTGGAATTTTTCGCTGCTTAAGGTTTCGGAAATTGTATTTATCCTTTGTATGTTTTCCCAAACCCTGCGTTCGACACCACTGATTTCGTTGTCCTCATGTTTGTGGCCATTTTCTGTGAGGGGTAAGTGGTAAAAATTCTGGATGGCGATAGAAGTTTTCTTTTTTAATAATTGATTTTTATTTGAAGCTGTTTCTGGATTTGGTTGTCTCATTTCGGTTTTTGGATCAAAATCGGTTATTAGTAATTTCTCTGAAATCATTTTACTTGGGTCTTCCTCTAAAAAAAAGGCCTCGGTGTTGAACCGAGAATCCTTTGGGCTGTATACTAACAGAGCTGAAGGGTATTTTCAAGCTATAGTCGCTCGCAGAATGCTGCTCGCTCATGTAAACTTAAAGAACAACAAAAGCCTTTAGCTTTTGAAGTTTATAGGATGAATTTGCTGGTTAAAATCTGTTTTGTTTTGTTGGCAATTGGGGGAGTAGTTTTGGTTTTTTATGTTTCGTGGTTTTGGCGAGCGCTTATTATCCCGATGATATTTATTTTGCTTGTTGACGTTGTCTCCAGTTTGTTTAAAAAAAAGGTTTAGGCTACAAGAGTTGTTGGGTTTGGAGTTGGAACTGGCCTTAGGATTACACCATTTGGGGCTGTGATAGGTTCCTGGGGTTTGGTGCCTGCCAGGTTTATTGTGGGTGCTTTTGGCGCTTCTGGGGTTTGGACAGCTTGGACACCACGAGCTGCTTCTTCCACTTTTCTTTGCATTTCTTGCTGCATCAGGGGTGTTGGAATGGGTATCGGATCGTGGGCTACATCGGGTTTTTCCTGAAGATGTGCAATAGGTGCGGGGGTTGGCGTCGGTTCTGTTTTTGCAAACGGTGTTGAAATTGGGGTAGGTTCTTGCGTTGGAGTTGAAGCTTTAATTGGCTCGGAGGCAGAAGTTTCTGATTTTGCTGTGACGCCTACAATTTGGGAAATGGCTTCGTAGATTTTGATTCTGGTTTCCTCGTCGGTCGCATATGTTTCTCCAAGTTTTTTTATAACTTCCGCGTTATGGATGATCCCCCCTTCGGTTGCTATATTGTAAGCTTGGATTGCTGTTTCCCAATCTTTGGTATCCAGCGCGGCTTCTCCAAAACCTTTTGTAAACCCTTCGAGCTGCATTTTTATTTTTTTGATATCGTCCGGGTTCATGACTGCTTCCATTTTGCTTGTTTGTGTCTGGAGAGAGCTTGGGAGTTCTGCTTTACTTTTAGTGTTTGGGTTGAGAGCAATTTCGCCAAGCTTAACCGGAGGAGCACTGGTAATGTCGCCCATTGAAGCAATGTCTTTGTAGTATGAGGCGCCATACTTTATAGCCTCGGCCTGCAGTAAGTTTTTTTGATGAGCGTCGATCGTCTCTTGAGTTAGTCCTAAAAGAGGCAGTATTTCTGCAGCCGTGCTCGCTGTTTCTTGGACAGGCGTGATATTTGTTTTTCCGGAATTGTTAAAAAGACCCATGGCAGAAACGTTTCTTATATTAAGCGCCAAAGTGTAGGTGAGTCAAGAGAGGGACTGGAATCGTCAACTATTGTCTGTGGACTATCGACCGTAGACAAATTATAGCTGTTCGAGTTTGAGTTTTTCCTCACCCTTAGGAAGTTGAATAAGGGAGAGGTAGCGCTCGGTAGTTGATAGCCTTTTGTGGCCGGCTATTTTAGAAATCAGAACGAGGGATGCTCCGCTTGAGAGGTGGTGCGCAACCCAGGTGTGTCTAAGGTCGTTGACTTTAGCGCCGGTTATGCCTGCTTTTCTGTAATATCTGTCGATTGCCGTTCTTATGTTTCTAACCAGAAGCGGTTTGCCGGTTTTTGTTACGAATAGGGCTCTATTTGTAGTTTTTGGTCTTATTTCCAGATACTTTTTAAGGGCATTTTCGGCTGCCTTATTTAAAGGAACTGTTCTTTCTCCACGATTTTCTTGAGGGCGTACGAAAAGATGGCCTTCTTTGTTTTCTTCTCCAAAAAAGACATCGTCGATTCGTAAATTTGCGAGTTCACCAATTCTAACGCCTGTTTGAAGAAGAATTTCAATAATTGCGGCAATTCGAACGTCGTCTCTGGCTGCATCTCTTAGTGCTCTGTATTCAATAGGGGTTAGGATTCTGGGAGGTTTAGTTTCGAATTTTGGGTGTTCAACAAGGGAAGCCGGGTCGTCGGTTATGTATTCTTTGATTTTAAGAAAACGGAAGAACGTTTTTGTGGAATTTAGCTTTCTGGAGAGTGATTTTTGAGTGTAGCCCGTAGATTGCAGTTTTTCCAGGAAGTTCTTAATATCGTCCGGTTTTATTTCGTGGACGTGCACCTTTTGAAGGTCGGCGAAGAATTTGATCAGCTGTTCTATGTCCTTGCCGTATGCAAGCACAGTTGCCGATGCTCTTTTCCTGCCTTTTAAATGGTCAACAAATTCCTGATGTGCTTCTTGTAATTTCTTCATTCAACTAACAATTTTTGGGCGAGAACTTTGTGCAGGTAAGTTCAGTGGCAAGCTGAAATTACGATTAGTATACTGCTTGCTATGGGCCTTGTCAAGAGTATTCAAATGGTGTTTGTGGATTCTTCTATAAGCTCACAGATTATAAACTCGCGGCCGTGCTTATGGCGCCTATCGGTTTTTAATAATGCTAAGCGCGTATCTTATATATATAATGGTAAGGATGAGAAGAAATTTAATACTGTTGTTGGCGATTGTTGTTGCAGTGTTTTTAGGTATAAATAGTGTAAAGCGGATACTTTCGCTTCATGGGACGAGTCAGCAGGTGGAGGAGGAAGAAGCTCATCTTGAAAAACTAAGAAAGGAAAATGAGGCTTTAAAGCAGGAGCTTGAGTATAAAAAGAGTGAAAGGTTTGCAGAAGGTGAGATTAGAAACAAATTGGGAATGGCAAAGGATGGGGAAGAGGTTGTGGTGATACCAAAAGAAGAAGAGAGTAGTAAACAGGAAACAGAAAGCAAGAAACCGGTTGCGAATTGGAAGAAATGGCAAAAATTATTCTTTGGAAATGGTTAATTTGATTGACAAAGAGTTGTTTTGAAGCTAGAATTAACGTTTGAAATTAATCGACGCGGGGTAGAGAAACGGCATCTCGGGAGGCTCATAATCTCCAGAAGTGGGTTCGACTCCCGCCCCCGCTACAAATTTCGGCAGAAATTTGGAGCGAGGTTCGCTCAAATTTTTGAGCGACCCGCTACACGTAAACCAGACTCGGCAAAGTTGTCGGGTCTTTTTTTGTTTGATACAATTCAGTCAGCTCATGGCAGGGTAGCTCAGTTGGTTAGAGCGTGGCACTCATAACGCCAAGGTCGTGGGTTCGATCCCCACCCCTGCTACACTTTTTAAGTGATTATACACTCTACGATTGACAAGACCCATAATATCGTATACAATCCACCGTTATGAATGAAGTAATGTTCGGTGAACGCGCGACTGTTGAGGCAGTAAAACAGGCTTCCAAAGATTATTTAAGACAAGCAAAAGCAAGAAGAGTGGCTGCGCATGTGGCGCGGGAAAAGGCCAACGTTGGTTTTCGGATGCTTCGTCACGGGAAATTTGTAAGGATTATACAGGAGGATGCGGCATCGTATTGGCATGGGGCCGCTGCTGAAAAAGTTGATGAAATAGTGTCTGGAGCAACTTCTCTTAGTTATTCTGAAGAACCAGAGGAAGACAGATTCGTTAAATGGGATTTGGAAATTGTTTCTGGTGGTAAAAAAATAAAAATGGGTGCTCGTCATTTTCTGGGAGGGCCTAGTTATGCAAGTGGATATATCGACCCGTTTGAGCATAAACCGTATGTTTTATATGAGGGAAAACCGGCTGGAGGCGAGGAGCTTTATACGACTACAGGAAGATTTAAAGATTTTATTGACAACCTGAAAAGCCAGGGTATTATTGGCACAAAAGTCGCAGTTAAGGCTTAATTATCACTCCCAGGCTTTGTCCGCTTATAAATTTGACACTTTAAGATTTCAACTGATATAATTCTGCTAGGTAATGCTCTTTTGAGGTGAAAGCTTAGCAGAGGGCAGACTGATCTGCTAAGCAGAAATTATTTCGCAGAGATTTCTGCGCATTTGTATTTAAATGAATATTAACTTAACAATTAACCGATTTTGGTTTTATTACTTTGCTCGCTAAGGCGGGTTTTGTAGGTTGTTGAGCTAACTAAAACTTAAGAACAGATACAAGACTCGCGAGAATGCGAGTTTTTTTGTGGTCTGAAAGTAGGTGAAACATTATGGAAAGAAAAGAAAATTGTCAAAGACAAAGCGGTATGGATTGCCGAGGTTGCGATGTGGCGGTTGATATTGCAAAAAATGTATTATCTAACCCTGGCGAATCTGTAGTTAAGTAGATTTTAGAAGTTGCGGCTGAGAGTTGTCCTGTAGACACAAAATTTCTATTGCACGGAGATTTTGCCGAATTGATGGAAGTAGAGAAAAAAGTAATACAATTAAGAACGATAAATGGCGAACCTAGTACAAATACAGAAACATTTGCGTCTGTTGCAGCTGGACTTTAAAGTAATTGACTTGGATCAGGAAGCTTTTACGGTTGCTGACGTGGTTGATGCTGGGATAAAGGTTGATGAAGTTGTAAAGACGCTGATCGTGCGTGTGGGCGATGGATCTTTTATCGCACTCGCTCTGCGAGGGAATGATCGGGTGGATTTTAAAAAAGTGCGGAAGCTGTTTGGATCAAAAGCCGAGCTTGCAAAGCCGGAGGACGTTTTGAAGGTTGTGGGCGTGCCAATTGGTGCTGTTTGCCCAATTTTGGTTGGAGTGCCAGTGTATGTGGATAAGAATGTTATGGATTTGCAAAACGTGCATATGGGTTCGGGGGATTTGATGCATGGATTAGAAATGAAGCTTAAAGATTTATTAAAGGCGGTTGGAGAATATCAGGTAGAAGAATTAGCATAATTATTTAAAATGATGATAGAACAAGAAAATTTACAAAGAGGGTTGGTAGGTAAAGGTGTTTACTCATTCAAGTGCGTTGGTTGTGGAACAAATGAGCAAACACGAGTAGTTGTTGAATCTGTTCAAGATCGAGGAGGTCGTATTATACGAACGACTAAGGTGCGTGTTTGCGACCCTTGTTCTGTGGATGGTCTTTCTGATGTTATGATGAGGGTGGAAATATGAAAAAACGTATTTTGACAGGGGATAGGCCGACGGGGAAATTGCATTTGGGCCACTATGTCGGGTCACTTGCAAACAGGGTAAAGCTGCAACATGAATATGAAACTTTTATTATGGTTGCGGACGTCCAGGCCTTGACGGATAATTTTGAGCATCCGGAAAAACTGGGCGAAAATATTCGGGAAGTTGTTTTGGACTATCTTTCTGTTGGGATTGATCCTAAGGTTTCGACAATTTTTATTCAGTCCCAAGTTCCTCAAATTGCAGAGCTAACGGTTTTTTTTATGAATTTAGTGACTTTGGCACGGCTCGAGAGAAACCCGACGGTTAAGGATGAAATGAAACAAAAAGGGTATGGAGCCAATGTTCCTTTGGGGTTTTTGGCTTATCCGGTTTCTCAGGCTGCCGATATTGCGTTTTTGAAAGCAGATTTGGTGCCGGTTGGGGTTGACCAGGTGCCGATGATTGAGCAGACGCGCGAAATTGTGCGCAAGTTTAACGAGCTTTATGGAAAAGTCCTGGTGGAGCCGGAGGCGTTAGTTGGAGAGGTAGAAAGATTACCAGGGACTGATGGTAAAGCGAAGATGAGCAAGAGTTTGGGGAATGTTATTAATTTATCCGATGATCCCCAGACTGTCAGAAAACAGGTAATGGGCATGTATACGGATCCGGCGCGGGTCCATGGGGACGAACCGGGAGATGTTGAAAACAATCCGGTCTTTATATATCTTGATGCTTTTGCTTCAGAAAGTCACAAGTCACAAGTTATGAGTTATAAATCAAAATACAAGGAGGGTAAGGTTAAAGATGTGGAGGTTAAGGAGTTTTTGGTTGGTGTTTTGGAGGAATTCTTGGAACCAATTAGGAAAAGAAGAAAAGAATTTGAGAAGCAACCTGGTTTGGTCGATAAAATCTTGAAAGATGGGACAGAAAAAGCGAGAGCGGAGGCAGAAAAAACTTTAAAAGAGGTTAAAGCTGCCATGAAAATTAGCTACTTTTCCTAAACGTTTTTACATAGTTGTCTTTCTTCTTGATGCACATGTGGTTCTGGCAATTGGAGGTTTTCGGTGATAAAATATCCGATTACACGAATGAAATCCCAAGAACAAGACAAAATTCAAACTAATAATCAGCCAACTAATCCAAAAAAGGGTCCTATCCCCAAAGTTAATATGCCCAAAATCGGCAAAAAGACGTCCTGGCGGGGTTTTGCAATTTACGCGGTGTTTGGCCTTTTATTGTTTATTTTCTTTGCTGTTACTTCAAACCCTGCTGACCGGTTTTTGCCTGTTGAGCCGATTTCTACTGTAATAACAGACATCAAAAACGATAAGGTACAAAGCGTAGAAATTGATGGTAGCAAGATAAATGTAAAACTTAGGGATGGTAAAATTTATACTTCCAGAAAAGAAGACAATGAGTCTATCTTTGGTGCTCTTCAAGCAGGAGGTGCGGATCCAACAAAAGTTGCAATTACGGTGAAGGATAGGACAATGTCGGAAGCGTGGTTAACCCTTTTGACCACATTTTTACCACTTGGGATTATTATTCTTTTCTTCTTCTTCATTTTCCGTCAGGCAAGAGAGGGTGCGTCCAGTGTATTTTCGTTTGGACAGTCCAGGGCTAAGCAATTTTCGCGCGATATGCCCAAGATTACTTTCAAGGATGTTGCCGGTGTTGATGAGGCGAAACAGGAGTTAATGGAGATTGTCGATTTTTTAAGACATTCGGAAAAATATAAAGCAATTGGAGCCAGGACTCCTAAAGGTGTACTTTTGGTAGGGCCTGCAGGTACCGGCAAGACTTTGCTGGCAAAGGCTGTTGCAGGTGAGGCAGGGGTACCGTTTTATTCGGTTGCAGGAAGTGAATTTATGGAAATGTTAGTAGGGGTGGGAGCCGCCCGTGTTCGGGATCTTTTTGCACAAGCCAAAAAGACGGCGCCTGCAATTATTTTTATAGACGAAATAGAGTCGATCGGTAGAGTGCGGGGTTCCGGCTTTAGTGGCGGACACGATGAGCGTGAACAAACCTTAAATCAAATACTGGTGGAAATGGATGGTTTTGCGCCGAACGAAAATGTAATGGTGATGGCGGCTACCAATAGGCCAGACATGCTAGACCCGGCACTAACTAGGCCGGGCAGGTTTGACAGGCGTGTTGCTCTGGACCTTCCGGACATTGAAGGCAGAAAGGCTATTATTCAGATTCATATGAAGGGTAAGCCGTTTGACAAGAATGTTGATATTGAAAGGTTGGCTAAGCGTACGGTTGGTTTTAGCGGTGCTGACCTTGCGAACATGCTTAACGAAGCGGCCATTTTAGCAGCCCGCGAAGCGCGTAAGGAAATAACCAATGTGGATTTGGAGGAAGCCGCAACAAAGACAAAATTGGGACCACAGAGAAAGAGAATGCAAAGCGAAGAAGAGAGAAAGATGACAGCTTATCACGAAGGAGGTCATGCAATTGTTGCTCATTTTCTGCCGAATGTTGACCCGGTACACAGAATTTCTATCGTTGCCCGTGCCAATACCGGAGGGCACACGGAGGTTCATCCACAGTTTGACAGAAACCTGGAAACAAAAACGAGGCTTTTGGACAGAATTGCGATGGCTTTGGGTGGTAGGGCGGCCGAAGAATTGATATTTCATGAGCTTACCAGTGGGGCGTCTTCCGATTTGCTGGTTGCAACTAATATTGCCCATGCGATGGTTGAGGAGCTTGGTATGAGTGATTTGGGGCCGACTGTGATGCAAGGGCGGGCGCAGTTTGGAATATGGCCTGTTCCGGGTGAGGGGGCACAAATGTCCCAAGATACGGCAGCTAAAGTTGACCGTGAGGTACAAAAAATGATTGATACCGGGTATAAAAAAGCGAAAGAAACGCTTATTCGGCACAAGAAAGATTTGGATAAAGTTGCAGCGGCTCTTTTGGATCGCGAAACTTTGGAGCGTGACGACTTTGAGAAGATTGTTGGTAAACCTGCAACAAATGGTGAAGTAAAGTTTCATATTCCCAAAAAAACAAAGCCTGCTCAGGCTTAAACTTGTAGATTTCCTTTGTGCTAGAATTTGGGCATGAGTTCTCCAAAAATTCTTCTGTTAATTGATGGGAATAATCTTTTCCATCGTGCGTATCATGCCTTGCCTGCATTAACTGACAAAACGGGTGAGAATGCCAACGCCGTTTTTGGATTTTCTAATATGCTGATTAGGGCAGTAAAGGAGGTCGAACCTACTTATATCGCCTGTGCATTTGATACCAAGGCGCCAACATTCCGCCATGTAGAATTTGAGGCTTATAAAGCGCAAAGAAAAGCCCCGCCGGAGGATTTATATCCACAGCTGCCAAAAGTTAAGGCAGTATTGGATGCTTTTGGTGTTAAATATTTTGAAAAAGCGGGTTATGAAGCAGACGACATACTCGCGACTGTAGCGTCGCGAGCAGTTAATAGTTCACAGTTAATAGTTCACGGTAAGAAAAATGAGAAAACTGTGAACCCCTCTGGAATCGGGGTAAACCGTGAACCGTCTACTGTTGACCAAGTGGTGATTCTTTCCGGCGACCGTGACCTACTTCAACTCGTTGATGGAAATATCAAGGTTCAGGCGCCCGGGTGGAACCTGAGCTCAACCACATTATATGGTTCAAAAGAGGTGGAAGAAAAGTTTGGAATCACACCCCTTCAAATGGTCGATTATAAGGCGATGATCGGAGACCCGAGTGATAACATTCCGGGGATTGCCGGCATTGGACCAAAAACGGCCTCGGCATTACTTCAAAAATACAAAACACTTGAGGGAATTTATGACAATATTGATGAAATTTCGGGAACAACAAAAGATAAGTTGGAAAAGGATAAAGAAATTGCCCTGGCTGCTAAAAAACTTGTTAAGCTGGATTGTAATGTAGATATTAGCTTTAAGCTGTCAGAGCTTAGATTTAATCCGGATTGGGAAAAAGTAATAAAAGAATTTGAAGGCTTGGGGTTTAAAAGTATTGTTGCTAAATTGCAAGGTAAAGCAGTGGGCAATGCAAAATCTGTACATGTTGCTGATAATAATAAAGACCAGCTTGAGTTAATTTAAATGATGGAAGGTCAAACAAAGAGAGAAACCGAAAAACAGCGCATTAACGCCATAATTTTTGATTTGGATGGTTTGCTTATCGACTCCGAACCTGTCTGGAATGATGCGTATGTGAAATTCATTTCTGTTAAAGGTCTTCCTGATGAGCCTGCTGTTTCTAGTCACTTTAGAGGAATGGGTATTAAAGAGATTGTTGGAATTTGGAAAAAAGAATATGGTTTGGAGGGAGAAATAGATCAGCTTGCAGCCGAATATAGGTCGTGTTTGTATGGGCTGATTTTAGAACCCGGAAGACTTAAATTAATGGATGGTGCTACAGTTCTCCTTGAAAAATTGAAAGGGAAATATGTTCTTGGTGTGGCGACAAGTGGGCATCGTGATGAGATGGCGAGGAAGATTTTGGGATTGCTAGGTGTAGAAAATTATTTTGATCAAATAATTTCGGGGGATGATGTCACTCATGGCAAACCAGCTCCGGATGTCTATTTAGAAAGTGCGAGAAAGATTGCGCAGAGACCTATTAATTGTTTAGCTCTTGAGGATTCTGTAAACGGAGTGTTGTCAGGAAAGGCTTCAGGTATGAAAGTGATTGGGGTTAACGCAGATGAGAAACTAAGACAACAATTACAAGAAGCTGGGGCTGATGAAGTTTATAGTACCTTGGGGGATGTCCGGCTATGAAAGTAGCTCTAGTCCATGATTATTTAAACGAGTTTGGGGGTGCGGAGAGGGTGCTACTAGCATTGTCGGAGATTTATCCGGACGCGCCGATTTATACGGCTTTTTACCAGGAGGGATCTTCGGCTTACAAAAGGTTTAAAGGAAAAAAAATAATTACTTCCTGGGCACAGAATGTGCCATTTTTTGCAAGTAAATTACATAGTCCATTACGGTTTTTGGCCCCGTTTATTTGGAACAGTTTTGTCCACCAGCTGGCGGATTACGATGTGGTGATTGGTTCGAGTAGCTGGTACGTAACGAAGGGGTTCAAACGTATCAAAAGTATCAAAGGTAACAAAAGTTTCGTTGAGATTTGTTATTGCCATACTCCGCCAAGGTATTTGTATGGATATCCTACTGCTTCAAATTTACAAAAGCATTTTTTGGTTAGGGTATATGCACTTTTGGTTAACCATTTTATGCGAGTTTATGATTTTGAGGCGGCGCAACGCGTTGACTGGTTTATTGCCAATTCCAAAGAGGTTGCAGGTAGGGTTAAGAAGTTTTATCGAAGAGAATCCACGGTGATTTATCCACCGGTGGATGTAAAAAAGTTCACAGTTAATAGTTCACAGTTAATAGTTAATAAAAATACTATGAACCATGAACCGTCAACTAATTACTTTCTGGTTGTTTCCCGGCTTGTGGCGGCGAAAAATGTAGACATTGCAGTGGAAGTTTGTACAAATTTGAAATTGCCTTTGAAAATAGTTGGAACGGGTAAGGAGATGCAAGCTCTTAAGGAGCTAGCAAGTTCACAGTCCTCAGTGAACGGTGAACAGTCAACAATTGAGTTTCTCGGTGATGTTAGTGATAGTGAACTGGTTGAGCTTTATCAAAATTGTCGTTCCTTAATTTTTTCCGGGAGCCAGGAAGATTTTGGGATTGTGCCGGTTGAGGCAATGGCCGCGGGTAAGCCTGTCATTGCTTTAGCGGAGGGCGGAATCAAGGAGACTGTAATTGATGGTAAAACCGGGCTTTGGGTAGAGGATTTGGCGCCGGGCGCATTTGTCATTGCCATTAATAAATTTTTGGAAATGGAGAAAAAGGGGCAGTGGGATAGCGAATTTATCCGCAAACACGCCCAAAAATTCAGCAAGGAACGTTTTAAGCGCGAAATTAAGAAATTTGTGGAAAGTAAGCACAAAAAAGCTTGAATATGACTGGAAATGCCCCAATCCTTGAAGTAAAAAACCTGGTCAAAAATTTTGCTACGTATTGTGCTGTCGACGACATCTCTTTTTCTGTTGGAGAAGGCGAAATTTTGGGTTTTTTGGGACCAAATGGAGCTGGGAAGAGCACGACAATAAATTGCTTGCTTGGAGTTGTTGAGAAAGACAATGGACAGATAAAGATGTTTGGCCTGGATGTTGCAAAACATCGGGTCAGTGTAATGCAAAATGTGAATTATTGTTCTGCGGAATATGTTTTACCTTGGAACTTAACATTGTACGAAAATTTGTTAGTTTACGCTAAATTGTATGAAGTAAAAAAAGCCAAACAACGAGTCTTGGAGGTTTTAGAAGAGCTAGAAATGACAGATATGAGAAATACAATAATAAGAAGTCTTTCCTTAGGCCAGCGGGCGAGAGCTAACTTTTGCAAGGCACTTATAAACAGGCCTAAGCTGTTGCTTTTGGATGAACCAATGGCGTCGATGGATCCGGATGTAGTTGACCGTGGTATAAACTTGATTAAAAAGATACAAAAAGAGGAAAAAATGACAATTTTATATACGTCTCACAACATGTGGGAAATTGAACAAGTTGCCGATAATGTTGTTTTTATTAATCATGGCAAAATAATTGCTCAAGGTAGCCCACTTGAATTAACGAGGCAGGAATTGGCACTCGAAGCAAAAGAACCGAATTTGCGGGAGGTATTCATACAGCTTTCAAGAAAAAAGCTCAGTAGGGATTCTGGAGGGGATAAAGATGTCTCGAGATAGAATTTACGCAATGTTACTCCGGCATTATTTTCTGACTACTCATCATTTGGAGCGATTTGCCGACTTGTTGATATTTCCAATTGTGGGGCTTGTTATGTGGGGATTTTTAGCAAATTACATTCAGGTACAATCATCATCTTTGGCTGCCTTTTTTTTGGGTGGAATGATTTTATGGGTTATTTTTGAACGGGTTGGAACATCCATTGGGATTGATTTTATGTATGAACTTTGGGAAAAAAATTTGGTTAATATACTGGCTAGCCCAATTACTACTGTTGAGCTTATTTTTAGTTTGGTTTTGGTATCGGTTACAAAAGTTCTGATTTCTTTTGCTGCAATGGTAGTTTTGGCAATATTATTTTATGGATTTAATATTTTTTCGTTGGGTTTTATGTTGATACTTTTTTGGATTAATTTAATATTATTTGCGGTGTCCCTTGGAGTTTTTAGTATAGGTTTAATTACAAGGTGGGGGCATTCTGCCGGCCCTTTAACTTGGGTTTTGCCTTTTATGATTCAGCCATTTGCTGCTGTTTTTTATCCCGTTCGTGTGCTACCTCAGTTTTTCCAAAAATTGGTTTGGTTTTTGCCGATCTCCCATGTATTTGAAGGTATGCGTTATACTTTTGAGACGAAAATGTTTAATTCGGGCGAATTTTTTATATCTTTAGGACTAAACGTTATTTATTTTTCTATGGCTGTTGCCTTTTTTACCTATATGCTAAGAGGATCGAGAAGGAAAGGGACACTTGCCAAGCTTTAAAAATGCCTGAATTACCCGAAGTAACGGTTGTAGTTAATAGTTTGAATAATGCAATAAAGGGCTTAACTTTTGATTCAGTTGAATACGACTGGAAGCCGAAGTTTTATTGGAATGGATTTTCGATAAAAGATTTAAAAGGGGCAAAAGTAAAGGATGTCCGTAGGTGGGGGAAAGTGATTGTAATTGATCTAGAGACAAGCAAAAAGCAAAAAGCAAAAAGTAGAGGTATGTCGATAGTTATCCACCTTAAATTGACCGGGCAGCTGGTCTATCAGGACAAAAGGATAAGGGTGGGCGGTGGACATCCTATTCCGCCTCTTAATAAACCTGTTCCAAATGGTACTACCCGGGCTACTTTTGCTTTTACAAATGGAGGACATTTGTATTTTAACGACATGCGTAAGTTTGGATGGGTAAAGATAGTTGCAAGCGATGAGCGATCTATAAAGGACGCTATCGGAAAGATTGAGCTGGGGCCAGACCCAATGACGATGAAATTTGAAGAATTTCGCCAAAGGCTAAAGGCCAAAGGCCAAAGGCGGATAAAACAATTATTAATGGATCAGGCTTTTGTTGCCGGAGTTGGCAATATTTACAGTGATGAAGCTTTGTGGCGTGCTAAGGTGCACCCAAAAAGGTCTGTTGTGAGTTTAACTGATGCTGAAATAAAGGCAATATTTAAAGGTTTGATTGACAGTTTTAATTTGGCTATAGAAAAAGGCGGATCTAGCGCTAATTCTTTTGTAGATGGTCGAGGCGAAAAAGGACTCTATCTTAGTTTTGCAAATGCTTATCATATGACCGGTACGCCATGTAAGCGCTGCAAAACACCAATTGTGCGCGAAAAAATGGATGGCAGGAGTGCACACTACTGTCCAAATTGTCAAAAGTTGCAACAGCAACTGTTGGTATAGTGCCTAAAATGCACTATATACAACAATTGTCACATCAGTCGAAGTTAACTTAAATAAATGCCGTTTTTGCCAAAAACCTACTTAGCACTTTTTAAAAATCGTGATTTTTTTATTCTGTCAGCAATAATTTTTTTTGGTCAAGCAGCGTCTGCTTTTTTAGTGCTGACGCTTATTATTTCTGTATTTTTAAAAACCGGTAGCAATATCGGAGTATCCGGAGTAGTTCTTTCCTTTACAATCCCTTCATTTTTTTTGATGGCATTTTCTGGGCTGCTTGCCGATATTTTTGATCGCAGAAAAACGATAATTTTTGCCAATGTGTTTATTACACTGGTTGTTCTTATGATTATTTACACTCAAAAGGCTGTTTATGCTTCTATCCCCTTGTCCTTTTTATATTTTGCAGGGAACTCTTTTTTTATACCGGCGTCCAGTGCTGCGACTGCACAACTTGTCAAAAAGAATGAGTTACTGGTTGCCAATTCTATTTTTATATTTAATTTGGCTGGGGGTGTTCTTTTGGGTCTTTTTGCGGCGGCTGTCGTTTATTTTTTCTTTGGGGCATATGTGACACTTGTGATTTGTGAAGTGTTTTTGCTGGTCGCGGCAGTACTTTCAT
Source organism: Patescibacteria group bacterium (assembly GCA_038063735.1). Classification (GTDB taxonomy): domain Bacteria; phylum Patescibacteriota; class Microgenomatia; order Curtissbacterales; family GWA2-41-24; genus JBBTUN01. The sequence goes on from JBBTUN010000002.1 coordinate 57,890, forward strand.
TCTTTTTACCAAAACTTGTACCTCTTGAAAAAAGTGAAGATTCTTTTCGAAAGCGCGTTAGTAATATTTGGGACGGTTTTGTCTATATGTTTAAATCCCGAACAGTCTGGTTCTTTTTTGTAGCTTTTGCGGCAATACAGGGTGTAATTGTTTTTGGAATAACCTTGGCGCCTGGCTTTTTTACAGAAATAGTCGGAATTTCTATTGAAAAAGCTTTAGTTTTCGTTTTCCCGCTTATCACCGTGGGGGTCCTGTTTGGCATTGGGGTTATTAATAAACCTAAAATTAACGAACTGTCCCTCTTGTCGCTTGGAAATTTGGTGATGGGTGCAAGCCTCTTTTTTTATGGTATTTCTTTAAAAATTCAACTGTTTTCCAGATTGGCACTGGCTTTTTTGGCTGTGCCATTTTTAATTGGTTTAGGGTTTGGGACTATCCTTATTATGATTGCCTCCCGGACTGTTCTTCAAAAAAAAATACCGCACACTCACCAGGGGACAGTTTTTGGGGCAAATATAATACTGGCATCGCTATTCGCCGCATTTGCATCTCCACTTGCAGTAATGTTTGAGGTTATTTTTGGCTATTTGGGCACTTTGGTGTTGGGGGGAACTGCTTTAGGGTTTTCTGGAGCGCTTTTTATTTATTTGGGTAAAAAGTGGAAATATTAAAAAGTGATAGAGATATTAAGGGTCAGAGTGTGAGAGAGAGAAGAGTTATAATTCCCCTAAAATAATGCGCATAGATTCTCTTAAGCTTACGAACTACCGGAATTTTACTGCTCAGAAGATATCGTTTGACGGAAAACTCACAGCGATTGTGGGTAAAAACGGTGCCGGTAAAAGCAATATTTTAGAGGCTGTCGCTATGCTATCCGGAATTAGGCCGATAAGGGTAGAAACGGATTTGGATTTAGTCCGTTTTGGGGCAGAAAGTGCCAAAGTTGAAGGGGAAATTTCTTCTGAGGGTGACACCAAAAGTTTAATAGTTAACCTACAAGTTATAGATAGGCGAGTTGGTAAGTCTTTTTATATAGGTGCATTTAAAAAGAGGCTCGTGGATTTTGTGGAAGTTTTTTCTATAGTTGTTTTCGAGCCAAGTGATTTAGATTTGGTTTCCGGTTCTCCGTCTTTGCGTCGTCGTCACCTGGACAGGTTTTTATCATCCATTGACGGTAAATACTGGAGAAGTGTCAGCGCTTATGGAAAGATTGTGACGAGAAGAAATAAGATTTTGGGAAGAATTGGAGAAGGCAGGGCGAAACCTTTGGAGCTTGGTTTTTGGGACTCACGCCTCTTGGAGCACGGAAAGTATGTTTCGAAAGTGCGTGAGGAGTTTTTTGAGTTTTTGAATTTTGTCGAAGCGGTTAATGACTCGGGTCCTGTCAGTTCTTTCCTTCCCACTCCTTCGATCGTCTCAGGACAAGCAGTGCAGCGCGTTTATCCTGAGCGAAGTCGAAGGGCTGTCGGGAACCCTTCTAGAACTGCCACCCGCGAAAATATTAGCGGATTTTTCTGGAACTTAAAGCAGAGTGTTTTAACTGAGGAGAAGCTCAAGAATAATAGAGAGCGCGATATTGCAGCAGGCATTACGCTTTCTGGCCCGCATCGCGATGATTTCAGATTTGTTCACAAAAAACGCGATTTGGAGTTTTTCGGTTCTCGCGGGCAGCAGCGTATGGCAGTTTTGGCACTAAAGCTTGCAGAGCTTGAGTACCACCGTGTCAAGCGCGGGCAACGGCCGGTACTAGCGCTGGATGATATTTTTTCGGAATTGGATTGGGAGCACAGGAATACTGTTTTGTCGGTAATATCAAATCAACAAACAATTATTACGGCAGCGGAAAAAGAATCCATCCCGAGGGAAATTTTCAAAAAGGCAAAGATTGTGGAACTGTAAGGACATTATCTGTATAATTCTCGTTTATGGTTGAGCATAATGATTTACGGTTTGAAGTTGGACCGACTTCCCAGGAGAGTGATAAACAGGGGTCAAATAAAAAACAAGCGAATCGTGTAGTTTATGCAGGCTGCGCTGTGGTGATTGGAGGATTTGCTGGAATCTCGGGTTTGGCTGGATATGGTTCTTATCGTCTTGTGAAAGATAATGAACCTCGAGTTCAATATAGTTATTCATATCAACCTTTGAATGAGAGACCAATTGATCGCTTGGAAGAGTATATAAAATTTCCCGTTGATAATCCTCCAAAACCGGAAATTGTAAAACAATATTTAATTAATAATTACTATTTGGGCAGAATTGGTCTTGATACTTTTTCTGATTTTGAATTAAAAACAGAAAAAAGTGATGAAATTAAAAAGACAATTAGCGAAAAGCGAATCAAACTCGCATTTTTAGGTGCTGAGATTTTAGCCAAAGAGGTTCCTAATAAAAATATAGCATTTGATGAAAAAAATGGCATTATTACGTTTGAGGGTAGATATTTTGATGTTAAAAACCCTAGACACTTATTTATCTTAGATGAGTTAATTGAGCAGAATTTATATTTGTTAGATTCCGATAAAAGTCCACAAGAAAAATATAAGGCGAGTTTATGGATAGAGGATTTGAACTGGCTTGCAGACTCTCAAGTTCCGGTACAATTTGAAGCAAATGATATTGGTTACCCTGCAGACGGCTCACTACGAGCGCTTGCAAGGTTTTACAGGACATTGGATGGTGTTGGTATTAAAAATCTTCCCAAAAAAATTATATATGTGCCTTATTTGATGGATAAAGACACTGGTTATGCAGGTGGAATTTATAGAAGTGAAAATCAGGAAATAGATGTGTCAGAAAGTTCTGGGCCGGATACGATACCCCACGAAGAAGGGCATCATCAAGCATATAAAAATGCTGATTTTAACCAGGATAAATACAACCAGCTTGTAGCGGAGGCAAAGGCAAAAACCAAAAACGGTTATGACGAAAAAGACGTTTATATTACACCAGGGGTTATAGATGCCGGTAAAATGAGGAGTAATGTAGAGGTTGAGGATTATGCCGAAACAATGGGGGCATATTTTTGGGATGGTGTGGCTTTTAGGCGCAGGATTCAGGAATTGAAATATGCAAAAAGTGATGCTGCAATCGTTCTTGAAGCAAAATATGATTTTGCAAAATTGTTTTTCAAAGGACTGGAGTTTACAAAAGAAGGCGAAGTTTTTAGTGTGCAGATAGGGGATGTTTTTGCAATTTCAGACTCTGATCCGGTAAAAGAACCGATTCCTTTGCGCCAGGAACCTATGCAAAATACTGTAAAAACTTATTATGTTTTAGATACAAATTCGGTAAAAATACTTGAAGGACCCATTACGACAATATTTAGAGAAGAAGAGGTAATAATGTGGAAGGTTGAGATTAGTAGTAAAGAGAAAGACGTTGGGTTTGTAGAAAAGCATGATGCTGGTCAAGGCTGGATTTCAGAGGGTTGGTTTGGGGAACAAGTTTGGGCAAACGTTGCGGAACTTTTTAAGAGTGAGAAGTAATTTGAGCTTCTGAGCGTTGATTTTTGTTTTTATTTAACGCATAATTAACGCATAATGTACTCCCCGAAATATCGAGTTTCAAATTTAATTTTAAAATATATCGGTAAGATAGAAGCCTCAAAGGAAGTTATCGAAAACGCACCACTAGTGCCTGCGTACGAAGCTAAATTTCGACAGGAAGCGATAATCAGGACTGTCCATCACGGAACACATATAGAAGGCAATCCATTGGATAGCGGTGAGGTGGCTGCAGTACTCGAGGGTGGTAATGTTCCGGCTCGTGATCGTGATGTCCAGGAAATTTTAAATTATCGGGAAGTACTAAAGTACATTGATAAAACTCAAAACTCGAAACTCAAAATTCCAAATTTTAGCGAGAAAGATATTCTTACAATTCACAAATTAACGGTCGATAAAGTTTTGTCTGCTGCGACCGCAGGTACATATCGTCTAAATCAGGTTGTTGTTAAAAATTCTAAAACTGGAGAGATTAGTTTTAAACCTCCCGAGGCGAACAAAGTTAAAAAACTGGTAGGGGATTTTTTGGATTGGTTAAACGGAAAAGAAGCCAGCGATGTGCATCCGGTTCTAAAGGCAGGAATTACCCATTATGTTTTGGCTTTTATACATCCGTTTGTGGACGGAAACGGAAGGGCGTCACGTGCTTTTGCGACTTTGGTTTTGTTTCGTGGGGGTTATGATATTAAAAAGTTCTTTTCGATAGAAGAATATTTTGATAGGGACTCTAAAAGATATTACGAAACTTTGCAGAGTGTTTCAAACCAAAAGGTGAATAGTCTATCTGAGCGGGATTTAACAGGTTGGCTTGAATATTTTTGTGAGGGAGTGGCGGAAGAGCTGGAGAGAGTCAAACAAAGAGTGCAAAAATTGTCACTGGATACAAAATTGAAAGGGAGAACGGGGCAGATAGTGCTTAACGAGAGGCAGGTAAAGCTTGTTGAGTATATCGAGGCTAATGGGTCTATTAATAATAAACAGTGGAGGGTTATTTTGCGTGATTTTTCCGATGACACAATTTTGCGGGATTTGAAGGATTTGCAGAAGAAAAAACTGGTAAAAAAGAAGGGGTCTACAAAGGGGGCCGTTTACGTACTGAGATGAAGAGTGATAGTGAGAGAGAGTTAGAGAGTAAAAGTGTCAGAACTAAGGGTTATCATAAGTTGATTTTGTGGCAGAAGGCAAGGGAATTTTTAAAGTTGGTGTACAAGCATTCAGAAAAGTTTCCTAAAAGTGAAGAATATGGTCTAAAGAGTCAGCTAAGGAGAGCGACAGTTTCAGTACTTTTAAACATAGTAGAGGGATATCGGAGAAATTCTACAAAAGAATTTATCAGGTTTTTGAATATTTCTGGTGCCTCTTTAAGCGAGGTAGAAGCTTGTATTGAGATAGCCATCGACCTTGGGTATTTTACTCAAACGGAATATAAAATTCTTGAAGAAAGGAGAGTGGAAATAGAAGTTATTTTATTCTCTTTTGAGAAATCTCTAAGAAAAAAACTATAACTCTATTACTCTTATGCTCTTTGCAACTTTATCGAAATATTACGAAAAGTTGGAGTCAACGAGTAAACGTTTGGAGCTTGTTGATATTTTATCCAAACTTTTTGGAGAATCGGACAGTGCGGAAATTGGCAAGATTTGTTATTTGTTGCAGGGAAGAGTTGCGCCGTTTTATATGCCTGTTGAAATGGGAATGGCCGAATCTATGGTCGCGCAGGCAATTGCCAAGGCGTATGGCCCCACTTCGCCAAGGCTTCGAGGGGTAAACATTACAAAAGATGAAGTTATTAAGCTTTATCGTAAGTTGGGGAATATGGGGCTAGCGGCACAAGAGTTAAGCAATAAGCAAAAAGCAAAAAGTAATAAGTTGTCAGTAAGCGATGTATTTGAGGAGCTTTTAAAGATTGCAAATACTGGAGGAGAAGGGTCGGTAGAGCAAAAGATAACAACCCTGGCAAACATTTTGAAAGATTTGGATTCTGTTTCCGTTAAACATGTGGTAAATATTCCGTTGGGAACGTTGAGGTTGGGAATTGGTGACCCGACGGTTATGGACGCACTTTCCATTGCCAAAACGGGAGACAAAAAACTGCGGCCGGTAATCGAAGATGCTTATAACAAAACCAGCGATCTTGGATACGTTGCCGAAGAATTTTTTAAGTATGGAGAAAAGGGTTTGGCGACTATTAAATTAATCGTTGGAAAACCGGTTAGGCCGGCTTTGGCCGAGCGGATGCCAAATGCAGACGAAGTTGTTAAGCGAATGGGCGACAAATTTGCGGCAGAACCCAAGTTTGACGGATTTAGGGTGCAAATTCATTTGGACCGGCGCGGTATTGCGGGTCCTGTCACGATTTTCCCTCCCGCCAGTGCTCGATCAGGAAAGAAAACAGATCGTGATCAGTCGGAAAATGTTGATCTGCGCGCTGTCGGTAGCCCTTCCAATCGTGCCACCCGCGAAGTCGAGATTTTTTCCCGAAACCTGGAAGATATGACACATTCTTTTCCGGATTTAGCGCAAGGGGTTTTAAAAGAAGTCAAGGCAAAATCTGTGATTATGGAGGGGGAGGCAATTGCTTATAACCCGCAGACGGAGGAATTTTTACCGTTTCAGGAAACAACAAAGAGAAGGCGCAAATATAAGATCGAAGAAACTGCAAAAGCACTGCCACTTGTCTGTTTTGCCTTTGATATTTTGTATTTGGACGGGCAGGATATAACGGGAAAGCCGGAGGTTGAGCGCAGAAAACTGTTGGAAAAAATTGTTTCGAAAGACCTGCCTGCCGGCAGGCAGGGTAACCAAACGATTAGAATTGCCGAACAAAGGGTAATTTCTACTGCCAAAGAAATCCAGGAATTTTTTAATGAGGCAATTTCGGATGGGCTCGAAGGTTTGATGATTAAAAAACTGGATGCGCCATATAAAGCAGGCGGGCGGGGTTTCCATTGGATTAAGTTTAAGCGGGCTTCCAGCGGAGATTTGGCAGATACGGTGGATTGTGTTTTGTTGGGGATTTATAGTGGCAAAGGCAAAAGGACGGAATTTGGGGATGGTGGGCTTTTGGTTGGGATTTATAACGATAAAGATGATGTTTTTGAGACGATTTCGCGGGTTGGGACGGGTTTGACGGATGAAGAGTTTAGAAAAGTCCATGAAATTGGCAAAAAGTTAAGGCTTGGTCATAAACCGGCAAGAGTAAGGTCTAAAATTGAACCGAGTTATTGGGTAGAGCCGAAAGAAGTTTTGGAAATTTACGCCGACGAAATTACCAAATCTCCGATTCATACGGCTGGAGAAGAAGATGGAATTGGGTATGCGTTAAGATTTCCGAGATTAGTTAAATTTAGAGAGGCAGACAAAAGGGCTGAAGATGCAACTACGGTTGAGGAGATTAAAAAATTGTATAAAAATCAGTATGGCAAGAAGTAGGAATATGACTAAATTTTCGAATTACTCTTTTTCTGTTTTTACCTGCATTGTATCTATTTCTTTTTGAATTTTTAACTTTGTCTCCGGATTTCTGGTAGTTTTTTGCCAGGTTTTCATAAATAGGTAGTGATGTGTGCCCTTTATTGTATCCATTAAGCCGTCTAATGCCAAAAATGTATAAGGAGTACAAAATATTGTTTCTAAACTGGCTCTTAATATGGTCGGGTCTGTGTCTTTGAATCTGTAAATTACAAGTGCGTCAAGTGAGGTACCGATTCCAGTATTAATTAACCCAACGATTCTTGCTTTATTTCTCCAACTTTTTAGCTTTTCATCGTATGATTTTTGTCGTTCTGACATGTGCAGATTATATTCTTGGCTATAGTATTTTTCAATTTAGCCCCTCGATGCTTCGGGCAACAGGAAACCTTAAACTAGAAACTTCACTGCGTTTTAACTAAACTATAATTGTCATGCTGAACTTGTTTCAGCATCTATAAACTTCCGAGGGATAAGAGCCCTCGGTATTGTTCTTTAAGTTTACATGAGCGAGCAGAACACTTATCTTCTCGGAAGTATGTATTTTCTCGCATTCATCCTTGGACTGATAGTCCATGGTGTTCTGCGAACAAATATAAATAAGATCCTGAATTAAATTCAGGATGACGTTGAAAGAAATGTATGGACACTTCTAAAATTGCTAAGCAGATTCGGGTTAGTGAGAAAGATCTCCAATCAGTACTCAAATACATTGAAGACTACTGGCCTAAGTTGGTAAGAGAGCATAAAAAAGATGTCCGCAGTTTGATTGGTTTGCCAAACCCCTACATTGTGCCTACAGACGGTGAAGCGTTTCAGGAACAGTATTATTGGGACAGTTATCCGATTGTGCGGGCTCTTATCGACCACCCAAAATATTCTAAGCTGGCGATTGGGATGGTAGACAATTTACTTTATTTAGTTAAACGGTTTGGGATTATTCCCAATGCTTCGCGCTATTTTTTTCTTTCACGGTCACAGCCGCCGGTTTTATCTATGATGGTTTTTTTGGTTTACGAAAAAACAAAAAATAAAAAGTGGTTTGCCAACGCGATCAAGTTAGTTGAGGAAGAATATAGAGATGTTTGGATGGGTAGAGTGCATCTACGAAATTTTCGCAATGTTCACAGAGGACTTTCGCGCTATTATGACCTAAATGCTTTAAATGTTTTGGCGGAAGCGGAAAGTGGTTGGGATATGACTAGCCGTTTCATGGGGAAGTGTTTGGATATTTTGCCGGTTGATTTAAACTGCCTTCTTTATTTATATGAAGTTGATTTGGCCCGTGCATATGATATTTTGGGAAGTCCCGGGAAAAAGAAAAAATATCTGGATTTGGCTAAGAAAAGAGTTAGGTCAATTAATAATTTAATGTGGAGTGAACGAGGGGGATATTTTTTTGATTACGATTGGGTTGAGCGCAAAATTAGCCATTTGATTACGGTTGCCGGTGTTTTTCCGCTGTCGGTAGGATTAGCTTCTAAATCTCAGGCAGAGCGGGTTGTTAACGTAGTTGAAAAGACGCTACAGAAAAATTATGGTGTGGTGCAATCGGTACGTTTTTTTCAGAATATGCAGTGGGATTACCCCAATGGATGGGCGCCAATGCAGCTACGGGTTGTGGAGGGTCTTTTTAACTATGGCTTTGATCATTTGGCTGAGCGGATTATCAAAAAATGGCTTTTTCTGAACATTAAAGTCTTTGGCGAAACCGGATTTTTGTGGGAAAAATATGAAGTTGTCCATGGGCGGGTTGGGGTACCGGACAGGTACCCGACACAAGCCGGGTTTGGCTGGACAAATGCCGTGTTTTTGATTTTTTGTGAGATGCTTTCAAAATCTTCTAAAATTGCTTGACATAACAGTTCTTATATTCAAAAATGGTTGTGGCAATTATGGATAAAAAATCACAACTGTTGGATCTTAAAAAACGTATGCAGGATGATGTAAAGCTGCCGCTTAGACATGGAGCAACCCAGCTTGTTTTTGGTGAAGGTAATGCCAACACAGATGTGTATTTTTTGGGGGAAGCTCCGGGTTATTTTGAGGATAAACAGGGCAGACCATTCGTGGGTTTGGCAGGGCAGCTTTTGGATAAATTAATAGAATCTATTGGACTCGTTCGGAAAGATGTTTATATTTCTAACGTTATCAGGTTTAGACCTCCCGGAAATCGAGATCCCGAGCCGGACGAACTTGGAGCGTTTGCTCCTTATGTTGATGAAGAAATAAAGATAATCGAGCCTAAAGTTATTGTCACTCTAGGGCGTTTTTCGATGAATAAGTTCTTGCCGGACGCGAGAATTTCTGCTGTCCATGGCAAAAAATTTGTGGTTGAATTTAATGGAAAAAAACAAATTGTTCTTCCTATGTATCATCCGGCAGCAGCTCTTAGAAATGGGGCTATTATGAATTTGTTAAAGGAGGATTTTCAAATTATAAAGCTTGCACTTGCCGGTGATATAGCAGAATCTGGCGCTCCAAAAAGCGGTAATAATTCGCAGTTAAGTTTAGTTTAGGGTGGGAAGAGGTAAAATAAATAATAAAACAAAATGAGTAGTCGGGATTCCAGTAGAAACATGGTTGCTGCTATGTCTTATTTTTTGGGATTTGTGAGCGGAATAGTTATTTTGATGGTGGAGGCAGATGACAAATTTATCCGTTTTCATGCGATGCAGTCGACGATGGCAACAGGCACACTTTTTATTTTAAATCTATTGCTTGGGGTTGTATTGAATCCACTGGGGATATTTAGTTTTATTTCTACTATTAGTGGGCTTATTATTTGGGCAGTAATCATTTACATCTGTGTGCGCTGCGCGACTAGTGCGTATCGCGGTAAAGTATATAAGTTACCCATTTTTGGCAATATAGCCGAAAGGCGAGTAAGGTAATATTTTTAGATGAAATTAATAGTTGGTTTAGGTAATCCTGGAGCGAAATATGGAAAAAACAGGCATAATTTGGGATTTATGGTTGTGGATCTCTTTGTGAAGAATTTTGGGCTTTCGTGGAGGTATAGCCCGGATTGGATTGCTTTTTATGCAAAAGATAAGAATGTTTATTTAAAGCCGTCCACTTTTATGAATAAAAGTGGAGTGTCAATCGCAGCTCTTGCAAATTTTTATAACATAGACAGTAAAGATATTCTGATAATTTATGATGAAGTAGATTTACCGCTTGGCAAAATAAGGCTGGCATTTAATGGGTTGTCTGCCGGCCACCATGGAATTGATTCTATCATTGAATGTTTGGGTGGGGTGGAGTTTGCAAGACTCAGGGTAGGAATTGGTAGGCCGGAAAAAAGTGAAAAAGGTTATACAAAAGAGGTTTCTGATTATGTGCTTGAGGATTTTAACAAAGAGGAAGAGAAACGATTGCCAGGGTTGATAAAAAATTGTGAAGAGGCAATAAACTCGTATATTTCGGACGGAATTGAGGCGACTATGAACAAATTCAATTGAATAGTGATAAGCAAGAAGCAACCCATTCGAGGGGCTCAGGGCAAGCAAGCAACAAGACATCAAAATAAAAACTTTAGGGAAGAGGTTTTTAAGCAAGTTAAGAAAATTCCCAAGGGAAAGGTGACAACGTATGGAGAAATCGCGACTAAACTGGGAAACCCAAGATTGTCTCGACAAGTTGGTTGGGCATTACACCAAAATAAATCGGCTGATGTTCCGTGTCACAGGGTTGTTGATAGAAATGGCAGACTAGCCCCTAATTTTGGCGGCCCTTCGCTTGAAAGCTTCGGACGCCGAGCATTTTCGTCCAGAGGACGACCAGCCTTTGGCTGGGATGGGGCAAGTGAGCAGAAAAGAAGACTAGCGGTTGAGGGAGTAAAGTTTGTTGACGAGATGCATGTAAATCTGAATACCTCTTTGTGGCAAAAGTAGAAAGTGTTGAGGTAGAGTGGAAAAAGAATTTAGAAGACTTAGTGAGTTTGAGGTACCTGGATGATATAATTCTCCTCCATGAAAGCAGGATCCATAAACATTTCTGTACTTGGTTCGACGGGGTCGATTGGTACACAAACTCTTGAAGTAGTAGACCAGTTCAAAGATTCCATTAAAGTGGTCGGTCTGGCGGCCGGTGGAAATGTAAATTTAATAAAGAATCAAATCGAGAAATACAAGCCTAAAATTGTATCCGTGGCGGAAGAAAAGACAGCAGGGCTCTTGCGAAAGTCTAAAAAATTAGGATCGACCAAAGTTAGTTTTGGGGACGAAGGTAATTGTGCCGTTGCGATTATAAATTTGGCAGATAAAGTTGTAATTGCTACGCCTGGGCTATTTGGAATAAAACCAACTCTACTTGCTATCAAAAACAAAAAAACGATTGCACTGGCGACCAAAGAGGTTTTAGTCGCGGCAGGCGAATTGATAGTATCGGAGGCTAGGAAACATAAGGTGGATTTGCTACCGATTGATTCGGAGCATTCGGCGATATTTCAGTGCATTGCCGGTCGAAGTGCTGATGAGGTTAAGAGAGTAATCCTGACTTGCTCCGGGGGTCCTTTTAGGGGAATGAAGCCAAAGCAGCTGAAAAAAATCACTCCGGCTCAAGCGCTTGCGCATCCAACTTGGAAAATGGGCCAGAAAATTACGATAGACAGCGCAACACTTATGAACAAAGGTTTTGAGGTAATTGAGGCGATGTGGCTTTTTGGCGTTCCTCTTTCTAAAATCGAAGTTGTTGTCCATCCCCAGAGTATTATCCATTCGGCAGTCGAGTTTGTAGACGGTTCAATAATTGCCCAAATGGGTGCATCTGACATGCGTTTGCCAATTCAATACGCACTTTTTTATCCCGGTAAACGTTTAGGAAATAAATTCAGAAGGTTTTCATTTACAGATGGCAAAGGACTTTCGTTTGAAGAGCCGGATAGAAAGACATTTAGGTGTTTGGACTTGGCATTCAAAGCAATTGGCGAGGGGAAAACGGCTCCGGCGATTCTGACCGCTGCAAATGATGTTGCAGTTGAGGCATTTATTGCCGGACGATTGTCTTTTTTGAGGATCGCGGATGTAGTCGAGGCGACACTTAATGCTCATACTCCAAAGAAATACTCAAATTTAGAGCAGATTTTGGTTGTTGACGGGTGGGCAAGGGATAAAGCAGCCCAGTTTGTAGTAAAATTCGGCAGATAATATATCACAGGTCGCACTTCGATAAACTCAGTGCGCTCCTCTGATATTTTTGTAGACAAATATGAATCACTTGATAATAGTTGCCGGGGGCAGCGGTAAGCGCATGAATTTAGGGTTTAATAAGATTTTTGTTAAGCTTGGCGGTTTTCCGATAATTTACTGGACAATTTTGGCTTTCGAGAGAAGTAAGACTGTCCAAAACATAATTATTTCGGCAAGCGAGGAGGATATTTTAAAAATTAGAGCTCTTGTTAAACGAAGCGGATTTGGTAAAGTTAAGGATATAACTGTTGCAGGTCCGACAAGGCAGCAATCCACTTTTGAAATTCTAAAAATGATTAAGTTAAAAATTAAAGACAAAGATTTAGTAGGTATTCATAACGGTGCAAATCCGTTTGTGACAGCGGAGGAAATAAAAAAGGTGTTTTTGGCTGCAAAAAAACATGGGGCTGCACTTCTGGCACAGCCTGCGAGGGACACTGTTAAGATAGCGGACGCGGATACTTTTGTTGAAAGTACCCCACTGCGACAGTTTTCCTGGTATGCGCAAACTCCGCAGGTAGCCACTTTTGGAAATTTATGGAAGGCATTTGTTTTTGCCGAACGCCAAAAGTTTACGGGAACAGACGATGCCCAGCTTTTGGAAAGAGTAGGTATAAGGCCGAAAATAATCGCTTGTACAAATTTAAACGTTAAGATTACTTTCAGGGAAGATATACAACTAGCAAAGCAGATTTTAAAAAATTTCTTGAAAAACAATAAGTTATGAAAAATACTTCCGACTTTAGAATCGGGATAGGTCAGGATTCACATAGATTCGAAAAAAGATCAAAACCTTTGTTTTTAGGAGGAATTGAGGTTGCGAAGTCGGGTGGGCTCGCAGGCAAATCTGATGCCGATGTTATTTTGCACAGTCTTTGTAATGCGCTTTCTTCGGCAATCGGCGGAGATTCGCTTTCTACATGGTCTGATAAAATGTGCAGCCAAGGGATAGTAAACAGTCAAAAATATTTGGAGCATATATTTGATGTAATCTGCAAAAAGAACTATAAAGTTTTGAATGTTTCCATATCGGTTGAGGCGAAAAAGCCCTATTTTGTACTTGAGACGATCAAAAAAATGAAAAACAAAATTGCCAAGCTTTTGGACATTGATGCTGCGCTGGTAGGAATTACGTTCACATCGGGTGAAGGGCTGACGCCGTTTGGCCGGGGACTTGGAATTCAGTCTTTTGCCCAAGTATTGCTGTGTCGAAAATAACCAAAAAAGCGTTTGCCAAGTTAGACTTAGGCATTCATATAAACCCGAAAAAATCCAAAGAAGGATTTTTCCCTGTTTCCTATATAGATTGCCAATTGGATATTTGTGACGAACTTCTATTTGAGAGGGCAAAGGGCGGGATTGAAATTATTTGTGACGAGCCGGAGGTTCCGATAAATGAGGATAATTTTATTTACCAGGCAGGGATTTTATTAAAAGAAGCGAGTGGTAAGGGGGAATTGGGGGCAAAAATTACTCTGAAAAAGAGGATTCCGATAAAGGCCGGTTTTGGCGGAGGCAGCAGTGATGGGGCGGCGGCACTTTTTGGGCTTTCGCAGCTTTGGGATATTCGTCTTTCGCCAAATCAGATGCGCGAATTTTCCAAAAAATTAGGTAAAGATTTCTACTACAGTTTATATGGCGGTCTTTCGGAAGTTCAAAGTGTCGGCAGGAATTATAAAACAAGCAGGATTTCCGGTCGACTTGACGGATTTTGGACGGTTGTCGTAGTACCTGTTTTGGAAAAGCCTTCTACGGGTTGGATTTATGAACACTTGGATAGAAAAAAAATTGGCAAGAGTCTTAGTCGATTCAAAAAATTAAAGCAGGCGCTTTTAAAAAAGGACAAAGAAAAGATTATGGCGAGTTTATTCAACGATTTTGAGAGTTCGGTTTCTGTTTATTACCCCATAATTTCCCAAATAAAGCGGGATTTGGCAGAAGCTGGCGCATCTGGTAAACTCATGGCTGGCGCGGGTCTTTCGGTTGTAGGTTTTTTCGACAGCCAGAAAAGTGCAGAATCTGTAGCCTTTGGATTAGGCAAGAATCAAAAATATAAACAGATTCTGATTTCAAAGACAATTTTTTAAAGTTTATGTTTACTCGTGATAAAACCAGACCGGTTAAAATAGGCAAGCTGACAATTGGCGGCGGCAATCCTGTGCGGGTGCAGTCTATGACCCAGACCAGAACTCACGATGTTGCCGCAACGGTTGCTCAGATTAACGAACTAGCCAAGGCAGGCTGCGAAATAATAAGGGTGACTGCGCCGGATATGGACAGTGCCAAAGCACTAGGCCCTATAAAGCGTCAAATTAAAATTCCGCTTATTGTTGATATTCACTTTCAGTATCAGTTGGCGCTTGAGGCGATCAGGCAGGGTGTCGACAAGGTGCGCATTAATCCGGGCAATATTGGCGGGGAAGACCGGGTAAAAGAGGTTGTTTTGGCCTGTAAAAAGAAAAATATTCCAATTAGGATTGGGGTTAATATGGGGTCTTTGGAAAAGGATCTTTTTGCAAAGTACGGAAAATATGGTGTGCCGCGGGTAATGGTGGAATCGGCAACGCGGCATGTAAAAATTCTGGAAGGGCTAAAATTCTATGATATTGTTGTTTCACTAAAAGGTGATAACCCCGTGTTTGCCAAAGAAGCGTATATGCTTTTTGCTAAACGTTTTAATTACCCACTGCATGTTGGTATAACTGAGGCTGGAACTCTTTGGGCCGGGACTATTAAATCAGCCGTGGGGATAGGCGCGATTCTTTCTGAAGGAATCGGAGATACGATTCGTGTTTCTATTGCAGACGACCCTAAAGATCAGGTTAAGATCGGTTGGGAAATTCTAAAATCACTGGAACTTAGGCAAAAAGGGGTTAATATTATTGCCTGTCCGACTTGCGGGCGAACGGAAATTAATCTGATTGAACTTGCCAAGGAAGTAGAATCGATCGTTTCGGTACTTGATGCGCCTCTTAAGATTGCGGTGATGGGTTGTGTGGTAAACGGGCCGGGGGAGGCCAGTTTTGCGGATATCGGTGTTTGCGGCGGCAAAAACCAGGGCGCAATATTTAAGCGCGGAAAGCTGGTTGCTACTTATAAGGAAGCGGAACTTTTGCCGGCTTTTATAGGAGAAATTAAAAAGCTCTTGGTGGAAAAAGGCTACAAGTCAGAGGTTAAAAAGCTGCACATATGATTTCGAAAATAATTCTTGTTAGGCCACGCGGGTTTTGCGCGGGCGTTGATCGAGCGATTGATGTTGTGGAGACTGCGCTGGAGATTTTCGGGGCGCCAGTTTACGTTAAACATGCAATTGTTCATAATACTCACGTTGTTGGTGACCTTACCGAAAAAGGTGCTAAATTTATTGAAGAACTTGCTGAAATACCCAAGGGGAAAAAAGTCATTCTGGTTTTTTCTGCGCACGGAACGCCACCTTCTGTAAAGGAAGAGGCTAAAGCTCGCGGTCATAGGGTTATTGATGCGACTTGTCCACTGGTAACAAAAGTTCATTTGGAGGCAAAACGCTATGCCAATGAGGGTTACTTCATTATTTATGTCGGGCATCGCGGCCATCCGGAACCGATTGGGGTAATGGGGGAGATTAACCCCGCGTTGATAGTTCTTATTGAAAATGCAAACGAAGTGGAGACCCTCAAGGTTCCTCAGGAGGAAAAATTAGTGTACTTGAATCAAACAACGCTTTCCATACCCGATGTTTCCCAAACAATTGAAGCTTTGAAAAAACGTTTTGTGAACATTGTCGCTCCTCCTTCTTCGGATATTTGTTATGCGACCACAAACAGGCAAAAATCGGCAAGGGAACTTGCAAAAAAAAGTGATGCGGTTTTGGTGATCGGTTCGGTCACAAGTTCTAATTCTCAAAGGCTTAGAGACGTAAGTGAAGAAGAAGGTGCGAAAGCTTACTTAATTGATGATGAGACTGTAATTGATCCAAAGTGGTTTGAGGGAGTGAAAACTTTGGGAATAACCAGCGGCGCGTCTGCCCCCGAGTATTTAATCGAGAGACTTGTTAACTATCTTAAGGAGAGATTCCCAGGAGTTGAAATTACAAATCTTGACGTTATGCGTGAGGAGATTAAGTTTCCTCTGCCGGATGATCTGGTTTCTATGGCCAAGCAAACAGAAAAAGGTAATGTTTGGGTCGAGAAACACAGGGTGGCTACACAAAAATAAAATGAGTTTAGCTTTGCTGGGAAATGAAGGTTTTTCGGACCTTTTGGATGAATTTTTAACGGTATTTGAGCCATATGCCCGATTGTATTTTAAAAAGAGGAAGACAGAACTTAATAAATATCCGGAGTTAATTGGCAGATTCTACGAGGACCTTTGGGACATATCTGCAGGGGGTAAGAGGTTGAGAGGCTTTTTGGTTTATTTGGGTTATCTGGTGGGCGGCAGAAGTGACCTCGAGAAAATTTTACCGATATCGCTGGCTATTGAAACAATTCATACGTTTCTTTTGATTCATGATGACGTGATTGATAAGTCCGATACAAGGCATGGTAAGCTTACTATCCACAGGCGGCTGGAAAAGCTATTTGGGGCCCACTACGGGATGAGTCAGGCCATTATAGTTGGGGACATTGCCTGTTTTGAGGCGTTTGCGCTTGTTAATTCTTCGCGGCTTAGTGCGCAGGCGAAAGTTGAATGTCAGAAGAAAATCTATGAAGTTCTTTTGGAAACTGCATACGGTGAAGCGCTTGATGTTGAAAACAGTTACAAGAAGGCAAGTGTTGATGACATCAAACAAGTGACTGATTTAAAGACAGCGAGGTACTCTTTTGTCGGGCCACTCGCTATTGGGGCAATACTCGCAGGCAAGGCTAGTAGCAATCAACTAGATGCAATAAGTAAATTTGGACGACTCGTTGGTGTTGCGTTTCAATTACAAGATGATTTATTGGGTTTATTTGGAGATGAAAAGGTGCTTGGTAAATCTGTTCTCTCGGATATGCGGGAGGGTAAGAATACCCTGGTTATTTACAAGGCGCGAGAATTGGCAACAAACAGTGATAGACAAATGCTTAGCACCTTGTGGGGAAAACAGACTGCGAGTAAAGCGGATCTAATAACAGTGCAGGAAATAGTTAAAAGATCCGGTGCATACGTATGGTGCACTGGCGAAATGGACAGGTTAAATAAAAAAGCGAATATGTGTAGAAGTTTGATTTCTAAGGATAAAAATATTCAGACAATTTTTGCGCAAATGGCACAGTTTATTGTTTCAAGGAGGAGCTAGAGGTAGAATTAAGTTGAAAGGCTAGCGCCTTTTTGATATCCTTTCCAATAGGTTTAAGTATGCATAAAACTAGTAAGAATTTTCCAAAACACGTGATAATTATTCCGGATGGTAATCGCAGGTGGGCCAAAAAACGGGGTCTGGCGCCTATTGAAGGCCACAAAAAGGGTTTGGAAACAGCACTTGAAGTTGTGCGTGGTTCAAGAAACCTGGGTGTGAGGATGCTAACTCTTTGGGGGTTTTCTACAGAAAATTGGAAGAGGCCTAATATTGAAGTTAAATACCTAATGCGCATATATGTGCTGTTTTTTAAAAAGCATCTTCGCGAATTGATGAAAGAAGGGGTAAGGTTCAGGTGGCTTGGAAGACGAGACAGGGTTCCAATTTCACTTCGTGAGGTACTTGTAAAAATGGAAAAAGCGACTGCAAAAAATAAAAAATATATGCTTAATATTTGCATAGATTATGGCGGACACGAAGAAATTGTGAACGCATTCAAGAAAATAGTTTCTAAAAAAATCAGGCCATCCCAAATAACTCCGGAGCTAATTTCCCAAAATCTGCAGACCCGCGGAATGCCGGATCCGGACCTTTTAATTAGAACATCCGGCGAAATGAGAACGAGTGGAATAATGCCGTGGCAAACGGCCTACACAGAACTTTTCTTCTCCAAGCTTCTGTTCCCGGATTTTTCTGTGCTTGAGCTCAAAAAGGCGATTAATGGTTATCAAATGAGACAAAGACGCTTTGGGCAGTAGGTAGAAGTATCAGAAGTTACAAAGGTATCAAGGGTATCAAATGTCGAAAAACGAGTTAACCCAAGTATGGTAAACGCTGTGAATTCCCCACATAAATTTGATAAATCCAATTTAAGACAGGTAATAATAGACGCGCCGAAACAATTTGCGGTAGGTTTTGATATCGCAGGTGATGTAAAAGTTGAAGGTGAATTTGAAAGGGTTGTCTTTTTTGGTGAGGGTGGGTCTGCTTTTCCGGCATCTTTTGTGCGAATTTTGATTGCCGATAAAAGGTACCTTTCGGGACAATTGCCAATAAAATTCATGCAAAATTATACATACAACCTTACTCCGGATAGTTTTGGCAACACACTTAACGTCTTTTGTTCATATTCCGGAAACACAGAAGAGACAATCTCTACACTGAGACAAGCAATTGAGAAAAAACTTCCGGCGGTTGCGATTTCATCCGGCGGACAGGTTGAGCAAATATGCAGGCAAAGTGATATTCCATTTGTAAAATTGCCGATGCCAAGCGAGAGTTTTCAGCCAAGAATGGGAACTGGTTACTTTGTAGCGGCAATGCTTGCGGTTTTGGAAAATGCCAGATTGACGAGCGATTTTTCGGATGAAATTTTAGAAAGTGCAACAGGATTCGGAGAAAAAATGGAGGGTTTTGAGAAAAAAGGTTTGGAGTCGGCTTTGAAAATTGCCGGAAAAACTCCGCTTGTTTGGGCAAACCAGATGTATCATGAATTGGCTCGTGTTTGGACGATCAAGTTTAACGAACACGCTAAAAACCCAGCTTTTTGGAACTACTTTTCCGAACTTAACCATAATCTGATGGTTGGGATGTCCCATTTGGGAGAGGGGTATTTTGTCATTATGCTTAAAGACCCAGCCGATGACCCCAGAAACCATAAAAGATACGAGGTGACAGCAGGGATTTTGAGAGAGGTTGGAGTGGAATCTGAAATTTTGGAACTTGAGGGCGAGACAGTTTTTGAAAAGCTTTTTAATTCAATTTACTTAGCGGATTTTGCCGCTTATTATCTTGCAGAAAAGAACCAAGTTGATCCTACCCCGGTTGTGATGGTTGAGGAGCTTAAAAAAAGGCTCAAAGGCTAATTTATCCTTTACATAAGTCTTCTTAAAATATAAAATTCCCAAGGTATGTGTGGAATATTTGGATATGTAGGCAAGCGTACAGATGCCGAAAAGATTGTTTTTGAGGGCATAAAAAGTCTTGAGTATAGAGGATACGATTCATGGGGAATTGTGGCGAAACAGGAACCCAGAAGCGGGAACCTAGAATCGGGAAAACTAATCGCAGAAAAACATGCAGGCAAGATCGGTGATGCCAGGTTGTCTGTGGTCGATCGACCATCGTCTATCGCCCTGGGGCATACCCGTTGGGCGACTCATGGGGGCGTGCTTCAAAAAAATGCCCACCCCCACTTTGATTGCGAAGGGAAAATTGCGGTTGTTCATAACGGAATTATTGAGAATTTCCAAGAGTTAAAAGCGTCTCTAACTCAGAAACACAAATTTAAATCCCAGACCGATACGGAAGTTGTTGTCCATTTAGTAGAGGAACTTGCGAT
This sequence comes from Patescibacteria group bacterium, assembly GCA_038063735.1. Lineage (GTDB taxonomy): Bacteria > Patescibacteriota > Microgenomatia > Curtissbacterales > GWA2-41-24 > JBBTUN01. The sequence goes on from JBBTUN010000002.1 coordinate 77,660, forward strand.
TAAATATAAGCTTGAGGAGGCGATAAGAAGGGCATTTTTAAGGGTGCGAGGTCTGAACGCATTTATCTTTCTGCCAGAAGATGGTGAGATTGTGGCTATTAAAAGTGGTTCGCCGCTGGTTATTGGTGTTGGGCGCGGTGAAAATTTTTTGGCGTCTGACCCGAGTGCGCTCCTTCCATATACAAAAGATGTGATTTACGTTAAGGATGGAGAAATGGTGCGAATACTTGCGAATAAAGTTACTATATCTCGTGCAAAATCTAAAGAGATTGTAAAAAGCGAAATTTCTAGACTAGATTGGTCACAAAAAGTTGCAAACAAAGGGAAATATAAACATTTTTTTCTGAAGGAGGTTTACGAACAGCCACAAATATTGGGGAACATATCCAATGAGCAAAGAGCACTTGTTAGTAGATTCACGAATGAACTCAAAAGAGGCGAAGGAATATTTCTTGTTGCCTGTGGTTCTGCTGCCAACTCTGCGCTGGCAGGTGTGTATCTGTTTTCTAAGGTTGCAAAGAAACATTTAAATTTTGCCTTCGGTTCCGAGTTTAAGTATTTAGAAGATTATATAAGTTCAAAATCTTTAGTTTTGGCTATTTCTCAAAGTGGGGAATCTGTCGACGTTATTGAACCTGTAATATCGGCTAAAAAACGCGGGGCGCAAATATTATCTATTGTAAACACAGAAGGCTCTACTTTGTGGCGGACGTCGAAGCTTAACTTTCCTTTAAAAGTTGGGCCGGAAAAAGCAGTCGTTGCTACAAAAAGCTATATAGCTATGGTTGGAGTAATTATGCTTCTGGCGTTTTCTAGCGCTGGTCGTGGGGTTTATGCCAGGAAGCTTTTGAGGCTTGCTGCAAATTCAATAGATAGAATTCTGGAAAAAAGCTATTTAGAAAAAGTAAAAAACTTGGCAAAGCTTTTGGCACAAAGCGATCACGCCTACATGATAGGCAGGGGAATTTCTTATGCCAGCGCTCTTGAGGCTGCCTTAAAGCTAAAGGAGACGGCATACATTCATGCAGAGGGTTTTGCTGGCGGTGAGCTTAAACATGGAGTAATTGCTTTGGTTGAAAGAGGGACGCCTTGCATAGTTTTTGCTCCCAATGATGAAACTTACGATGATGTTATTTCAAATGCAATAGAGATTAAATCTAGGGGAGGTTACATAATAGGAGTTTCGCCCGAGAATAATGATGCTTTTGACTTTCATCTCCAGGTTGCAGATTGTCGCGAAGCGTCAATTATTGCAAACACTGTACCAGTGCAGCTTTTGGCCTATTTTATGGCTCTTGAGAAGGGTTTGGACCCCGATATGCCAAGAAATTTGGCCAAGAGTGTGACTGTTAAGTAATTATTGCGGAGAAGTTGTGGTGTAACTTGCCGGTGTTGTGCATCCGGAGTTTGCATAGGTTATTGCGTCGTCTTGCTCTTTGTCTTTTGGGTTATCCAGGCAAGTTATAAGACTGAACGAAGTGCAGGTTGATGTTGCGTCACAATTTGGGGGTTGTGGAATATAAATGTAAGGGATACTGAGTATTGGGTCTTGGGGAATTTTATTAATGTATTTTGGAATCAGTGTGCCGTCTGTAAGGTTGTTTTTATAGTAACCGTCATCTGTTTTGGCGGTGACAAGTGCCTGCTTGAGCGCGAGGATGTCGGATTTCCTTTTTTTGTCTATCGATTTTTCGCGAGCGTTAATAAAAGAAACAAAAGCAACACCGGCCAAGACGCTACTAATTGCGATAACGACGAGGAGCTCGATAAGCGTAAATCCGGAGGATTTACGGTTTATGGTTTGTAGTTTGTGGTTCGTAGTTGTTCTTTTTCCATTAACTATTAACCATGAACCATGAACTTTTTTAAGGAAGGGCATTAACTTAATAGTAGCATTAAGTTAGTAGTCGGTAGTTAGTAGTTGGTAGAATAGGCCTTGATGAAAAAACAAACTTTAAGGCTTGCAGCAAAAGAATTGCGTTTGAGCGAACCGACAAAAGAAGATTTGAAGAAGATAAAAAGAAAACCGATTTATATTATTTGTGACAATGTGCTGGACACTTACAATATCGGCTCTATTTTTCGCTTGGCAGATGCGGTTGCAGCAACCTGTATCTATCTTTGTGCGGGATCTGAAACACCACCAAACAGCAGGATTGCCAAAGCATCCGTTGGAACAGATAAGTGGGTGAAGTGGGAGTACGCTGCGACTGCAGTCGAAGCAATTTCCAAACTCAAAATTTCAAACTCCAAAATAAAAATAGTTGCAATTGAGCAGCATCCAAAAGCAAAAGATTTTCGCAATATAAACTACCAACCATCAACTATGAACCATGAACCAACTATCGCCTTCGTGATTGGCCACGAAACTGATGGGGTATCCAAAGGGGCGCTTGCGCTTTGTGACGAAATTGTGGAGATTCCAATGTTTGGAATTAACAAATCTCTCAATGTGATGGTTTCCCTGGCCGTTGTTTTGTTTAACGCAATTTGAATGCTGAAGATCGAAGGTCTGAAGTCCTGAGCTTGTCGAAGGATGATGGTGAGTTTAGCTATTGTTCTGTATCGAGTTTTACCGTAGGTTTGATTTTGTGTTGACAATTGTATATTTGTGCAATATACTTAAGTGGTGGCAAATATTCCTAGCCCAATTGCATTTGAATGGGATCAAGGGAATATAGATAAAAATCTAAATAGGCACGATGTTAGGGATAGGGAAGCAGAAGAAGCTTTCCATGGCAGTTTTGATTTGATATTCGAGGATGTTAAGCATTCACTGAAGGAAACAAGATATATGATTTTAGGTGAGACAAGAGAAAATAGAAGGATTGCTGTTTTCTTTACGGTTAGAAATGATAAAATAAGGATAATTTCAGCTCGAGACATGAGCAAAAAGGAGAGACGTGACTATGAAAAAAAAATTTAAACCAATTCCAAATTTTGAAAATGAAGATGAAGAGCGAAACTTCTGGGCAAACGCGGACACTTCAGAATACTTTGACCTCAAAAGGCCAGTCGAGATGGACTTGTCTAAGCTTAAGCCTTCAACAGAAACTATTTCTTTGAGGTTACCGGGGTTTCTTCTTTATAGAATTAAACAACTTGCTAATAAGCGTGATGTTCCATATCAATCTTTAATGAAGATTTTTTTGGCGGAAAGGGTCGAGAAAGACCTTAAATCCTGAAATTGTGGAGATTCCGATGTTTGGGGTGAACATTAGCCTGAATGTGATGGTTTCGCTGGCGATAGTTCTATTCCGGGCGATCTAGCGAGAATCAAAATCTTGTATTTTATATCGAGCTGTTTAAGATCAAGTAATTTTAAATTCTTAATTATAAATTTTAAATCAATTTTAAATGTATTAATGTTTAAAAATTAATAAATTAATAATTTCATTACAAATTTAAAACTTTAAATTTAAAATTATAATTTGGTACTAGTCCGGGCAAACGTAATAGTAGCCGTCTGTGGCGTTAGGGTTGCCTGGGGGGTCTGCAAAAAGAAAATTGTTCTCAGTTAATATTAGATTTATGGCTTGTGTGCACTTATTGTACGAAGATGCTGCTTCCGGGTCGTTGGTTATTTCGAGCTTTGCCCTCATGACGTAATTTTTTGCACCGAGTACAAACCCAGAATTAGGACAAACAGATAGCGCACCCGAACTTATTGTGATTCCATAATTGAGATCCTGGAAATTTCCTTGTAAAAGATTGGCTGTTTTTAGCCTAGTGATGGTGGCACTGAATCTTAATGTCTCGGATGCAGTTGATACGGCGGGGTAGTAAGAGCCGGCCAAGCAATCATTTTTAGAGGCTTCGAGCGTTTTTTTAACTTGCTGCAGATCGCTTTTTCTTTGGGCATCGCGGGCTTTTTTTTGAGAACCTTGATAGCTGTAAAAACCTATTGAGGATATGATGCCGATAATTGCGATAACTATTATGAGTTCGAGGAGCGTAAAACCCCTGGATTTACGGTTAATGGTTGATTGTTCGTAGTTGGTAGTTTCTTTTTTAAATCTATGAACCATGAACCATGAACCATGGACTTTTTTGTGGAAAGGCATTAACTTCATTCTATTACTTTTAGTGGAATAATTGCAGGAGTTAGAGGTTGGTAATGACATAACCGACTAGACCATCGGCTGGACTACCTCCGCATCTATCCAAGGCATTTCCGTCGGTATATTCTTTTTGCGTGTCCTTTATGTTCTCTAGACAGGCGATCAGTGTAAAGCTTGTGCAAGCCCCAGCTAAACAGCCTGCTGGGGCTGGGGTGTATGTGTAGTAGCCACCTGATTTTGGGTCGGTTGGCATAGCCTTGATATATGTAGTTCCGGAAGCTGGTATAAGGTCAGGGCCGGTTCCACTAGCTGACGTGTCGTCAAGTCCACAGGCCGTATTACTTAACAGGTTATATGTTTGACACCTTAGATACGAATAAGACCCAGAACTATCTTGTTTTGCTAGCTCAAGTGCTTTTTGAATGGCAGCTAGATCTGATTTTCTTCTTGTGTCCCGGCTTTTTTTCTGGCTGTCGGTGTAAGTAAATGTTCCGAGTGTTGCCAAAACGCCGATTATTGCGATGACGACGAGCAATTCAATCAGGGTAAACCCTGTTGAATTGCGGTTAGTAGTTGATAGTTCGTAGTTGGTAGTTTCTTTCTTAAATCTATGAACCATGAACCATGAACCATGAACTTTTTTAAGGAAGGGCATTGATTTAATTGTCAGTTGCTTGCTCCTCAAAGTCAAGTCTGATTTGACGGAGTGGGGTAAGTGGTTAAAAGTCAATTGCTGCAGACGAAATAATAGCCAAGATCTTTAGCTGGAAGTGCCGGACTAGTATCAAAATTTGCGGCACCAATAGTAGCGATAGTTGCGGAGCATGCATCATAAGATTTATTAGCGTCGGGGTCGCTCGTGATTTCTAGCTTTGCCCGGAGGACAAAATATTCAAACCCATTGTAGTTGAAATTGCCAGTACTATTAGGACAGACGTAAGCTGCAGTAGCAGTAGGTCCTTGGGCGTAGTGATAAAAATAGCCGTTTGCAACGTCGTTTTTTGGATCCAGTAATTGGAGGGGTGCGATGTATTTTACAAGTCTGAGTTTAGAATATACACTAAGATATTGTACCCTTTCATCGACGGGGGGGCCTGTTACTAGGGCAAAGGGGTAATAAGCTGCGCCTCGGCAATCGGCTTTTGCTGCCTCCAGGGCTCTCTTGACTTGTTGTAGGTCGTTTTTTCTCTGGGAATCGCGGGCTTTTTTTTGGTGGCCGATCAGGGTGAGTACGGTGAAGGATGACAGGACTCCTAAGATTGCTATTACGATTAGAAGTTCGATGAGGGTGAAACCCAAGCGCCTATAGTGATTGTTAACGGTTAACCCATTCGCTTTGCTCAGGGTAAACGGTTCACGGTTCACGGTTTTTTCTTTACTGTGATCTGTGAACTTTAAACTGTGAACTAATCCGGGCATTAGCTATAGCGTAACTTCCGTTGACAAGTAGTGTCAACTCTTAGTAGAATTGGGAGCGCGAATTTATGCAAGTAGGTTTTTTACGCTTCTTTAATTCGTACTAACAGAGAGTAGATCCGAATATTTGCTTTTAAATATTTAGATCTATTATTTAGTGTTTTTTTGCACATTAACAGATAAATAGCAACACATACCACTTTTTGGATTAAATTCTTAAAAGTGGTACCCAACAATAGTAATTCTTTAGAGTTAAATTAGAGTACAGATTAAACTTTTATTGAGAGTTTGATCCTGGCTCAGGATGAACGCTGGCGGCGTGCCTTAGGCATGCAAGTCGAACGGTTGTGCGAGGCATTGAGCCTCGCAGTTAATGGTTAATAGTTAACGGTTCATGGCAGCTGCATTTTTTGCAATTGACTATGAACAGTGAACTGTGAACTACGAGTCCCGCAGAGCGGGACGTACTGCGAAGCTGAAAGCTTCGCATGACAGTGGCGGAAGGGTGAGTAACGCGTGGGAACGTACCATTTGGTGGAGGATAGCTCTCCGAAAGGAGGGGTAATCCTGCATAAGCCCGCAAGGGGAAAGATTTATCGCCAAATGAGCGGCCCGCGTCCTATCAGCTTGTTGGTGAGGTAATGGCTCACCAAGGCGATGACGGGTAGCTGGGCTGAGAGGTCGGCCAGCCACAAGGGAACTGAGACACGGTCCCTACATCTACGGATGGCAGCAACCGGGAATCTTGGACAATGGGGGAAACCCTGATCCAGCGACGCCGCGTGGGGGAAGAAGGCCTTCGGGTTGTAAACTCCTTTTGATTTCCATAATGGAGATAGAATAAGCACCTGCCAACTACGTGCCAGCAGCCGCGGTGATACGTAGGGTGCGAGCGTTATCCGGATTTACTGGGCGTAAAGGGTTGCGTAGGCGGTTTGGTAAGTCAAAACTCAAATCTTCTTGCTCAACAAGAAATCGGGTTTTGATACTACTAAACTTTGAGTATCGGAGAGGTTGCCGGAACTTGCAGTGGAGCGGTGAAATGCGTTGAGATTGCAAGGAACACCGATGGCGTAGGCAGGCAACTGGTCGATTACTGACGCTGATGCACGAAAGCTAGGGGAGCGAAAGGGATTAGAGACCCCTGTAGTCCTAGCCGTAAACGATGGACACTAGATGCCTGTATTTTTATATGGGTGTCGTAAGCTAACGCGTTAAGTGTCCCGCCTGGGGAGTACGGCCGCAAGGCTAAAACTCAAAGGAATTGACGGGGACCTG
>JBBTUN010000003.1:0-18310 GCA_038063735.1 Patescibacteria group bacterium
AATGATTAGGGCATTATCCTAACGAGACTGGTGGGATTCCACTGCGAATGTACCGAGCATGTGGGTCTGGAACCCAACGCTCCTATAGTCCCGCCTGTTCCTTCCAGGGGCATTGGATCAAATCTCCAGGACGTAGTGTCTCAAATACAAGGCTAAATGAGACAAATGAGACACTATATCGCTCTTGCGACACAAGAGCAGATGTAATCTGCGATTATAAAAAGGGGTGTCTCATTTCCCATATAATTTGTCCCATAAACTCTAAACACACTCTGATATAGTTTGATATATTAACACTACTGCCTTTACTATAATGAACACGGCAGGAAAAAAGGAACATAACACCTTCCACAAAACTAGATTCAATCTTTTTATACGTTCCTATATTGCTTACATATACAAACTGCCAACACCCAGAATTCTCCCTTATCTCTTACGTTTAATTACAATCTGATGGCAAATCGCCCTTTAAACTTTGTTATACTCTGAATCAGATTTATGAAGATGATAAAGACAAGCAACATTTGGCGTTTCCGGTATCTGCTTCTTTTGTTAGTTTGGCGCGATGTCAAAAGTCGATATAAACAAGCATTTTTCGGTTTTGCTTGGGCTATGTTAACACCCACATTTCAAGCTTTAGTATTTTGGCTTGTCTTTGGCATATTATTCAAAATCCCAACAGGAAAGGTTCCATACTTACCTTTGGTTTTTTCCGGTTTTATTTTTTGGAACTTCTTTTCTCAATCAGTATCCAGTGCTACTTTATCCATTACAGGTAATTCTAACTTGGTGACAAAAATTGCCTTTCCAAAAGAAATTTTGATCTTTTCTTCCATACTAGGACGGATTCCAGACCTTATTACTTCACTTGCCGTGCTTATTGCTATTCTTGCCTTTTATCACATAAGCCTATCAGTTCATATTTTATGGGTAATCCCCATTCTGATAATTGAAATGATTATGGCCTTGGCTATCGGTATGTTCCTCGCTGCGATCAACGTTTATTTTAGAGACATCACTGCAGTTGTCCCGATACTTTTAATGGCCTGGCTTTTCCTCACCCCAGTTATATACCCGCTCGAGTCTATACCCACGCAGTATCAACTGTACGCTAAATTAAATCCCATGACTGGTATTTTGGAGGGTTTGCGCAGCGCGGTGATTACAGGAACTCCTCCGGAGAGGATCTCAATGCTCTTCTCGATCTCAATTACCTTGATTTTTGTCATCTTTAGTTATTTATTGTTTAAAAAATTAGAGAAAGGTTTTTCTGACGTTATTTAAGTAGATGGAAAAAGCCGTTGTCATCAATAACCTTTGGAAAAAATACAAAATAGGTCAACCTAAGAAACTAGGCGATGCATTGCCCTTGTTCCTGTTTAGGCAGAAACTTAAAGAATTCTGGGCACTTAAAAATATTAATTTATCCGTTGAAAAAGGGGAAAGATTAGGCATAATTGGCCCTAATGGTTCAGGGAAGTCCACTCTCTTAAAAATAATCTCAGGTGTGACGTCTCCGTCATCGGGGAATTTTACAACAAATGGTAAGGTTGCTGCACTTTTAGAAGTGGGGACAGGATTTCATCCAGATTTCACCGGCAGGGAAAATATCTATTTGTACGGGACTATACTGGGAATGAATTTAAATGAAATAAAGCAAAGATTTGATGAAATAGTTAGATTTTCCGGGATTAGAAAATTCCTGGACACCCCCGTTAAATATTATTCTTCTGGAATGTACATAAGACTGGCATTTTCTGTTGCAATTCATCTTGAGTGGGACATTCTATTGGTGGATGAAGTATTAGCTGTTGGGGATATTGAATTTCAAAAAAAATGTCTTTTGAAAATTGAAAAATCTTTAGGCTCTGAAAAGAGCTTAATATTAGTCAGCCATAATTTTGATATTGTCAGAAAACTATGCAATGAGGTTTTGTTTCTCGAAAATGGCCAAATTAAAAAGAACGGGAAAGCAAATTCTGTTGTAGATTACTATTTAAAGCATGTTCAAGGTTAACAAATTAAGGCCAAAACCATTAGTATCCATTATTACACCTTCTTATAACAGCGGGCTTTTTATTGAAGAGTGTGTTCAAAGTATTTTAGTACAAGATTATCCAAATATAGAACACATCATCCAAGACGGAGCCTCTACGGATAATTCTGTTAAGATTCTCAAGAAGTACTCCAGCCCAAAGTATAGGGATAAAATTAGATGGATTTCTAAAAAGGATAATGGGCCGGTGGATGCTTATAACCAGGCTTTACTAAGATCTAGAGGTGAGATCATATTATTTCTGGGCGCAGACGATATTCTTATCCCTAGCGCCGTCTCCCTGGGTGTTGGGAATATGGCAAAATTTCCCGAGGCGGCAGTAATCTATGGGGACGAGTATATCATCGATGAAAAAAGTCGCATTCTAAAAACATTTACCCCGAGGTCTTATAGTTTTACTAAGTTACTTTGTCTGGAGCTTGTAATTCCTACCGAAGCGTCTTTTATTCGTCGCTCCGTTTTTGAAAAGGTGGGATTCCATTTAGATAAATCTTTAAAAAATGCGCCGGATTATGAACTCTGGCTCCGAATCGGTTCAAAATTCCCAATGAGGCATGTTGGTGGATTTGTGACCAGATATCGCTGGCATACCCAATCGCAAAGCAGATCTCCGAATTTGCTCAATAATTTTGTTCGAGAGAAAAAACGAGTTATGGATAGGTTTTTTCTGTCGTCCTCCAGCCCGAAGAGAATAAAAAGTTTAAAAAGACGTGCGTATATAGGTTTATATTTTTGGGCAGCTACAATGCAGATATCATATGGAGCCAAATATAGGGCAGTAAAAAATTTAGCAAGGGCACTACTATTTGATCCTAGTAAGGAAAGATTTAAAGAATATGTTTCGTTCTGGAAACAGGCAGTCAAAGATTATGAGCACCTAAAGAATCAAAAATAGAATGTGCTTAAAGAATTTTCGCGGCAGTGTTTATACAGAGTTAAAATAAGTTATAATTTCATACTAAGTTGTTTGATAAATGGTAAAAAACAGAGAGGCTGGAGGGTTAAAATTTAAAAAAGCCGTTCGTAAATATTGGGAAGATCCTTCTACCGTCTCAATTATTGATAAAAATCTGCATCAACTTGAAATTGAAACCGCCAGTCGCTATCTGAAATCCACAGATGAATTAGTCGATATTGGTTGTGGTGACGGAGTTGCAACAGCTGCATATGCCCAAAAAGTAAAAAAATGCACTGCCTATGAACTTTCCGACTATTTGAGGAAAAAAGCTACTGAAAACATAAAAAAAGCGAATTCAAAAAATGTAAAAGTCAAATCAGGTGATATTTTGAATATGAAAAAAATTACCGAAAAACCGGATGTGGTAATTACACAGAGATTATTGATAAATTTAGCCAATTGGAACGAACAAAAGATGGCAATCGAAAATATTTACAATATGCTAAAACCGGGTGGTTTGTACATCATGATTGAAAATACCAACGACGCTTATTTAGCTCTTAACAAAATGCGGCATCAGGTGGGGTTGGAGCCGATACCTATTCACTGGCATAATTTATTTTTCGATTATCACGAACTCACAGCCTTTTTAAAAGATAAATTTCAATTATTGAATTTCCACGATTTTGGTCTTTACTATTTTCTAACAAGGGTTTATGCGCAAATGTTTCTGTCGTTTACAGGTTACGGGAAAAACGCGGTAAAGGATCCACTCTTCGACTTGTCCGACAAAGCAGCCAGGGATATATATAAAAAGTTTGGTGACCGTTTTCAGATAAGCGGCTGTCGTGCCTTAGGACCAATCCAAGTATTTGTGTTAAAAAGATTAAGTTAAAAATGACTAAAAAAATACTTTGGTGGGAACCTCAAATCGGAAGCAAGGAAAAGAAATTTATTGATAAAGTTTTGGCAAGCAACTTTCCAAATGAAGGTGCATTTACCTTTTTGTTTGAAAAGAAAATTGCCGGGCTTCTAAATTCCGGTTTTGCAATAACAGCTACCAGCGGTACTGCCGCAATATTCCTTGCTCTTAAAGGATTAGGTATAGGTAAGGGTGATGAAGTAATAGTGCCCGACCTTAGTTTTGTTGCGGCCGCAAATGCAGTAGATTTAACCGGAGCCAAAGTGGTTTTGGTTGATATTAACCCGAATACTTTAGGTATTGAATTACGCAGCCTGCAAAAAAATTTAACAAAGAAGACCAAGGCTATAATCCCTGTTCACATTAGTGGATATGGGGCAGATATAGATTCAATTATAAAAATAGCTCGATCTCATAATATTTTTGTTATTGAAGATGCAGCTGAAGCTTTTTTATCAAAATACAAAGGCAGATTCTTAGGGACCTTTGGAGATGCCGGTTGTTTTTCTTTTTCCCCTGCCAAAACAATCACAACCGGTCAAGGTGGTGCGATAGTTACAAATAACTCAAGTTTGCAAAAACGAATTAGAGAACTCAAAGACCAGGGCAGGTCGGAAAGAGGGACAGGTGGTGACGATCTGCACAATTCAATTGGTTATAACTTTAAATTTACTAATTTACAAGCTGCTTTGGGTTTAGGACAACTTACTTATCTTAGATCAAGGTTAAAAAGACTTGCCAAAAACCACAAACTGTATGTTAATAATTTAAAAAATATTAGAAGCATTAAAGTATTCGAATTCGATCTTGAAGCTGGTGAGCTTCCTCAGTGGACAATCCTAAGAACAGAAAGAAGAAACGAGTTGGATCAATATCTGGGTAGTCATAATATTGAATGTCGTCGATTTTGGTTCCCCGTACATACCCAAAAACCGTATAGGCAAAACGATAAAAACTTCCCAAACAGCACAATGGTTTCATCGCAATTACTATGGCTCCCGTCCGCTTTTACAATGACCGACTCTGATGTTGAATACGTTTGCAATCTCGTCAAAAAATTTTGCAGCAGCACTTAAAAATTATCTTATGAAAAATTTTAATTCTGGAATTTCCATTTGGAATCAAAGATTTAAGTTGAAACAGACAAAGTTGAAACTGAAGCAGTTAGCGGATGCTGTTGGACATATTTCCGATTCCAGTCTCGCCCAATATGCCCAAATGTTTGCTATAGCGTTAGAGTTTAAACCTGATTTAATTGTTGAATTCGGACGAGGCACAGGCAATTCCACAGCAGTTTTTACAGAAGCTGCAAACCAACTCGAGGATTGTTCCGTAATCAGTATTTGTAATTCCAATGACTGGCAAAATCAAACTTCAAGCCGAATTGCCAAAATCGTACCCAAAGATTGGTTTGATAAACTAGATGCTCAAATATCCGACATTCTAGACATTAAATTTAGGGATTTAATAAGCAAAGCTTCTCCACGAGAAAAAGAAAAAAAGAAAATTCTCTTTCTTTGGGATGCCCATGGATGGGATGTTGCTGAGTACGTTCTGTCTGAAGTATTGCCATCTTTAAAGAGCAAAGAGCATTTGGTGATGGTTCATGATATTTCTCATTATATGCCAGAGGTCAATGGCGCTTATGGTTCTTCCGGATTATGGAAGGGTTACCCGGGGGATGATGTAAAAAATCCTACATATCTTATCCTCGGAGAAATGGCTTCACCATTTGACGAGTTGGTTCCAATATACGATTTCATGTCGAGAAACCAGCTTCCGATTTACAGTGTTTCTGAGCAAATAAACGAATTCTTCAAAAATAATCCAGACAAAGAAAACTCCTTAAAACAAATGCTAGGGCCAAATATTTTCAACTCCTCATCTAGTTTTCACCATTTCACCTTAAACTCCACACCTAAAAGTAAAAAGCTCTTTTTCCCTCAATCCATAAAAAAAGATGGTTTAGAATCCCTACCTCCAATATCTTTTGAAAAAGACAAAGAGGTAAAATACTCAGCTTTTCAAGAAGACATGCCCCTAGTTTCTGTAGTTACACCTTCTTTTAATAGCGGTAAATTTATTGAGGAATGTATCCAAAGTGTTTTGAATCAAGACTACCCATACGTTGAACATATTATCCAAGATGGCGGATCAAAGGATAATACTCTGAAAATTCTAAAAAAATATTCTACGCCCAAATACAAAGATAGGGTGAAATGGGTTTCTAGCCCGGATAAAGGACAATCAGACGGGCTTGATAAAGCTATCAAGCTTTCTACTGGAGACGTTATTTTGGTTTTAAACGCAGATGATGTACTTTTGCCATACGCGTGTTCATGGGGTGTCTTCAACCTTAAACTGAATCCTAATGTTGCAGTAGTGTATGGAGACGAATACATCATTGACGAGACAGGAAAAATTATCCACGAATTTACTGGTCCAAGATACGATTATGAGAAACTCTTATGTGTCGAAATCGTTCCGGCTGCTCAAACTGCGTTTATTCGAAGGAGCTATTTTGAACAGGTAGGTTTAGGCACCGACTCATCACTTGAAACCTGCCCTGACTATGAGATGTGGGTGAGGATTGGTGCAAGATTTCCGATGAAGTACTCTCCAGGATTTGTCTGCAAATACCGCTGGCACACAGGTTCCGAGGGGCAACAACCTTCCATGATTTTAAAAATGGTCGAAGCCAAAAAGCAGGTAATGGATCGAGTCTTTAATGACAAAAAAACCCCAAAAAGAATCAAAAAACTTCGTAAACGTGCCTACGCGGGAGTTGAGATATGGGGGGCAATTAACAATATGCAACTTAGAGGACCGGTTCCGATAACGGCAAAGCTGGTTATTTCTAGCTTTTTAAATTACCCTCCGAATATCGCAAAATATCGGAAATTGATCCCAAGGGGGATACTTTCATTTAGCAATTTGATTTTAAATACCTATGCAAAGAAATTTTTTAAATAGCATCTCGCTGTGCTTCTTATTTATTCTGCTTTTTGGAATGTCTATACAGTTCTTTTTTACCAGGCCAATTAAATCTCAGTGGTCTACTCAAGAAGCATATATTATGCGATTCCAATGGTTAGACTCTGTGAATCTTTATCTTGACTCTGGAAAAATCCTGATGCTTCAGAACAATAGATTAGAAGATTTATCTACAGGTGAAGATCAAGGTTATCCATTTATCTTGTCCGTTATTGGCAAAACTTTGGGAATGCAAGAAATGACGTTCGGGGCATTTATTAAGTTCAACTATTTATTACTTATCACTCTAGGGGTTGCAACCAGTGTCTTGCTATTTTTATGTTTCAACAGCCTACTTATCTCTCTCTTTTTTTACTATTCATACTTAAGAATAGGTTTTTACAACGGTGGCATCGATCACCATTGGATGTTAGGAGCATATATTCCATTCTATGTTGCATTTCTAATGTTTTTTTTAAAGAAAAGGGGGACTTTTAAACCAGTATGGTTTACATTTTATTTTCTAGTTGCAGGGATTGCCAATATAGTGCGAGAAGGATATGGGGTTATCGCAATTCTTCTTTTGGTTTCTGTGGTAATTGTGATTACCATCCAAGATGGTATTAAAAAATATAAGCAAAGCTTCTCTGCGAGAAAGCAAAGCTTTTCTTCGAATAAACAAAAACCTATTTTTAGGCTCTACTTTTCCAATCTGCAGAAAAATATTCTCATCATATCTTTGTTAATTTTAGTGTATCTAGCACCAATGTTTTTACTAAACGGGGTACGAAGTTGGCGAAATTTCAAATATTTTGATGGACAATCGTCTGACATGATTACCCATCATGGCATCTGGCACAATGCTTTTATGGGGTTAGGATACATCCCAAATAGTTATGGAATCCAATGGGACGATAATAACCCTATTAAATTTGTGCATCAAGTAAATCCTAATGTTGGTTATATGACTAATGAATATTACAGTATTCTACGAGGTCTTTACTTTAAATACTCTTTTGAATCACCGAATCTTTGGTTTGGCAATATTTTGGCAAAGACAAGAGCTATTGACAAGTTAACTGGGGAATTTATAGTTAATTCGCCTGGTAAATTTTTACCGCCAATGTTGAGGAATTATTTTTTCTATATTTCGCTTTTTGGAATTTTTATATTGTCAAGAAAAGATAAAATAGCAACCGCTATTTTCTGGCTTATATTAGTAGCAATTTTAATTTCAAGCATTCCTGGATTTATAGGAGCACCATCTTTTCTTTATTTAGGGGGTTTACTATCAGCATTTTTTATTACATGGTTCTATTTCGTTTCACTAATTTACCTTGCGCTAAAGGATTTTTTGAAAACACATTGGTCCAACCAACCTCTATTTAATTTTCTATGATGAAGAAATCTAAAAGCGACAAAACATTTAGCATTGTTTTACCTTTTTACAACGAGGAAGATGTTGTTGAGGAGGTAGTACGTTCTTTAATTTTGCAGTGTCAAAAGAATGGATTAAGTGTGAAATTCGTCTTAGTTAATAATGGTTCTTCCGACAAAACCGGCGAAATTATAAATCGTCTAAAAAACGAGTTTGAGATCATTAAAACAATCACTATTGGGAAAAATAAAGGGTATGGATATGGAATTCGCAGGGGACTTTCAATATGTGACTCTCCGTATATTGGTTACATGTGGGGAGATGGCCAGATAAAACCTATATATTTAGTTCGGGTGGCCAAAGAGCTCACTCACGATTCAAGTTTGGATCTTTGCAAAGTTGTTAGAGTTAAACGCTACGACGGATTAAAGAGAAATTTGGTTACAAAAATATACAATTCTTTGTTTTCTATTCTTTTTTTAATGAATGAAAGAGATGTAAACGGAACGCCAAAGCTATTTAAGAGATCGTCATATGAAAAGATTAGCCTTGTGTCAAACGATTGGTTTTTAGATGCAGAATTGTTAATCAAAGCAAAAAGTAAGAAATTATCAATAAAGGAAATACCGGCTATTTTTACTCCTAGAGCCGGTGGTTCTTCGAATGTAAGTTATTTAACTATATTTGAGTTTCTTTTTAATATATTCAGATACCGCCTAAAAAGTATTAAATCATGAGTGATTTTAACAATCTTAATGTGTTGGTTACCGGAGCAACAGGATTTATAGGAGCGAATTTAGTGAGAGTCTTGTTGCAAAAGGGAGCCAAGGTGACAATCTTAAAAAGACCCAAATCTTCTGTCTGGAGACTAAAAGACATTTTAACTCGTATTAAGATTCTAGAGGCTGATCTTCGCGATAAGCATCATCTCCAACTAGCTCTTAAAAATTCAGACAGTAGAGTTATTTTTCACCTTGCAGCCTGTGTTAAACGGGGACCGTCTTCCTTCTTAATTAAAGAAAACCTAGAGACAAATGTTTGGGGAACAATTAATTTGATTGATTGTGTGACCAAATGGAATATTAAGTCTTTCGTTAACACTGGAACTTGTGACGAGTATGGAGATAATCCTGTTCCGTTTCATGAAAAGCAACGGGAGAACCCTCTTTCACCATACGCAGCTTCCAAAGTAGCTGCAAGCCATTATTGCCAAATGCTGGCCAGAACTTGCGGTTTGCCAATAATTACCCTCCGCCCTTTTTTAACATATGGGCCATACCAAACAGGAGAAATGTTAATCCCCAATGTTGTCACCAGTTGCCTAAAATCTCTGCCAATCCAAGCAACTCTGGGTCAACAGACACGTGAATTTCACTATATTTCGGATATAGTAAAGGGTTTCCTTCTTGCAGCAACAAACAAAAAGGCAATAGGTGAAATAATTGATTTGGGAACAGGAGAAGAACACTCTGTAAAAGAGGTTATCGAAATGATTGTCGAACTAACGGAGTATCGTCTCAAATGGAAATTAGGCAATCTTCCATATCGAGAAAATGAAATGTTTCGTTTTTATTCTCAAGGAGATAAAGCAAAGAAGCTTCTAAAATGGCGACCAAAGACTTCTCTTAAAGAGGGACTTGTAAAAACAATTGATTGGCAAAAGAAATTCTCAAAATCTAATAAAATATGAAAGTTGCGCTGTTGCAAATTAATCCAATAGTTGGCGATCTCGATGGCAATGCTGCCAGGATTAAAGAATTTGCCAGCAAAGCCAAAGGGGTTGATTTAATCGTCACATCAGAACTTGCCCTTTTGGGTTATCCTCCAAGAGACTTATTACTGAATTCAGAATTTATAAAAAAATCTTGGTTGGTTCTTGAAAAAATTGCCAAAGATACAAAATCACTGCCCCCTATTTTAATAGGAACTGCAGTGGTTAATAAAAACAGATCTGGTAGACCATTGCGTAATGCCGCTTGCCTATTACATAAGGGGAGAGTCGAAAAAATTTTCTTCAAATCCCTCTTGCCAACGTACGATGTTTTTGACGAGGATCGATACTTCGAGTCAACTGATAGACCCCAAATATTAACTCTTAAAGATAAAAAAATCGGCGTGTCCATATGTGAAGATCTTTGGAATGACCGAGATTTTTGGCAAAGACCCCGTTATCATCTCGATCCTATCGAAAAATTAGCTCAAAAAAAAGTAGATTTTATTATTAACCTTTCATCGTCCCCGTTTACTATTGATAAACAAAAGTTAAGAGAATCAATGATTTCGCAATCTGCCAAAAAATATCAAATACCTGTTGTTTATGTAAATCAGGTCGGGGGAAACGATGATTTGATATTTGATGGAGCAAGTCTGGTGTTTAACGGCCAAGGAAAATTACTAGCAAGGGCAAAAACCTTTGAGGAAGATTTACTTGCAATTGATCTTGATTCGAAGAAAAGCTTTGCTTATTCAAAAACCAACGCAATAAATGATTATCCACAAAATAAAGAGGAGCTTGTTTTTAAAGCTCTCTCTCTCGGCCTTAGTGATTATCTTAAAAAGTGTGGGTTCAAGAAAGTCTTAATTGGAATCTCCGGTGGAATCGATTCGGCTATAGTAGCCGCTATCGCCAGACATTCTCTTGGTGCAAAGAACGTTCTTGGAGTTTTGATGCCTTCACTGTACACTTCTGCTCAAAGCACGACTGACGCCCAAAGATTAGCTAAAAATCTTGGCATCAAAACTATTTCCGTCAAAATAACCAAACTCATGGAAGATTACAACAAATCTCTCAAAGACGCGTTTAAAGGATTAAAATCGGATACAACCGAAGAAAACATTCAAGCAAGAATTAGGGGAAATCTTTTAATGGCGCTTTCTAATAAGTATAAAGCTTTAGTTCTTTCAACCGGTAATAAATCAGAACTCACTGTTGGTTATACAACCCTTTATGGAGATCTGGCAGGAGGCCTTGCTCCAATTGGTGATGTTTCAAAAACCCAAGTTTACAAATTAGCAAAATGGATTAATCGTGAAGGCGAAATTATCCCAAAAAGTATCATCGAAAAAGCACCGTCTGCGGAGCTGCGACCAAATCAAAAAGATCAAGACAGCTTGCCGCCTTACGACCTTCTTGATAAGATTCTTTCACTATTTATAGAAAAACACGAGGGACTAGAACAGATAGTTTCAAAAGGTTTTGATAAAAATCTAGTTACAAGAGTTTTATCTATGGTAGCTAGCGCCGAATTCAAAAGGCGACAATCACCCCCAACTCTGAAAGTTACAAACCGTGCTTTTGGGTCTGGGTGGCGTATGCCTATTGCAGTTTCGCGGTCGATTTATTAAAAAGTTAGATACAAGCGTTCGAAATGATAAACAAAGAAATTAAATTATTGAGTCTGAGCTTTCTACTAATCTTCTTTGGTTACAATGCCACTTCTCAATACTTAACTACTTATTTTTCAACCCTTGGTTTACAAGATCTCGGATTCCGTTCATTAATATTAATTTTTCTATCTTTCTTAGTATCCGGTCCAATATCCGCAATAGTTGTCTCGAAATATGGAGCAAAGAAATCTATGATAATCGCCTGCTTATTTTATTTTCTCTTTATCGCTTCACTGATGGGCGAAGTACTACTTATTTATTTAACTTCCATTCTGGTCGGTTTTGCTGCGTCTTTACTTTGGACTGGGCAAAACAGCTACCTTGTGAAAGCAAGTGTCGAGAAAACCTATGGGGAAAATTCGGGGTTTTTCAATTCTGCTTTGACTTTGGGTTCAGCCTGTGGAATTTTGTTATTGGGGCTTTTTATTAGCACCTTTAATTTTAAATTATCTTTCTTGATTTATTCGACTTTCCCTTTAATGGGACTAGTTCTGCTTAGCCAACTGAAAGACTTTCCAACGGAGCAACAAAAAACCAGTCAGTTAAAACTTGTTATAAAATCTATCAGAAGCAAAACAGCCTTAAAATTATCGGCTTTTTATTTTTCCTTCTCCTTTATCTTCGGTTTGGTTCTTGGTCTTGTTCCGCTTGAAATTAAAAATACTCTTTCCATCGCTTATGTAGGTGTTCTCACATTTATCTTTTGGATTATGCCCATTTTATTTTCCTATATTTCGGGGAAAATCTCCGACGTAAAAGGTAGGAAAATAATGATTTTTGCAGCATACATTTTTGGGGTCTTAGGTTTAACATCATTATATTTTTCACAATATTCAATTCCGTTAATTGTTGCTATCGTTTTGTTGGCACTTTCGTACGCCATCTTTAGACCCATGAGCTTCGCTTTAGTAGGTGATGTTTCAGTTGAAAGGAATCTCGTACCGTTAACTGCTTTATTCTGGATGGCTCAAAACATTGCTATACTTTTAGCTCTGCTTATCTCGAGTGTAGTGCAAACGGGAGTAATCTATTTAATCTCTATTGTGGTAATAATCGCCTCTTTAATCGTACTTTATCCGTTGTTGAAATTAGATTTCAAAGTACTGAGATTAAAACTTTCTCAAGAGGTAAAGTGATCACCAATATCATATTTAAATAGCTATGCAAACAATTTCGGTCGTAGGTCTTGGTAAATTGGGTAGCCCTTTTTTGGCTACATGTGCTTCTCGAGGATTTAATGTTATTGGTTTGGATGTAAATTCCTACTTTGTTGGTCTTTTAAATCAGGGCAAAGCACCGGTTGATGAGCCAAATCTCACCCAATTGATTCTAAAGAATCGAAAGAATTTAAAGGCAACTTCCGACTATAGTGAAGCAGTAAATAATTCGGACATTACATTCGTTATTGTGCCAACACCAAGCACTAAAAAAGGTACATTTTCAAATGCATATGTAGTAAGCGCAGTTCGACAAATCGGCAAAGTTCTGGCAGAAAAAGATAAGTTTCATCTTGTAGTTGTGATCTCCACAATTATGCCCGAATCAATGGACAATGAAATTATTCCGGTGCTGGAAAATGCATCGGGCAAAAAACTCAACAGAGATTTTGGAATTTGTTACAATCCGGAATTTATTGCTCTAGGGTCTGTTATCGATAATTTATTAAATCCTGATTTTGTCATGATTGGAGAATCAGACAGAAAATCTGGCCTAATACTTGAAAAGTTTTACAAGAAGTTTTGTACAAATAAACCTCCAATCAGGCGAATGAATTTTGTCAACGCGGAAATTAGCAAGTTAGCTCTTAACAGTTACATTACCACCAAAATTTCTTTTGCTAATACGTTGGCCCAAATATGCGAGAAGGTATCTGGCGGGGATGTTGATATAGTAACCAGCGCCATCGGACAAGACAGCCGAATTGGTAGCAAATACCTTAAGGGTGCTTTGTCTTATGGTGGACCATGTTTCCCGCGTGATAATCGTGCTTTTTCCTCTTTTGCTAATAAAGTGGGGGTGGATGCTCCGCTTGCCAAAGCTAACGATTTAGTTAATGAACATACTATTGATCATATAGTAAAAAAGCTTGAGAAGATTAGCGTCAATAAAAATTGTAAAATAGCCATCCTGGGACTAGCTTATAAACCTGATACCGATGTAGCAGAAGAATCTGCTGGTGTTAAAATTGGTAATCTTTTGTCAAAAGGAGGTGCAAAAGTCTATGTGTGGGATCCTAAAGCTATGCCCAAAACTGGCGATTTAATCTCTAAAAGGGTCATTTTTGCTAGATCAATGAAAGATTGTGTTGCTGATGCCGACGTTATAGTTATCGCTACTCCTTGGGAAGAGTTTAAAAAAATAAAAACAAATGATCTAAAGCATGGGTCAAAACCTATTTTGCTAGATTGCTGGAGGATGTTAAATCCACTAAAATACAAACATGTAGCCCAATATCGAGCTATTGGTTTAGAAAGATTCAAGATTGCTAATGAATAAGTATTTCTGGAAGAGTAAGAAGATTTTAGTCACTGGTGGTGCATCATTTATTGGATCCCATCTAATAGACACGCTGGTCTCTCACAATTTAGATGTTCGTATTGTAGACGACCTTTCCTCCGGTATAAGGGAGAACATCCAAGGTCACCTAAAGCAGAAGTCTGTTGAGTTTATAAGAGGCGATCTTAGAGAAAGTAGTGTAGCCAAAAAAGCAGTTAGAGATGTCGATTTGATCTTCCACTTGGCAGGTGACCACGGCGGACGTGGCTATGTTGATTTACATCAAGCCGGCCCAGCTACGAATATGACCTTGGACGGTAACCTTTTTTGGCAGGCACATAAAGCAAACGTTGAAAAGATTGTCTTTGCTTCCTCTGGCTGTGTGTACCCAAATTTTTTGCAGATTGATCCAAGTCAAAAGCTCTATCTCAAAGAAAATCAGGTGGGCCCACCCTACGATGCCGACAATATGTATGGATGGGCAAAATTAATGGCCGAGATGACTCTAAAAGCTTACACAAGAGAGTTTGGGATTAAATCTGCATCGTGTCGGTTTTTTGTGGTCTATGGCCCAAAATCTAAGGAAGATCACGCAGTTTTGGCTATGATTGCTCGGGCTTTTATCAAGCAAAACCCTTTTGTTATTTGGGGCAATGGCAAACAGGTACGAAATTGGACTTTTGTGGATGACATAATTTCTGGTTTTCTTTTAGCTGCCGAGAAGATCGATGACGGCACATCGGTTAACCTTGGTTCGGAGGAAAGATTAACTGTTCTTGAAACTGCTAAAATGATTTTGGAATACACCGGCCATACGGCTACAATCGAACTTCATCCAGAAATGCCAACCGGTCCTGCCAATAGAGTAGCCAATAATAGATTGGCCAAAGAGCTTCTTGGCTGGGAACCGCAAGTAAAATTCTCCGAAGGACTCGCAAAGACTGTTGAATGGTATTTTGCAAATAGGGATCACAGCAAAGTTGCCAAGAACCTTGATAAGATTTTGGCAGAAAGAGTAAATCCAAATATAGAGTTAGTTGGCAAACGAAAAAAGGACACAGACGGGAAGATGACAAAGCCAGAACTTACCAAATTTTTGCAAACAAACTAAATCAGCGTATCTTCCTGTATTGCACTAAACCTCCAAATTAGAAGACATGGAATCTTCATACTATAATATAGCTTACGTTCATGTTGACCATCTTTACAACACCTAAAGCATTCAGGGGCCATTTTGCCATAATTCAAGAAAATGCTATTGCAAGTTGGTGTAAACTGCGACCGAAATGTCAAATTGTCCTAATAGGAAACGAATATAAAACCGCTCAAATTGCGGAAAAATATGGCATTTCGCACATGACAGCTGTAAAAACCAATAAATTCGGTACTCCTCTTTTGCCTGACATTTTCAAAAACGCCTATAAGGTAGCCAACTTTAATAAATTTGCCTATGTTAATTGCGATGTTATTTTAATGAGTGATTTTACAGATTCTATCAAACAGATTAAACTTCACAGATTTTTCTTAACTGGTAGACGTTGGAATCTTGATGTTAAATCAAAACTTGAATTTAAAAACGGATGGCAAGGGAAACTTAAAAGTCGTGTTTCAAAAGAAGGAAGATTAGATAGATATGGTGCTAACGATTATTTCGTATTTACTCCAAAAATTGATTTTGAGATGCCAGACTTTGCTGTTGGCAGAACAGCCTGGGATAACTGGTTGGTGTATAAAGCAAGATACCTGAAAATCCCAGTTATTGATGCCACGGATGTTATTTGGGCACTTCATCAAAAGCATGATTATTCACATGCAGGAGGGTACCAGCAAGTGTGGCACGGCCCGGAAAGCCAAAGAAATCAAGAATTAGCCAGAGACCGCCGAAAATTCTTCAACGTAAAAGATGCTACTTACTTATTAACCAAAAATGGACTAAAAAAACCAAAGTTGACATTTTCAAGCTTAGTGCGAAAAATTGAAACCGTACCAGTTTTAACACCCAAAATTACTCCCTTTATCTATCCAGCTATTTTCTCGATTAAATTGTTTAAGTTTATAAGGGATAGGCAAAGCCTTTCTTCGAATGAGAGTAGCTTTTCCACGAAAAAAGCAGGATTGTGAAAAATGAAAATTCTACTTATCAATAAATGGGTTACAGGCGGTGCGCCCGGCCCGTTTTATTATCCAGGGACATGGAGAGACACTTTTGAGCTTGCATGCGCCCTAGCAGATTTAGGCCAAGAAGTTGAGATTTTAACGACGAAAATTCAAAAGTCCCATGTTAAAAGATTTCAGAAAGAATTCGGTAATGTACTGAAGCAAAAAGGCATTGTCCATCATTTTGCCAGCAGCTACGTATCTTTTGGAAGAGGCTACGGTAGTTTTCGCCTTAGGATGTTTTTTGACGAGGTAAGAGTTATTAAACAATCAAAACCCGATATTATCCAATACATGCAATTTTGCCCATCATTAATTTACCCTTTTATCAAAGATACGCCAGTTGTATTCTATAGCTGTTATTTCTTCGATCCATTACCAAAAGACAAAAAAGGTCAACAAGATTCGGTCGACATCTGGAAAGAGCGAGGAGAATTTAAACTTTGGGCAATTTTCCAAAACATACTTTTTGCCATTATTGCAAAAATCTGGGGAAGTGTGGATCTGGATGGTAGCCTTGGGCGAGGTGCAATAGTAATTTCAATGCACCCCAAAGGCTACGAAAAGTTGAGAGAGAAGTTTGGGTCAACATCTAGAATATATCTTGTGGAAAAAGGTGTTGATGGAGTCAGTCCCCAACTTAGTAAAAAAAGAAAGAGTGGTCAAGTGTCAGTTACTTTTATAGGG
Organism: Patescibacteria group bacterium; assembly: GCA_038063735.1. Taxonomy (GTDB): domain Bacteria; phylum Patescibacteriota; class Microgenomatia; order Curtissbacterales; family GWA2-41-24; genus JBBTUN01. The sequence goes on from JBBTUN010000003.1 coordinate 16,955, forward strand.
ACAACTGTAAGTCGCAAGGGAATTCTTGATTTATTAGAAGCTATGAAAATTGTTCAGCAAAAGAATCAAAATGTTGAATTATTGATAGCTGGGTCTGGGCCAAGTTCTGCGGTCACCAAACTTAAAAGACAGATTTCAACTTTGCGTGTGAACGCCAAGTATTTGGGGCCCATCAACTCTACAAGAAAGTGGTCGGTTCTTTCTCGATCCGATATATTTTGCTTACCTTCTTATCTGGACGCCTATCCTTCAGCCATTTTGGAGGCAATGGCCAAGGGTATACCAGTTATTTCCACAAAAGAAATTGACACCCCTATTGTTAACGGTGTGTCGGGCCTTCTAGTCAATGCAGGAGACGTACAGTCACTCGCAGAGGCCATCGAAAAACTCGCCGACGATCCAATTTTAAGGCGCAAAATTGGTCGGGAAGGCAAAATCGCTGCCCAAAATCTTACCTGGTCTAAACAAGCACGAAGCCTTATAAATTTGTATCAAAAATTTGTATCAAAACAAAATTAACAAGGTATCCAATGAAGTTGCCAAAACCATCTATAAAATTTACGTTTCTTTTTGCATTACTTCTTAATTTTCTATTATGGCAGTTACTAATTCCAATTTGGCATTTTCCAGATGAACAAGCCCATTTTGGCCAGGTAGCATTTAGAGCCGATCAAGGAAGAGTCCAAAGATATCATGAACTTTCTACTAGTCGAGAAATTGAAATCTCTGAGGAACTTTTAGGAACCAGACGAGACGGATTAGGGAACAATCGTTTTACCTACCATCCCGAATATAAAATTGATTATTCACAAAGTTATGAGGGGTTCCACGAGGCAGAAATTGAATCTCTGAATAACCCCAACGACCGCAAGACTGAGACCTTAGAAGAGTCCTCTAGATACCCTTTGTTTTACTATTTCCTGGCAAGCAAAATTTACAACCTTTTTGGCAATGATGATTTGTTTACCAGAGTTTATGCCGTTCGATTTTTTTCCTTATTTATATTTTTTGGAACTGTTATAACTATTTTTACTATATCAAAACTTATCTTTCCTAAGAAAATTTTCTTGCGACTCAGCCTTACTAGTATTGTCTCGTTTATGCCTATGTTTATCTTTTCATCTGCGGGTGTGACTTCTGATGGTTTATTTCATTTTTTATTTATGTTGGCAATTTATCTTATAGTCAAAATTACCTTTTCTAAATACACGATTAAGGATATTATGTTTTTAGCAGCTGTAGTTTTGGCTGGCTATGGTACAAAATTCCAATTTCAAATTATCTGGCCGGTAATCGCTTTTGCTCTTCTGATAATTTTTTGTAGACTTCAATTTAGAAAAAAGCTATTTTTTTTAG
>JBBTUN010000004.1:0-276023 GCA_038063735.1 Patescibacteria group bacterium
GAACCCCAATAAACGGATCCAGAATCCGTTGTCCTACCGTTAGACGACTCCGCAATGTGCCTAATTTTATCATTTCTTATAAATTAATACGATCAGTCTAATTATTTAACGGACTAAGCGCTGTGTCTAAAATACAGTTTAATAAAGCTCTGTCCCGGTACTTAACGGAATTCTTTCTAAGGGGACTCCTCTGACACTGCCTTTGCGAATTCTGCTAAGAAGAGCCCGTGTTTCTGCACTGGCTTTTACACCGGTATGGATTTTACTCATAAGCCATTTTGTTTCATCTGAGTGTTTTTTGCCTAAATGTTTTTGCCGCATCTTAGACTTGGTTCTTTCGGACAAGGTTGTTCCCTTGCGAACTGGCGCCTTAAGCACAATTACTTCATCTGGGTCGTATTTATCTCGCACGTTTGGCGGTAAACTTGCCCACAGAATTGTCAAACTTTCGATAATGAGCCTGCCCTCCATGGCTCCCTTTGGGTTTTTACTGCCACGGTAACGCGCCAAATCGCCGAGACTGGAATCTGTTCCGTAGTAAAAGTATGTTAAAAATCTGTTTTCGTCCTCCAGCTCAGCATCCACACCACACTTTAAAGCGTCTATTAAAAGATTAAACGTTCCGGGATTCACGCGTGGAGGTATTTCCAAATCCAAGCGGTAAAATTGCTCCGGTAATCTTAGTTGCGCCGTCGCATCCGTTGTAGTAGCCAAGCTGTATTTGTTCTCTTGCATTAACAAGTCCGCCCAAAATTCTAATGATCGAGTGCCAATAAGTCAAACAAATTCCTTACCCGAATTATTGATCTCACCCTCACTTATCTGTTAGATTAAATATAATGTACTTTAAAAAAGGCTTTGCCGGAATTGTTTTTTTGGTCTTAGTCTTATTAATAACATCCGCCATTGTTATCTCGTATTATGCAGGCACAAAACGTCAGGCTGCCCAGGATGCTGTCTCAGCTAGTGTAGCCGCAACAAACCCAACGGAAGAAGAGTTATTGACTGTGCCGCAAGATGAAGAAAACCGGCAAGAGCAAGACAATGTTTTAGGGACCATAAGTGTGCCTACTTCCAATAGTTTACCTGGTAATGGATATTCTCGGCAAAAAGTGGTCACAGACCGCGGCACTTTTACAGTTAGCATTGCTGCCGCAGACCTTAACTCTGCCCGGGTCATTGCAGATACGGCCTCCAGCAGCAATTGCGGCAACGACTGCTCGGTCATGGCCCTAAAAGACTATGTTAGCCGAAATGGTGCATTCGCCGGTATTAATGGTCCTTATTTTTGTCCGGCAACTTACGCATCTTGCTCCGGTAAGAAAAACTCCTTTGACACTCTTATCATGAACAAAAACAAGGTTTACTTTAACAGCGATAACAACGTTTACAGCACAATACCGGCGGCTATTTTCTATGGAAATACTTCCAGATTTGTAAATCAAAGCCTGGAGTGGGGAAGAGATACTGGTGTAGATTCCGTTATAGCCAATTATCCGCTTTTAGTGCGGGACGGCAATCTTAATTTCACGGGTTCCGGTGATGGTAAGCTAAACGGTAAGGGCAATAGGTCATTTATAGGCGGCAAAGATAATTATGCCTACATAGGCGTTGTTTCCAAAGCAACCGTTGCCGACGCGGCTGTTGTACTCAAAACAATGGGTATGAAAAATGCACTCAATCTGGACAGCGGTGGTTCTACCGCTCTTTGGTTTAGTGGTTACAAATTTGGCCCCGGCCGTGGACTCCCCATAGCAATCTTATTTGTGAGAAAATAATTAGTGTAAAACCCTTACAATAATTTCCTCTGTAACAACTACATCCATTTTAATGTCATGTGGTTCAACTTTAAAATTAGTTAGCTGAAAATCATAAGCCAGGCCAACCTTTAATGCTCTTGAGCCCTCAAGCAACCTATCGTATACACCTTTGCCATAACCCAGCCTGTAGCCCTCCTTGTTAAAACCAACTGCAGGTAAAATCACAATGTCAATCTTAGAAATATCAACCGTTTCGCCCCTAACCGGTTGTAAGATTCCAAACGGTCCCTCAATCAATTTGTTCGAGTCAACAAAACTCAACACCTGCCACTTTTTATTGATGTATGAGGGTAAAAACAGTTTTTTATTCTTAGATTTAAAGTAAGCAATAGCTTGCTTTGTATCGACCTCGTTTTTAATTGGTAAATATAAAAGAACAGTCCCAAACTCGAAACTGTTTTTGAGAAAATTTTTAAAAATTAATTCGCTTTTTTCTGCAACCTCGCTTGCGCTTAAACTTAAACGCTCATGCAGTAAGCTTACACGAATAGCGGATTTAGAAGCTATTGAGTACATTAATAGAACTTGAACAAGTATTAAACTCGTGCGTTATATCTTTTGCAACACTTGCTTCAGGTATTTTGCAGAAAAATATTGCACAATTGCAACAGTTATAGAAATTAGAATAACAAAAACGTTATTTTTTATACCCAGACCCGTGTATATTGCCAGAGACTTGATAGCCCAAAGGACTGGCATTAAAACAATGGCAGATAATAGCACAAGAAATCTTTCATCCTTCATTTTAAAATCTATTTTACGAATTAGCACGGGAACCGTCGAAAGTAGGGCCGTCAGGATAAGCGCAACAAACACTGCCACAAAATGTCCGGCGATGCTAGCGTTACCCAAAACAACAAAATTTCTAAAAATGACAGACAATATTAGCAAAACTACGCTATTTATCGCCCATTTTGCTAAAAAGACTATTAAATTGTCCGAATCCGCCATACAGCTAGGTTAGTTCAAATAAACTTTTTAGTCAATCTAACCTAATCTAAATTGACTTGAAGCAGATATGTGTAGTAAATTGTAATTAGTTAATGGTTACTCAGGAAGACGTGATCGATAAATTGAGGCAGTGCATAGATCCGGAACTTGGCATCAATATAGTTGATTTAGGCCTTATCTACAGTATCGCAATAGATCAGTCTAAAGTTAGCGTTCAAATGACCCTAACTACCCCCGGTTGCCCGCTCGATGCTTATTTTGTACGGGACATCACTTCCCGTCTTAAAACCCATAAAGAAGTTTCCGATGTTCTAGTTGAATTTACATTTGAGCCAGCCTGGAATCCTGCAAAAATGTCTCAGGAATCTAAGGATCTATTAGGGTTTGTAAACTAGTTGACTTCGGGTAAAATTCGGGTTATCATATAATCCGCTATTAACAATTAACCATTTACTTTTTGACCCATTTTAGGGTATTGACAAGCATCAACATGTGGTGTCATTCTTAAATTAGACCACAACATATTGTGCTTTTGGAATAATCGTGAAACATTAGTCTGCAAAACCGAAAGCGCTATTTTTCAAGTAAAGGGCAGCCAATATTAAGGTGATAAAAAAAGCAAAGTGATTTGTCCGTTTTGTGCGCACGACGCAACTAAAGTACTCGATAAAAGGGAGGGAACAAGCGGTAAGGAAACAAGAAGAAGGCGCGAATGCGCCAAATGCGGCCGCAGGTTCACAACTTTTGAGAGGGTCGAAACTTTAGATTTGTTGGTAGTTAAAAAAGACGGTAAAAGGGAAATTTTCGACAGAGGCAAGCTAAGAAGCGGAATTATAAAATCATGTGAGAAAAGGCCAATATCCGCAGACAGCATAGAAAAAGTGGTTGACGAAATAGAAAGCGAACTAAGAAAAGGCGCAAAAAGTGAGGTACCCAGCAAAGTTGTAGGGGAGTTGGTTACAAAAAAGCTTAAAAAGCTAGACAAAATTGCCTACATACGTTTCGCATCAGTTTACAGGCAGTTTGCAGATATAGGAGATTTCGAAAAGGAATTATCAAAACTATCAAAAAGATTTAAATGAAAAAAAACCTAAATTTAAGACCCATAAAAGTAGATTTGAGAAAAAAGCAAAGGGAAGCCGCCCGGACTGCAGGCAGGCAGATCTCTAAGGCCCCCCAAGATTTAATCGAGCCGACACTTTCCCAAAATGCTGCCTACATTGCCAAAACCCGTTACTCATTCAGAGACGAAAAAGGTGAACCTATAGAAACCCCCAAAGATTTATTTTGGAGAGTTGCCTACTACATTGGCGCAGCAGACAGAATTTATGGCAGTGCAAAAAGCCACACAGGAACGGCAGAGGAGTTCTATAAACTAATGGCAGCTCAAAAATTCATTCCCAACACGCCAACTCTCGTAAATTCCGGCAAAACCGGCCAATCACTATCTGCTTGTTTTGTGTTGCCCGTAGAAGATGATCTGGAATCCATTTTAAAAACTATGCGCGATATGGCCATGATCCATAAAATGGGCGGTGGCACAGGTTTTTCATTCTCGCGCCTCAGGCCCAAAGACGACGTAATTGGTACCAGTAAAGGTAAAACAACCGGACCGGTTGCTTTCCTGCAGGCATACAACGATGTAACTTCCCAAATCCGTCAGGGCGGAGTCAGAAGAGGCGCCAATATGGGAATACTGCATTACAATCATCCGGATATTCTCCGCTTTGCAGTCCACAAAGTAGACGAATTTTCTCTGACAAACTTCAACATTTCCGTAACGGTAACGGAAGAATTTATGGAACAGGTAAAAAAAGACGAAAAGCAAATGGGCAGTACAAGTGAAGAAGAAAGTCAAAAGATAGATGAAGTCATAGAAGAGCTAAAAGAAGCATACGCAATTCGGGACTTGGACCTTAAAAATGTCCGCGTAGAAGAAGCAGTACTAAAACTCTACGATCTTTGTGAAGCAAAGCAAAAAGGAGAAGGTTATAAACTTATAAATCCAAGAACAGGCGAGGTAAGTGGCCGTCTTAACGCCAAAAAGGTTTTTGACCTTATCACAAAACTTGCTTGGCAATATGGAGACCCCGGTATGATCTTAATAGATAGGGTTAATAACTCCCGCGCAAACCCGACACCCCAAATCGGCACAATAGAAGCAACTAATCCGTGCGCGGAGCAGCCACTCCTCCCGTACGACGCTTGCACACTCGGCTCAATCAATCTCTCAAAGTTTGTTTACCCTGAAAGTGATCGAAGGGTTAAGGAAAATAAGGAGATTGATTGGAACGATATGCGCTCGTCTATCCACACCGCTATTCACTTTCTAGATAACGTTTTGGACATGAACGAATACCCGGTTGAAGAGATAGATAATTTGACGAGTAAAATCCGTAGGATTGGACTCGGCGTCATGGGTTGGGCAGACATGTTGGTCAAACTTGGAATTGGTTACGATACCCAGGAAGGTTTCGATCTAGCCGAAAAAGTCATGAAATTTGTGCAAACAGAAGCAGATACTGCAAGCGAGGCACTCGCCAAAACAAGAGGTGTTTTCCCGGCGTTTAAAGGATCCAGATACGATGGCCGGGAAAAACTCAAACCCAGGAATGGGGCAAGAACCACAATTGCTCCAACGGGCACAATCTCTCTTCTTGCCGATTGTTCCAGCGGTATCGAACCACACTTTGCCCTAACTTACGCCAAAAATACAATAGAGGGCAAAAGGTTATTTACAACAAACCCATACTTTTTAGAGGCATTAAAGGAAAATGGCTTGGATAGCGAAGATCTACTCGCCAAAGTTGAGGAAAACCACGGTTCAATTCAGAACATAGACGAAATTCCCCAGGAGCTTAAAAAATCTTTTGTAGTTGCCGGAGACATTGCCCCTAAAGACCACGTACGTATGGCAGCAGCCTTCCAAAAGTTTACAGATAATGGAATAAGTAAAACCATCAACTTCCCCAACAAGGCAACGGTTGAGGACGTCCGTGAAGCTTACTGGTTAAGCTACGAACTTGGGTGCAACATGATTACCATTTACCGTGACGGTTCTCGCATGAAACAAGTTTTGGAAGTTAAAAAGGGTAAATCGTATTACGACCAAATGACAGGCAAAAGAGTTACTGAAGAGGGAGAAGCGATGCCATATGTCCCGGCCAAGCGCCCGACTCCCCAAGAAGCATGGGGTATGCGTGTTAGGAAAAAGGCAGATGTTGGCCAGGTTTACACATCGGTTTTCCGGGACGGAGACGGTACGCCAGTCGAAGTTTTTGTAAATATTGGTAAAACAGGCGGTTATGTCGCAGGGGCCGCAGAAGTAACCGGACGCTTAGCATCCCGAGCCCTTAAATACGGCGCGTCGCTGGAAGAAGTGGCAACAGACCTGGTTGGAATTTCCTGCGGTACCCCGTATGGTTTAGGTCCGGATTCGGTACTATCCGCTTTCGATGCTGTGGGTAAGTCTCTCCTTGAGATAGCCCGTGCAAAACAACTTCAGCTGCCGGTTTTGGATGAAAGCGGGTCAACACAAGAAGAAATCGCCAAGTCATCACCCCAAACAAGTGGCAACGGAAATGGTCACTACCTGAGTATCAGCAGTCACACTAACGGCCATTCAAACGGGCACACCAATGGCCACAGTAATGGTCACACCAACGGGAAAACAATAGCCGAAGTTGCCCAAATTCCGCTTACCACAGCGCCTCTTGCACCTTTAAGCATGGCAGCAGTGGCGGTAAAAGCAGGTTACATATCATCTGCTTCTATCCATGAGGAAAAGATGATAGAAACTAAATTCAACAGCTGCCCCGACTGCGGAAGTCCGGTTGCCTACCTAGAAGGCTGCCGTAAATGCGTCTCTCCTTCATGCGGTTGGAGTAAATGCAGCTGAACACTTGAGTTAGTATAATTCCCCCATGCGTATCAATAAATATCTCGCCTCACTCGGCATTGCCTCACGCCGAAAAATAGACGAAATGGTCGAAGAGGGGAGAGTCAAGGTCAATAACAAGGTCGCAAGTGTGGGTCAGCTGATAGATCCGCAAAAAGATCAACTAACCGTCGATGATAAGAAAGTCCAAAATAGGGGAGAGCCAAAAGTTTACATCGTCCTAAACAAGCCGACAGGGTACACGTCAACAGCCGCCAAAATAAAAGGGGAGAAGAACGTTTTGGAATTGGTGTCGTCCAAAGTCCGCCTTTACCCGGTAGGCAGACTAGACAGAGACTCAACTGGCTTAATTCTTTTAACCAACGATGGAGAACTGGCCCTAAAATTAACCCACCCCAAATTCCACATACCAAAAACTTACGAAGTAAAAGTGTTGGGAGGAGTTTCTGCTACTCAGTTGGAAATGATGAGAAAGGGGATTAAGTTAGAAGACGGCATAACAAAACCGGCAGACGTAAAAATAAAATCCCAGTCTCTCCCCCGCCACAGCATTTTGGAAATAACACTTTACGAAGGCAAAAAACGCCAAATCCGCCGGATGACGGCAGCCTTGCATTTACATGTAGTTGAACTTAAACGTATTTCAATCGGACCAATAAAGATGGGAAGTTTATCTTTGGGTAAATTCCGAAATTTATCACAAGAAGAGTTCGAGGAAATTAAAAAAGTATAATAAAATAAATGGTCGGTGATGTAGAAATGGAAAAAAAAGAAATTCAAAAAATTCCCTGGGACAAATCTATTTGGTTTTTTGATATCGATGACACACTTATCGATACGGGAGGAACAACAGAAATAGCAGCAGATGGCGTTAGAAAAGTTTTTGAAGCCAAATTCAGTGAGCAAAAAGCAAAAGAAATTAAAGCTAATTTCATAGCAATTTTCAATTTAATGCTTGTAGGACACCAAGCCACAGACCCGAAAAAAATAAAAGAACATAAAAAATTATTGGCCAAAATTGAATCGTTACAATCAGATAAAACTTATGTACCCAAAAAATGGAGCAGAGAAATTTTCGTCAAACTTGCAGCCGAAGAAGCAGGAGTGGAAGTCTCGCCGGAGCTTGTGCACGAAGCAGCAGACGCATATTGGTGGGATTTAGGACAAAAGACTGAAGTATTTGTGGGAGTAAAAGAACTAATTGCCGAAATTAAAAAGCATGGCAGGCCAATTTATTTAATTACCGGCAGCGATGCAAGATTAAAAATGCAAACAGACGGCACTTTTTCTTATGACCCAAAGTATTCCGAAAATTTGAAAAGGGAAAGAATTGAGTTGTTAAGAGAAAAAGGAATTCATTTTAACTTGATTTCAACAGGTGATCCCGAAGATAAGCCACATATAGACTTCTTCCAAAAAGCAATTATGTTAGCAGCTGACGATATGGGTGAACCAGTCGACTTTGAGAACACTATTATGGTTGGTGATTCGTATGCCGGAGATCTAAAAGTACCACTCGAGCTCTTTGGTTTTGGCCTGGGAGTTCTCTTTAATAAAAACGAAAGTGATACTCAAGTTACAGATAGCCACCAAATTTTAACCGGTGACATCTCTAGGGTTTCAGATTTCCTTTACTGATTTATACATAAATATATGGTCAACTTCTTTGCCTTGATGCAAAACGCCATCTGGTAAAATCCCATATTCCTTAAATCCAAATTTTTCATACATCTTTCTTGCTTTAGAATTGTTGCCAAACACAGATAAAGTAATAATCTTAAGGCCATGAAGCCCTTCTGCTGCTTCCCTCAACACCAGCTCCATTAATAACTTTCCGATACCTTCACCTCTAATTTCATTTAATATAGAAATACCAAATTCCCCAGTTATCCTTTCTGCTTTATCCCTCATTTCTACCCCGCTTATTCCCAATAACCTTCCGTCCGCTTCTATAAGCAGCATTACTGCTTGGTTGTTTTTTATTTTATTAAGCTGATTATTTAAAAATGATCCTTCTTGATCAAGGGTCACAACCTCCCCTTGATATCTTATAAAAGTTTTTTCTCTAGAAAGAGTATTTATATAAAGACACATTTTTTCGGCATCGTTTTCATTTGGATATCTAATAACGTATCTAATTCCGTTTTTTGTTTCTCCTTGATAAACAAAACTCTCCACCCTAGCGACCTCTTCCTTTCCACGGAACTTCTTTAACTTTTTCCAATTGATTCACATATCTTGCCAAGACAAACAACCAATCCGATAAACGGTTAATGTAGACAAGACTATTTTGATTAATTTTTTCTGTGTTTGAGAGATCAACAATTCTTCTCTCGGCTCGTCTTGCTATTGTTCTTGCAAAATGAAGTTTTGATCCAGTTTTTGAACCTCCGGGCAAAATAAAGCTCTTAAGAGCTGGTAATAACTTATCAAAAAAATCAATTTCCTTCTCAAGCCGTGTGACAAAAGTTCTTGTAACCCTTGGAATTTTACTTGCTCCTCGAAGCTTTAGCGAAGTGGAGACCCTCACGTCAGTAGGTGTTGCCAAATCTGTCCCCAAAACAAAAAGTTCACCCTGAATACGTAGGAATTTTTTTACTATATTTTTCCAGTTATTCTTAATTGTCATCGCGAGGTCGAGTTTAACGAGATCGTGGCGATCTTGATTGAGCTGATTGCTTCGTTCCGATCTAATCGGAACTCGCAATGACGATTCTTTGATCTGGGCAATTACAACACCAATCAAGCTATTCAACTCATCAACACATCCATATGCCTCAATCCGAGCCGAATTTTTATCAACCCTTTTCCCGCCAAAAAGGGTAGTTGTTCCACCATCGCCAGTTTTTGTATAAATCTTCATTTCGGCAAGATTATATATTAGAGCACCGCGAAAATATATATCAAACTCCTCAAGGTAAAATCCCCCACCCCGCTAACTTGACAAATCCTACCCAAGGGGGTAGGCTATAAGCATGCAAAAAACGGTTAAAGAAAATGCACTCAAAAGATTGCGTACTGCTAGGGGACACCTGGATCATGTAATTTCGCAGGTTGAATCTGAAAAATATTGTATAGATATTTTGCAGCAATCTTTAGCTGTTCAATCTGCCTTGCGCGCTGTTGATCATTTAATTCTTAAGGGACACCTTGAGGAACATGTTTCGAATGCCATGCAAAGCAAGGACAAAGACAAATCGATAGGCGAAATTATCGAAATTTTTGATAAAGCTAGGAGGTGATATAAATGTTGCTTGCACAAATGATGCGCTATGGCAGTGACGGATATTTCCAAAATAATGCCACAAATAGCGGAAATTATTGGGCAAATCATCCGATGATGTGGGCATGGGGAAATGGGTTTGGCTTTTGGTTAGGTTCAATTTTCTGTTTAATAAGTTGGATAGTAATTTTAGCAGTTTTAATTGCTCTTGCCCGTTGGCTTTGGAAAAAAGGAGACAACGAAAAGAAAGGTAAATAATGTCAACTAAATATATATGCCCGATGCACCCAGAGGTACAGCAAGATAACCCTGGCACTTGCCCAAAGTGCGGGATGAAGCTTGTCGAGACTGAAATGAAAATGGATCACAGCGTTATGAAGTATGGAGAGCATATGATGAAGCCTGCATCCGAAATGTCTTTTTGGGAAAAATTCAAAATGAGTATGACCATGACCATGGGTATGGAACACGGTGGTCTCGCAGGTCGTGAAATGGCAAAACTGATGGAGGAAGATATCAGAAACAAATTTTTCTTCTCTCTTATCGTCTCCATTCCGATAATTGCTTACTCCCCCTTAGGTGAAAAGATTTTAAGAATCGCTTTACCAGCGCCAATTCCTGCGGCCTGGATTTTGCTAATTCTGACCACTCCGGTCTTTTTTTATTCGGGTTGGATCTTTCTTTATTCCACTTACCAAGCCCTGAAGCAGAAAACTCTAAATATGGCTGTACTTATTGCCGTTGGTATAACAGCAGCCTATGCATTTAGTGTACTTTTAACATTTCTGGGCAGCAGCGACTCCTACTATGAAGCAGCAGCCCTTCTTATCACATTTGTTTTATTTGGCCATCGGATGGAGATGAAGTCCCGTCGAGGAACCACAGATGCACTCCAAGCGCTGTTTAATCTCGTCCCTCCCAAGGCGCGTGTTATAAGAGGAGAAAAAGAAATTGAAATTCCAACTTCTGAGGTAAAACTTGGAGATATTTTAATTTTGAAACCTGGCGATAAGGTGCCTGTGGACGGAGAAATAACAGAAGGCGAAACAGCAATCGATGAATCTTTGGTTACAGGTGAATCACTTCCGGTTGAAAAGAGACAAGGTGACCAGGTTATCGGTGGCTCTATTAATCAATCAGGCTCGGTGAGGTTTAAGGCAACCAAAGTGGGTAAAGACACAGCTCTTGCCCAGATAGTCAAAATGGTGGAAATCGCCCAAAACTCAAAGGCGCCTGGACAAAAAATCGCCGATCGGTTTGCCCAGTATTTGGTAATTGTCGCAGTCGGTGGTGGACTACTGGCATTTGGAGGATGGTACTTTATTTTAGGTGCGCCAATACTTGTTGCTTTAACATTTGCAATTTCAACAACCGTTATTGCCTGCCCTGATGCACTTGGTCTTGCCACTCCAACTGCTGTTGCTGTTGGAACAGGTCTCGGAGCCAAACACAACATTCTAATAAAAGATGCCACGACCCTTGAACAGGTGTCCAAAATCCAGGCAATAGTTCTGGATAAAACTGGTACATTAACAGAGGGTAAGCCTAAAATCACCGATGTTATTGCTGTTGGTGGTTTTACCGAAGAGGAACTGCTAAAGCTCGATGCTGCTACCGAGACAAAATCAAACCATCCGCTGAGTTTAGCAGTTATCGAGGAAGCCAAAAAAAGGGGACTAATAATTCCAACAAAAATAGAGAAATTTAATAACCTCGCAGGTCGCGGTGTAGAGGCAAACGTAGACGGCAAACACGTACTGGTCGGAACTATCAAGCTAATGAAAGACAAAAGCATTGACGTAACACCTCTACAAAAAGAAATAGAAAAACTGCTTTCGGAAGGAAAAACAATTATGATTCTTGCCATAAACGGTAAAGTTGCTGGAGTTGCGGCTGCTGCAGATCCAGTCAAGGAAAATGCAAAGTTGGCAATTGCGAGAATGCAGGAATCAGGACTGGAAATCGCAATGATTACCGGTGACAATCAAAAAACTGCCGAAGAGATCGGTAAGCAGCTAGGTATAAAAAGGATTTTTGCGGAGGTTTTACCGGAAGATAAGGCCAAGTATGTAAAAAAGCTGCAGGAAGAAGGGAAATTCACTGCTATGGTTGGAGATGGGGTCAACGATGCACCTGCACTGGCCCAGGCAGATATTGGCATTGCAATAGGAGCCGGAACAGATGTAGCCATCGAAACTGCCAAGGTTGTCCTTATGAAATCAGACCCCGCCGATATCTTGCGGGCAATTCGACTTTCTAAGGCAACCGTTACCAAGATGAAACAGAATCTTTTTTGGGCATCAATTTACAATCTTTTAGCAATACCAATAGCAGCAGGAGTTCTTTATCCGAAATTTGGAATTTCTCTGCGCCCGGAATGGGCAGCACTTTTGATGAGTCTATCCTCGATAATTGTTGCCACAAATGCCGTTTTGCTAAACAGGGCTGAAAAAAGTCTTATTGAAGTTTAACAAAAGATTAAATATGAAAGGGGGTGAGATAAAAAATGTTAAAACCGCAAGCGTTTGCAAATGCGTTTACGATAGTAGGTATAGGACTTTATATTGGCTGTAGGGTGCTAACCTTGATTGTGCCGGATTTACTCTTTGCCGTTGGCCAGAGCTGGTTTCATACGTTTAATCTGGAGGCTGTCAGAGGCGCAGCTCCCATGGACATAGGCGCATTTTTATTGGGGGGAATTACCACTGGGGTTTTGGTTTGGGTTACTGCTTATGCAGGAGCATCTTTGTATAACAAATTTGCAAAATAAAGCCCTGAGATTGTAAGCCATAGTAATGACTTACAATTCCTAGACTTTATATAAAATATAAGTTAAGAAATGTTATGAATAATCAAACAAAAATAATCTTAATCATCTCTCTTGCCGTTATTAGCTTTTATTTGTTTTTTGAACACAGAGCGCACATTTTTGGCAACTCCCAATATCTTTTACTAGGCCTGTTTATTTTTATGCATGTTTTTATGCATAAAGGACACGGAGACCACGGTGGGCCTAGCATAAAGGGGAAAAGAGGACATCATGGATAACGCACCGGCATATGGGCTGTGGCCTTTGGTAATTATAAATACAGCCATTTTTATCATTTTTGCCTTCAGCTTCACAAAGCCAAAAACGCCCCGCGATTGGCGCTCTTTTGGCATGTTTTCAGCCTTCATCGTTGCCCTATTTACGGAAATGTATGGGTTCCCCCTGTCAATTTATTTATTATCCGGCTGGTTAAGTTCCCAGTTTCCAGGTTTAAATTTATATTCACATAACGCAGGACATCTTCCGGAAACACTGCTCGGATGGAAAGGAGATCCACACTTAAGTCCTTTGCATATTCTAAGTTACATTTTTATAGGCGGAGGCTTTATTATGCTCTCATCAGCATGGGAGAAGTTATATAGAGCACAGAAAAAACATACTTTGGCAACTTCTGGAATATACGCTCGCTTGCGTCATCCTCAATATGTAGGGTTTGTTGCAATTATGTTCGGATTCCTGCTTCAATGGCCAACAATTATTACCATTGTTATGTTTCCTATTCTTGTTGTGATGTATGCAAAACTTGCAGGCACTGAGGAAAAAGAGATGATAAAGAAATTTGGTGACAAATATAAGCAATATTCTAAGACTACACCTGCGCACATTCCGCATTTTAAAAGTTTTAAATTAACATTTAGCGGTTAAAATGGCAAAGCAAACGCATGGGATTGAACCCATTAGAGGCAGCCCATTTATTTTAGGATTTAAAATAATCTTTCTACTCGCACTGTTCGAACTGGCATACCTCGTGATCTATTATTTTTTGAATGTGCAGTTTGAAATACCGTATAGCGTGCATCATCATCTTTCAATTGGATTCTTGATTCTTGCTTCTGCCAAAATTTTTCTGGAGATGTACCTTATATTGCTATTGGTTCTCTCATGGGCCAACAACGTCTACTACCTTACCGATAAGCATATAATAAAAAGGACGGGGGTGTTGAGTTCGAAAGAAAAAGTTTACGATTTTGACCTCATCCGTTCCATTACCGTGCAACAATCCTTTTTTGGCAAACTGTTTAACTTTGGCACAATTATGCTTTCAACAAGTGCCTCGGGTGGTTATCAAGCCGAGATTACTCTTGACAACATCTCTGACCCTCAAAAATATGAACAAAGAATAAAGGAGTGTTGCTCATGATAAGAACTTTAAACATTGTAATAATATTTGCCATAATTTTGTAAACACTACTGCAACAGTGATAGCCGTATTGGTCGCATCTTGTGCCCAGTTGTCGTATGATACCCGATTTGCTTTTTGCTGTCGCCCAATCCTGGATGCATACCATAAATCTTGATTTAGTCAAAGCGACTTTCAGTCCAAATTTAGGGTCTGTAATTTTAGGCCTGGTAAGCGCAGTAGCTCTTGCTTGGGTGACAACCTATGGCACTATCGAGATCTACAACCGATTGGCTAAAAAATAAAATAGGCTTGCTTGTCTAATCATTCCTGGGCCAAATATCCAGTCTTTCTAATTTGATCTAAAATTTTTGGCAAATCTACAATTTCTTCGTCGTATACTACGTCAGTCTCTTGCTTTGCAAAACTAGTCCTGGCCTCCTGTAAGCCATCTAAATCTTCTAAATCCATATCAATACTCATTGCACAAGAACTGCAATGCATTCCGGTTATCTTTAATTTTTTCGCAACTATTTTGCTCATATAACCTCAATCACCCCCCGATACATGCCCATAGAACAGACAAAAGTTATCCTGCCTTCCTTTACCGGTGTAAATTTAACCGTCTGGACATCATTGGCTTTCAAATTAAGGCTTATGCCCAAACTTGGAATCCTAAAAGCCGAAGCGCAACTATAGGCATCTTTGCTTTTGAGAGTCAGTATTACTTCCTGCCCCTTATTAACTTTTAGATAATTGGGAGTATAACCTCGGGACGTAACTTCAATCTCCGGATTTTGGGAAAGCAATTGACTACTTGAGGCAGTGTCACTACTATTCCCAAGCTTAACCAATTTGGGAAAATTATCAGCCACTGCCTGTAATGTAACAGGGGAACCAAGTGCCGTAAGCGAGCCATTAATAGAAGTAACACCTAGATAAATGACCGCAACCGCAGCCAGCTTTAAAAACTTGGATTTAAATGTTTCCCCCATGACCGAAGTTATGGCTCCGATTCCAAAAAAAAGTGGCATTGTTCCAAGAATAAAAACGGCCATAATCGATGCCCCGACAAAAGCATTCGCGCTGCTTATAGCCAGTGCTTCCATTGCAATTGTTGTCCCACAGGGGATAAAGACTGTCATTCCGCCCAGTAGTGCAGGCGCAAATAAATCTTTGGATTTCGATTGATTCCTGACCATTCTGGTTAAAAATCTGGGTGGTTGAATAATTGCGTACCTAAAAATTGGGTGAATGTTCAATAAGTTAAACGCAACAGCCACCATATACAGACCTGCTACCAGCTGCATTATTGTTTGTACCCTACCGCTGATATTTAACGCTCCTCCAAATGCCCCCAAAATAAATCCTAAAAGTACATAAGCTATATACTTAGTGACTAAAAAAACGCCTGTTGCATACATTGCGTGTTTTGCAGTTCCACGTCCTAGCGCACTTTCTTCTTCCCTGGCCGCAATAACAGAAGTCAACAGACCTCCTTGAACAGCAAGGCATGTTAATCCACCAACTGTTAATCCCGTAATAAAAATTATCCAAAGATTGACACTTTCTGTATTTTGAATCTGAGAGGCAAAGTCAAACCTTTTAAAAACTAAATAGACTCCAGCAATAAGAAGAAAAATCGGCAAGATTTTTAAAAAATCTTTTGTTGAAGTTTGGGCTCTTGATGTTTTTGGCCTTTTTTTCTCTCTATCTCCCCATAGCACAACCTTAAAATTATATTCAGCCAATACTTCTTGCAGGTAAGATATTGTTGGCTCTTGTGAACAATAAATTTCGGCTTTACCTTCCTCATAATGGGCATAAGCTTTTTCAATACCGGCAATTTGTCTAAATTTTTGCAGTATTAAAACCTCGCAACTTGTGCAAGTCATACCATAGATTTTAAGTTCTATTTTTTTCAAACCTTGATCGTCACTCATCAGATTAGACCTTTTTTTCTATCGTCTCCTTTTTATGTTTGTGCTCACACTCAGAGCAAGAACTCTCTTTTTTGTCACTCATTCCTTTCATATAAAAAAGCATCACCAAAGGACATATTGCAAATAAAGCAAATGGCGCAAGACCGATAATAACCGCTCGAAGTGACGGGAAGAAAACAAAACCCAAAACAAATGGAACAGCAATTACCGCACCAAATTTTATCATTGTTTTAAGATCACACATAAAAGCACCTCCTCTCCGAACAACCATACATCAACGTCCACCCTTTCCGTCCTTTATACCTAAATATATAAAATAAATGAAAATACAAAGTAACAAAAAAGCAAACAAAGTTTCACTATAAGGGATATTTTTAATGGGCATCGTAACGGTGTCAACCCAGGCCTTAAGCTCTATAGCAAAGTTAACAGCCGCCTCATTCATTTGGAGTCGGTCTGTAAGGGCCAAAACAAGAAAGACAATTCCTGTCATTGTAAAAATCAAAAAAGAAATAAAATTTGAAAGGGGAGTTTGATAACTTCCTAATTTTAGAGTTTTTGTCCGCAGGCTCATCATTCTTTTTTGTATTCCTTTTTCAAATAAAAGCGATAATAAAAAAAGCGGGAAAACTATGCCAAAAGTATATGCAAGGCCCACACCTGCCGCCATAACCATAGTCGGGGATAGGGCAGCCAGAGACAGGGCACCAAAAAGAACTGGCGCACAACAAGTACTAGAAATACCGGAAACAACCCCCAATAAATAAGTTGTGCCAACGTTCGTTACTTTAGGCGCCTGGATTTTTGAAATAAATGGAAGCTCAACGGTTTTATTAAAAAATGACATTATACCAATGGCAATCATAAACATACTGCCACCCGCAAAAACAAAGATGTGATAATCGTTAAAAAAAGAAGCCAGAAAACGGGCACCAAGAACAAGCGGAAGCATAATTGTTGCAACCCCAGTGGCAAATACCAAAGTCATAAGCATAACTTTTGATTTGGATTTGAAGACCGTACCCAAATATGCCGGTAACATCAAAGTTATACAGCATGGCGCAAAAAGCATTACCATCCCTCCGAAAAAAGCAACAATCAGCGATGCGCTTGTAAATAAAGAAGTAAATGTTAAATTTGCAATTGGCATCATGGTTTATCAAGATATTTTTTTACTTCGTCAACGATTTCATTTGATTTAACAAACATAGTTCCTCCGGTAACCATATGTCCCAGACCCGGCCAATAATCCTTTCGCCATATTATCTGGCCATTTAAGTCAACCAGTACAAATGTGTGGCCTGCTCTCCTACCCATATCCATTGAATAATTTGTAAGGTCATAATCCACCTCTGTCTTGGCCAAGTTATAAGAAAGGATAGGTTTTTTTATACCAAAACGAGCTTTTGCCTCTTTCGACTGGTCAACAGGGTCAAAAGTCACATAAAGAACCTCAACATTCATTTTTTCAAATTCTTCAGTTACTTTTTCCAACTCAGGCATTTGTTGCATACAGGGATCACAAGATAAACCTTCATGAAAAAAGATTAAAACATTCCTTGTACCTCTAAATGACGAAAGCGTAACAGTTTGGTTTTCTGTCGATGGCAACGCAAAATCTGGAGCGGGATTCCCGGCTGTAGCTTTTTTGTTTGAAGCGGAGGATCCAGTGGATGTTTTTGAAAATAACAAAACCCCCAAAACAACAATCGCAACAGTTGCCACTATCATTATTACTACTGGGTTAAAGAAAATTTTTCTATTCATTTTTTAAGTTTTTTTCATCAATTTCATAAAATTCTGTAAACTAAAAGGTTTACTCAACAAGCGGGAAATGGGTTATTGGTATTTAGGCGTAAATTTCAGGGTGAACCAAGCCTTTTGATAAGGCCCGCAGAAGATAATTAAAAATATTTAACCTATGGTTTTCGACTTCGTATTTTTTAAGAAATCGCAAAGGGGGATCGGTCCCCATATGCTTTATATAAGAAACTAATAGTAAAACCGATAAGAAACTAATAACAAAAATAAAATTAGAATTAATGCTAGCTATAAATGTTTCTTGCCACACTAAAAGATGTTCGCCTACACTCATTTGACATGTAGTTGAGCCTGTAGCCATAAAGAGGCAACTGGACATTTTCTCATTATGCTCGTCTCCCGTATTGTGATTTAACGACAAAAAAGAAGAAAATGACAAACCGAAAATAGCAAAAATTATAAAAAATTTGAGTATTTTCTTAAAATTCATTTTTCACACTCCCATTTTAAAGGTTTGTCAAAAACATTGTCAAATTCAGTATGATCGTTTTTTTAAATTCATAAACTTGATTATAATCTGTACCTTTTTAATAAAAGTGAGTTTGAAACAACTGAAATTGAACTGCTTGCCATAGCAACGGATGCAAAAATTGGATTTAAGAGTATATGAAAAAACGGATAAAGAGCGCCCATGGCAACAGGAATCAAGAGAATATTGTATCCAAAGGCCCAGAATAAATTCATTTTGATAGTTCTCATGGTTTTCCTGGAAAGTTCTATGGCAGACGCAACGGTTCTTAAGTCGCGATTTACAAGGGTAATATCTGCAGCTTCAATCGCAACATCCGTTCCGCTCCCCATAGCAATCCCTACGTTCGCTTGAGCCAGTGCCGGAGCATCATTGATACCATCCCCAACCATTGCAACTACTTTTCCTTCTGCTTGAATTTTTCTAACTTCGGCTTCCTTTTGGTCCGGTAACACCTCGGCAAGCACCCTATCAATTCCAAGTTTTTTAGCGATAGCCTCTGCAGTCCGTTTATTGTCACCAGTAATCATCACGACCTCGATCCCTTTTCGCCTTAGCGCTTCGACACCTGCTTTCGCACTTTCTTTTACTGTATCGGCAACAGCTATCAAACCAACCAAATTTTTATCAACCGAAAGCAACATCACTGTTTTACCTTCAGTTTCTAATTTTTCAATTTGGGCAATGTGCGACCGGAAATCTACTTTTTCTCTCTCCATCAACTTTCTGTTTCCAAAAAAAAGTTGCTTTCCGGATGCAATCCCTTCCACCCCAAAACCGGATACCGCTTTAAATTTACCAGTTTTTTCAAGTTTGATTTTTTTATTCTCAGCACTTTTAACAATTGCTTCAGCCAGCGAATGCTCTGACCCTTTTTCCAGAGATGCTGCTAATTTCAAAATCTCATTTACGGAATGTTTGCCAATTGGGACAATATCTGTGACCTCTGGCTTGCCACGCGTCAAAGTTCCGGTTTTATCAAAAATAATCGTGTTGACTTTATGAGCAATTTCCAGACTCTCTGCGTCTTTTATTAAAATTCCCTGCTCGGCACCCTTTCCCGTTCCCACCATAATGGCCGTCGGTGTCGCCAGTCCCATTGCGCAAGGGCAGGCAATAATGAGAACCGCCACCATGTTAAGCATGGCAAATGCTAAACTTGGAGCCGGACCCACCACATACCAAACGGCAAAGGTAGCGATTGCAAGCATAATAACAACTGGCACGAAATACGAAGAAATCAAGTCTACGATTCGCTGAATGGGAGCTTTACTGCCCTGGGCGTCCTGAACCAATTTTATGATCTGGGCAAGCATTGTATCCGAACCAACCTTAGTTGCTTTGTAAGTAAATGTACCTGTTTTATTAAGAGTTGCTCCGACGACCGTGTCACCTTTTATTTTATCAACGGGGAGACTTTCACCAGTTATCATTGATTCATCTATTGATGATTCTCCATCTTGTAGAATTCCATCAACGGGAATTTTTTCTCCAGGCCTGACCCTGATTATAGAACCAATAACCACCTGCTCAATTGGAACATCAATTTCTTTACCGTTTACCAAAACCCTAGCTGTCTTGGCCTGCATTCCTATCAATTTTTTAATTGCTTCTGACGTTTGCCCTTTGGCTCTTGCTTCAAAATAACGGCCGAGCAATATAAGCCCAATCACAATAGTCGCCACATCAAAGTACGGCATAGCCTCAATACCTAAATTCATTACGATACTGGGAAATACCGTCACAAAAACTGAATATAAAAAAGCAACAGTTGTACCAATTGCCACCAAGGTATCCATATTTGCTGTCCTATGTTTTAGTGCAGGAATTGTTGCCCTGTAAAATATCCAACCTGCCCAAAACTGAACAGGAGTAGCAAGTAAAAGTTGGATCCAAAAGTTTTTCAGAAGGACAGGAGCGGTAGTTGAAAGAACGGGGAAACTTCCCCATAAAATTAATGCTCCTAAAAACAAACTTACAGCAACTTTATTTCTCAAGACCTTAAGTTCTTTTGCTTTTTGTTCTTTTTCCAGATCAGGGGAGATAACATCATCTTTAGTGATTATTTTGTAACCGACATTAGATACAGCAGATTCAAGTTGATCCTCTGTGCAAATATCTGGGTCAAACATGACCGTTGCTTTTTCAGTCGCCAGGTTAACATTTGCAACTTTGACACCGGGAGTCCTGGTAAGAGATTTTTCAATGACACCCACACAAGACGCACAGTGCATTCCGACAACTGAATAAGTTTTCTTGATTTCTACCATATTATTTCACCAGTATCTTTCCATGGAACATATTCATGCCACAGACGATTTCATATTCCCCCGCTTTTTTGGGCGAAATAGAAATGTTCACTTTCTTATTCAAAGGAAGAAATTTGCGTATTTTAAAATCTGGAAGCACTACCTCTTCAAGGCAACTACTGGGGTCACGGCGCAAAAAAGTAAGGGTGGTTGTGCTGCCCAGAGCAATTGATATAGTTTCAGGTTGGTAACCACCATCAACAATAATATTTATAGATTTGCCCGCAGCAACAACGTCTTTAGAATTTTTCATTAAAAAGAACCAGTAGACGAATCCGGTACTCATTAAGCTAAAAAGTATTACTAAAATTTTGTCAATTGCCATTAAATCACCCCTGTAACAGGTCAAGACATTTTTTTGAACACCTGCATTACTTCAGAAATAGCTTCATTTTTTTCACCGCGTGAAATTGCATCTGCAGCACAAGTTTTTAAATGGTTTTCCAGCATCAAATTATCAGTCTCTTTTAGGGCTTTTTGAACGGCGTGAGATTGGTGAAGTATATCTATACAATATTCATCACACTCAACCATTTTTACCACTTTTTTTAAGTGGCCTTGAGCGATCTTTAATCTATGAAGAATTCTTTCCTGAGTGTCTTTTGGTCTGTACGCCACGAATCCCCCTATAGGGGATATACTACAGCCTGGATCAAATTAAATCAAGTCAGGATGTGATTTTTACTCTGCTAATAAAAAAAGTTATACAATTAAAATAATATTTTATAATGAAAATTTCTCAATATCTACTAATAATATTTTTGCCAATTACGATAATTTTGTGCAATTTATTGCCTCTTGTATATAGCAATAGCTTCTACACAACTATATATAAAAAAGAAAATATTTATCAAAACTTCCGATCAACAATAGAAGTAGATAACGCCACAAAAGAATTAGTTAGTTACTTTAGAGGACAAAATAACCTCGATGGCAATTTTTACTCAACACAGTCCATTTTGCACTTAACAGACGTTAAAAATATATTTGATGCTCTAATAATTATTAATGCCCTATCAATATTATCGGCTTTTGCAGCCTTTTTGTACCTTAATCTAAAAAAGAAAAGATCTGTGATTAGAAAATCCCTTATACTCGGATGTATAGTTGCGACGTGCTTTGTGCTTATTGCATTTATTTTGTCTTTGCTAAATTTTGACGCATTCTTTGTGTACTTTCACAAAGTCCTTTTTAGAAATGATCTTTGGTTATTCAACCAAAACGACAATCTAATTAAACTTTTTCCGATTGAATTTTTTATCGCTTTTACCAAACAACTAACTATCAACATATTAATTTCGGTTTTACTTATACTATCAGTAGCTCATTTGCTACCGAAACATGATTCAACCACAATTTAATATAGGCCCGATCACCTTTCACCTCTACGGCTTCATAATTGCACTTGGAGCAGTAACAGGTTGGGTTATTGCTAAAAAAAGGGCAAAGTATTATAAAATTCCGGAAAAAATATTTGATGATTATTTTTTGCTTATACCTCTGATTTTGGCAGTGGTTGGAGCAAGAATTTATCATGTCTTGGACTACTGGGATTTTTATAAAACAAATTTTTTACAAGTGTTCTATATTCAAAACGGTGGCTTGGGCCTTTGGGGGGCAATTGCCGGAGGTATTTTAGGGTTGTTTTTGCTTTGCACTGTCAAAAAAATAAATTTTCTTGCAAGTCTTGACTTAATTGCTCCTTCGTTTGCACTTGCCCAGGCAATCGGCAGAATTGGTAATTATATTAACCAGGAGGGATTTGGTCCGCCTACAAATTTACCATGGAAAATTTTCATCGAGCCTCAAAACCGGCCATTAAGCTTTATTACCAGCAGTTATTTCCATCCAACATTTTTTTATGAGGCGTCACTGGACTTAATAATATTTGCTTCCCTGCTTTACTTTTCAAAAAAGGTAAAAGGAAACGGAAGAATTTTTGGTACCTATTTAATCCTTTATTCTACAATCAGGTTTTTTATTGAATTATTAAGAATTGATACTTGGGTTTTGGGGGGAGTAAAAGTAGCGCAAGTAATATCAATTTTTGGCATAATCGCGGGAATTTATCTTCTCATTGCAAAAAGTAAAACCAAGCCAAGCCGCTTAACGTAAGCTAAAACACACGGCGCTTGACACAAATTAGCACTCATGGTATGCTCTCTGCTAACAGGGGGTGCATAGATATCACAGGTTAGTGTTAGAATACAAGTGAACCTCGATACCATTGTGCTTACAGCTATTTAAAAAGTATGGCAACTTTTATAGATCAACAAAAACCCAGGTTAAAAAGTGAGATACCAATTGTCCCCCTTAGGGATACAGTAGTTTTCCCGTCGTCCATGGTTCCTATAACTGTCGGCAGGCCAAAGGTTAAATTAGGCCTCGATTCGGCGTGGGCAAGCGACCGGCTGGCAATATTTGTCGCTCAAAAAAATCCACGCATTGAAAATCCGGCTCCAAACGATATTTATTCTGTCGGCACAGTTGGTCTTATACGACGCCTTTGGAAAGTAGATAACGAATATAACCTGGCAGTAGAAGGTTTATCTCGGGTATATCTAAAAGAATTCAGCCAGATAGATCCCTATCTCGCTGTAAAAGTTGAAGAAATCCCGGAACTTTCCCAAAAAACAGAAGAAATTGAGGCACTCTTCAGAAACACCCTGGCAAAAATAAAGAAATATGGTGAGCTGGGCGGTGTTTTAACACTCGAGTCGTCAATCCACATATTTTCAACAGACGACCCAAATCAACTTGTAAATATTATTGCTGCCTCAATTGACCTTAAGACCACAGACAAACAGCAAATCCTGGAAATGACGGACACCAAGACCAGGCTTAACCGTCTGTCGGAGCTTTTAACACGCGAAATAAGAATTTTAGAAATCTCTTCAAAAATTGATACCGAAACACAAGAAAGAGTAGGTAAAGTTACAAAAGAAGCAATACTTCGCGAAAAGATGAAATCTATAGAAAAAGAGCTCGGTGAAGATGACGACTCTAAAGAAATCGTAGAATTTAAAAAGAAAATTAAAGAAGCCACAATGCCCCAGGAAGTTAGACTCAAAGCAGAAAGAGAGTTAGCAAGGCTTGCAAAAATGTCCTCGTACAACCCGGAATCATCCTATATACGCACATATTTGGAGTGGCTTGTCGACCTACCATGGAAAGTAACTGATAAAAGACACGCCGATGTCGATCTGGCTGCAAAGGTTCTCGACGAAGATCACTACGGTTTGCCAAAAGTAAAAGAAAGAATCCTCGAATACCTCGCGGTGCATAAGTTAGTTGGCAAAATAAGAGGCCCAATTTTGTGTTTTTACGGTCCACCTGGCGTTGGGAAAACCTCAATAGGTAAATCGATCGCCCGGGCGCTCGGTAGAAAATTCATAAGAGTATCTTTGGGAGGTGTCCATGATGAAGCGGAGATTAGAGGCCACAGAAGAACGTATGTTGGTGCTCTTCCCGGAAGGATCATACAAGGTATTAAGAATTCCGGAGCAAAAAACCCGGTCTTTATGCTGGACGAAATCGATAAAATCGGAACAGACTTTAGAGGTGATCCTTCGTCTGCACTTCTTGAAGCTCTGGACCCGGAGCAAAACAACTCTTTCTCGGATCATTATTTGGAAGTTGCTTACGACCTTTCGGATGTCATGTTTATAACAACTGCAAATGTTCTTGACACAATTCCACCGGCGCTTCGTGACCGGTTAGAAATCATTAACTTCCCGGGCTACACAGAGGAAGAGAAATTTCAAATCGCTAAAAAGTTCTTAGCGGGCAAACAACTGGAAGCACATGGTCTTAAAAGTAGTCAACTGGAAATTACAGACGCAGCTCTTAAAGAAATAATTTCCAAATACACCAGAGAAGCAGGAGTAAGGGAACTTGAGCGAGAAATTGCGGCAGTACTTAGAAAAGTTGCCAAAAAACTCGCGTCCAACAAGTATCAGGGAAACAAAATTATTAAAATTGGACCAAGACAACTTAAAACCTACCTTGGCGCGCATAAATATTCAAAAACCATTGCCGAAAAACAAGACGAGGTGGGTATGTCGACAGGATTGTCCGTAACATCGGCAGGTGGAGAGATACTCTTCGTGGAGGTTACGCCAATGCCAGGGAAAGGCGCACTAATCCTAACGGGTCAACTGGGTAATGTTATGAAAGAATCAGCCCAAGCTGCCCTGTCCTATGTAAAGTCCAGAGCCAAGGTTCTGGGAATATCAGAAAGCAAGGTATTTAAAACGGACATTCACATTCATGTCCCCGAAGGCGCCGTTCCTAAAGAAGGCCCATCTGCAGGTATTGCAATAACTACGGCGCTAGTTAGTGCTCTAACCAAAATTCCCATAAGACGCGAAGTTGGTATGACCGGTGAAGTAACGCTAAGGGGTAGAGTACTGGAAATTGGCGGAGTGAAGGAAAAAATTCTTGCTGCCCACAGGGCAGGCTTAACAACAATAATTTTGCCAAAAGCAAACGCCAAGGATTTGGAAGATATCCCCAAAAATGTCAAGCGAGACCTGCAATTCATTTTGGCAGAACATATGGACGAGGTACTTAAAGTTGCCCTAAAAAAAGCCTTACTGCAAGACAAAACCTCTGTAAAAGTAGCAGACACAAAAGAAGAGGCCGAGATATTTCCAGCTCCAAGCACGAACTAAAAAGCTTGCATACTTTCTAACAATTTTGTTATGATTCCTGACAAAATCCGTCCATGAACTTTTTTCACTTAAGTCCTGAACTGGCTCTGCCTTTTGCCTTGGCTGCAGCAACTGCAGCTATTTTGTATGGAGTTATCACATCTTTTAGGATCATTTCAATGGATGCAGGCAACGCAAAAATGCGTCAAATTGCAGACGCCATTTCCGAAGGGGCTTCTGCATATCTCACTCGTCAATATTCGGTAATTGCAATTGTTGCGGCAGTAATATTTATTGCATTAACCTTCCTACTTTCTCTTCAAACCGCAATTGGATTTTTAATTGGAGCCATAGCGTCATCAGCATCCGGTTTTATCGGAATGAACATTTCGGTAAGAGCAAACGTAAGAACAACCCAGGCGGCAAGACAGGGCATAGCGAAGGCACTTTCTGTCGCTTTTGCAGGTGGCTCTGTTACCGGCTTTTTAGTGGTCGGACTTGCACTGCTCTCTGTTGCTGGTTATTACGGTGCAACGGGAGATATTCAGGGATTAATAGGGCTGGGTTTTGGAGGTTCATTAATCTCAATTTTTGCTCGTCTTGGAGGAGGAATTTTTACAAAAGGTGCTGATGTTGGAGCAGATTTGGTTGGAAAAATGGAAGCCGGTATCCCAGAAGACGACCCAAGAAACCCGGCAGTAATTGCAGACAATGTCGGTGACAATGTGGGAGATTGTGCAGGTATGGCCGCAGACCTTTTTGAAACATACACAGTTACACTTGTTGCCGCAATGCTATTGGGTTCAATATTATTTCCAAATTCCCTTAACGCTATTTTGTACCCTTTGGCACTTGGTGGGGTTGCAATTATCGCCTCAATTATCGCGACTTTCTTCACAAAACTGCCAAAGAATAAAAGTATAATGGGTGCCCTTTACGCCGGTTTGATTGTTGCAGCAGCACTTTCTGTACTAGGATTTTACCCAATAACTATCATTATGATGAATGCGAACGGTTTAATAGATCCCGTGAACATTTACTTTTCCAGCGTAGTTGGAATTGTAGTAACTATGTTAATTGTGCTAATTACAGAATATTACACGGCAACTAAATTTAATCCGGTTAAATCCATTGCCCTTGCGTCAACAACCGGTCACGCAACAAACATAATGGCAGGCCTTGCGGTTTCCTTAAGATCTACATTTTTGCCAATTGTTGTTATTAGTTTGGGCATTCTTTGCGCTTTTTCTTTAGCTGGTCTTTACGGAATTGCAGTTGCTGCAATGGCCCTTCTTTCTCTAGCCGGAATAATCATCGCAATCGACGCTTATGGCCCAATCACAGATAATGCAGGTGGCATTGCAGAAATGGCCCAGCTTCCAAAAGAAGTTCGTGATGTAACAGATCCACTGGACGCTGTTGGCAACACAACCAAAGCAATCACAAAAGGTTATGCAATTGCGTCAGCTGCCTTGGCTGCGCTGGTTTTATTTGCCGCTTATGCGCAGGATTTGGCCAAAGCAGGGTTCAGTGTAGAATTTTCAATAACAGATCCTTACGTTGTTATTGGTCTTTTCCTTGGTGCGTCACTACCTTTTCTGTTTGCCTCCTATGCCATGGAAGCCGTTCAGAAAGCAGGAGGAGCGGTTGTTGAGGAAGTTCGGCGCCAATTTAAAGAAATACCTGGAATACTCTCTGGAAAAGGCAAGCCGGAGTATGATAAAGCTGTGGATATCGTCACCAAAAAAGCCATTCAGCTAATGATTGTCCCCGCGCTTATTCCAGTTCTTGCCCCAATTGTCGTTGGTCTAACTTTAGGGCCAAAGGCTCTTGGCGGCTTACTAATGGGGTCAATTATTTCAGGAATCTTTGTTGCTGTTTCCATGACAACGGGCGGAGCCGCATGGGATAACGCCAAAAAATATATAGAAGCGGGAAATTACGGCGGAAAGGGGTCAAATGCCCACAAAGCAGCTGTTACCGGGGATACAGTTGGAGACCCCTACAAAGACACTGCAGGACCGGCAATTAATCCTATGATAAAGATTATTAATATAATTGCCCTTCTTTTAATACCCTTTTTAACTCAATAAATAATTCTTCTAGGTTTGGTGGAAGAACTTGACTCAATAACCAGAGATGGTTGCGGAGAAGGATTAGGAGATACTATTGGGTCACTATCAAAATCAGTTAAAACTTTATACCTTCCCTTAAGTCCTGGCTTCATTTCGTCAAGACCGCTTACGAATTTGCTAAATGAGGCGATACCTCTATCCAGCGCACCATTTTTGACACCATTTTGTTCGCCATCGTTTTCAAGAGCAACTAGAATTGTTTCTTGATATCCTAAATTAGCTGCAATTTTTTCAACAATTGGTAATATCTCTTGATTTTGAGACCTTGCTTTGAACAATTGGTCTTCCGTTCTAACTAACGCCTTACCGTATGCGCTCATCGCATTGCCCATGCCTTTATAATCCCCACTTCTTGCAAGCAAGTACGCCTCCTTCAACCTTTTTGAAGAAAGCACATAATCAAATTGTGCCCGATCACGGCTTGAAGCTTTAAAAAACCTTGAAAATAACTCTTTTGTGCGAACAAGATAATAAAAAAAGCTTGTCGGTAAAAATCTAACGTGTGTGGTATTGTCAAGAGCCTCATTTACTTGCCCGCCAGTTACCTGGTCGTATTTAATGTCCTGGGCAAAGACGAAAGACGAGTTTAAAAGAAGTGCAGCAGCTATAACACAGACAATAAAATACCTCATTTAAAATATCTTTTTACTAACAAGAAAATGGTAGCTCCAACGGGAATCGAACCCGTGTTGCCAGATTGAGAATCTGGAGTCCTAGGCCACTAGACGATGGAGCCCTAAGCAAAAACCAATTATATAAAAAACCGGTTGCTCTAAGCAATAAATTGGCGCTAGAAATAGTTGACCTGTTGTGATAACATAGCCACTCCTTAACCAATGGGTACGCCAATGTCAGAACCCACTTTCAGAGCAATTTTCAACCAAAACCAGCTTCGTACAATCAGGCAAGTTGCAAGACAAGCTAACTGGCCGATGACGTTTGATTTGGGAAATCCCCGAGGAGATATGCCTGAAGGTGAAGAACTTTATCGAGGGAGAATAGTAGGTTCATCTGAAGGTGAAATAATTGCCCTTAGATCGCAAGACATGATTGATAATATTGCAGAAGGCAGGTTTGATTTTGCTGCCATTGGTAGCGATGTAGTCGAAGAATTTTTTAACCACAGATTTATAGAACTGGGACGCATACCTGTCGGGCGCAAACTACCCCCAATAAGGCCTAGACTAGAACTTGCTGCCCTGGCAACATCGAAGGTTAGTAATCCTGAAGAGATTCCTGATGGTTCTATAGTGATGTCGGAAAGAGAAAGAATAACAAAGAAGTATTTTGAAGATAGAGGTAGAAGGGTTCTAGTGAAATCACCTCATGAAGACATGCTGGAATTCAGAGAAAAAGTAATGCAGCCAAATACCATTGGTATCAGATTAATCCTGGGAACAGGCCCGGTTCAGCTCGAACCTTACGCTCCGGATTCATACTTTTTGATCATGGTCAACGAAGAAGGTAGTACGATAAACGATTACCACCTCAAAGTTATTGATAAAATTCGTGATATTGACACAGTATTTCTAACAACAGAAAGGTCAATGACCAGTGATCAAACAAGAGGGTCAGTATTACAGCTTGCTCGAGAGCTTGAACAAACGTTTTTTAGAATAAAAGGAGAATATGAAGCCAGCGGACAAAAAGAGAGACAATGATTATTCTTGACAAACACTTAAGTTAGCAATAAAATGCGTTTCCCTGCTTACATGCAAAGCGTAAATAAGAAATTTATATTAACTAAAGAAGGCCTTAATAACTTACGGGAAGAGTACCACGAATTAATCTCCATACAAAGACCGGCAATCACCAGACGAATCCAAAACGCCAGAGAATTCGGTGATCTGGCGGAAAACTCAGAATACGACGCAGCCAAAGAAGAGCAATCTCTAATTGAAGCGCGTATTGCTCAACTAGAGGCCGTCTTACCAAAAGCTCAAATTATTTCTCAGCCGCAAATAACAGATTTTGTGGTAATTGGATCCACGGTAGTTGTTGAAATGAATGACGAGATACATGAATTTCAAATAGTGGGTTCAATGGAAGCAGACCCTACAGCCAAAAAAATATCCAACGAATCTCCGGTAGGAAAAGCACTTTTAGGTTTAAGAGCCCAAGAAGCCATACGGGTTGCCTTCGGACCTGTACAAAGCAAGATTAAAGTCCTCGAGATCAGATGAGCCTTTCCCCTCCGATTGTTAACTTTCCAGTTAAAGACCTGGATTTAAATTCTAACGAAAAACAAGTTCTGGATTTACTTGTTGAGGCGGCAAGGTTAGTAGCACCAATTTACCAGGAGCAAGAAAACATAAAGCAACTTGGCGCAAATTTCTATCCACACGACGCAACCAAAGAAGAAATTTTAAAAGCGGCTAAGGTTGATCCCCAAATCTTTTCTCCATACACTATGGTGGAAAGAGATTCAAAAGGCAAATTAATAGCCCTCCCTTATCACATTAAATTTAAAGCTTACCTTAATAAGATTTCAAAACTTATAGACAAAGCCGCATCTATAACCGAAAACCATGCTTTTGCACATAGGTTATCACATTTGGCTCACTCGCTACTGGACGGCAATTACGAACTAAGTGACATTTACTGGACAACAATGAAACCTTATAAAATCGACATCGCACTTGGTCCAATAGACAGGCTCGACGATAGAATGTTTTTTAAAAAGGCATCTTATGAAGCTTGGGTGGGAATCATTGACGAGCCAAAAACCGAGCGTGCTAAGTTCCTGCAAAAGTCGATTTACGAAGTAAGAAGAAAAACCTTCACGCCATCAGAAAAAGCTAACTTTTTGGACAAAACAAAACTACGGGTAGACAGAACGCTACTTTTCTCAGGCCTTTTTGCCAGGGGAATGTATACATCAAATAGTTTGCCTGTAGACCCGATTTTAATGGAAAAATATGGCATAATAATAACTTTTTTTGACACCAGCCTCAGCGTAAAATTCAAAAACCAACACTTACCAATCTTCGAAAAAATTTTTGAGAAAGAATTTCAATCGGACTACTCCCCAGACCTTTTAAAAGAAGGCTCTTTTCGCAATGTACTACTTCACGAAATTGGCCACTCGCTCTTAAGGTACAAGGACGCAGAAGAAAGGCTCAAGGAGCTATTTCCGATTATCGACGAGCTTTCGGCAACCATTTATGGCATAAAATGCTGCGGGTCTCTTGTCCTCAAAGGAATAATGTCTGAAAAAGAACTAGAGGCCATTATGATTATGTTCGTCTGCCGTGCATTCACTTGGTGGATAGATTCAAAAACCCACCCATCCTCAGAGGCTTTTGCCATTGGCCACGCTGTAGCGCTCAACCATTTCATACAAAGCGGTGCATTGCGAGAAGCAGATGGGATTTCTTGGCCAAACTTTAACAAAATGTTCTTAGCCATCGAAGAACTATCGGATGACCTTGAAAGGCTGATTTCTACCGGTAACTATCACGATTCAAAGGCATATATTGATAAATATGGGTCATTTATGGTATATTCTCGCTTCACATCACGCCTAAAAGGCTTAGTTTAAAATGAGTTCTGAAGGTCTTGGAACAATTAGCGGCCGAGAAGGCCCAAATTTTTTGACAGAAGGTACCAATATACAAAGTAACCTTCCGACACGTCCTATAGAGGAGATTGAGGCGGAAAAGCGCTCTCTAGAGAGAATTTCCAAAGCTGATAGAGAAAATGTCATTGGTCTCGATTTATGGCTAAGGGAACAAGCAAAGGAACGTGCACAAAAACCCCAACCTAATGGTGCAATAGATCACACCCCAAAATTCGTTGTCGATGGTTATATTTATCGGCCTCGCAGGCCAGATTTAATACCGCACGTTTCATTGGAAGAGGCAATAGTTAATCTCGATAAAACTGTTAAAAGCATTAATGATTTAAAGATTCCCGAGCTTACGGATGATTGGACTGTGATTCGAGACAGCAGGGCAGGTCTCTCTGTTTATCTTCAAGAAACCATTAGAGCAAACAAAGGGGAAGAGTTATCACCGTATGATTCTTTTGTTAGCCAGGTCGCCGGATATGATACAAGATTAATTCCAAATCCAACCCTAGATAACGGTTTACTGAAAATTGCAGATATACTTGGAAGAATGGGTGAAGTTGCATCCGAGGGTCCGCACTCTACCGACACATTAAGAAGAGCAGCTGCACGCAGAAGCGATAGAACAAGATTGTCAAATAAAGATTTCAAAAACGCATTTAGAAGAGCAGAATTTAGAAATCGTGCACGGCTTTCTGAAATATTAGGTCACGATCTAAGTAAAGTTAATTTTGATTTTACTTGGGAACAAGATGATGCATTTTGGATGTTCTGGGAAGAAATCGGCTTAGAGGGCGATCGTTTGAGAGTTAATGAACACGAAAGGCACGATCCAAAGCGCGATATAGGGTATGCCGGAATGTATGGTGGTCACGAGCCCGCTCATTTTTACCAAGCACACGAAGTAAGAACCGCTATTAAAGATAAGAAACTAGATCCTTCTGTTGGTTTACTGTTAATTCCAGGGCCGGCATGTTATCAGCTAGAAGGTCTTGCACAAACTGTTGGTGATCTAGCAGGCTTTGAAACAACTCTCGACGAAAAACTGGCTGTAGAGTTGTATCGATTGGAGAAAAGAGCTTTATCAAACGCGCTGATCTATGTGCATCGAGGAAACAGTATTGAAGAAGTTGCAAAATGGCTTCAAAAATATGCCCTAAAAAATAGACTAGCCGTAAGCAAAAAACTTCTAGAAGAAGGAACTACAAAACCTTTCGAGCGGGCTTATTTAGGGCTATATGGTCGAGTAGATTACGACTTGATGCAACTAAATGACGCATTCGGCGACATTTCACCCCTCATTCCAATTTGGTTTAGAACCCCACAAACGCCTGATAGGATGATACCGCAGCCTATGAGGCAAGTAATCAAGTACGCAGATGCTGCATAACTTCGTTGCGAAAAAGTAACCCATCTCGTATACTTTAGGCCATGGAGCCTATAGATAATCTAAAGAAAATTCGCCTGGAAAAACTCGGTAAAATCCGCAGTCTCAAATTAAATCCGTTTCCCGCTAAATCAAATAAAAGAAACACAGTAGAGGAGTGTCAAAACTCTACCGGAAAGGCCGTGCAAACTGCAGGTCGCCTTATGGCTCTACGTGGTCACGGCGGTTCATCTTTTGCCGATCTGGTAGACGAATCCGGCAAAATCCAGCTTTTCTTCTCCAAAGACAAACTGTCAATCATTAACAATGAGCTATTAACTCTTCTCGACATCGGTGACTTTATAGAAGTTATCGGCAAGGTCGATAAAACAAAAGCTGGCGAAACTACCATTTTTGTCGAGTCTTTTAATTTGCTGGCTAAATCCACCCGCCCCCTTCCATCAACTTGGTACGGATTAAAGGATGTTGAAGAAAGAAATAGAAAACGATATCTGGATTTAATAATGAATCAAGGTGTCAAAAATACTTTCGAGTTAAGGTCCAAAATAATTTATGCACTGCGCAAATTTTTAATTGAGGTTAAGGGTTATATAGAAGTTGAAAACCCAGTCCTTCAATCCCTCTACGGTGGAACAAGAGCAAGGCCGTTTAAGACGCATCACAATACGCTAAATATGGACATGTATCTAAGAATCTCCAACGAGCTATACCTCAAAAGGTTAATAGCAGGGGGATTCGAAAAAGTTTTTGAAATGGGACATACATTTAGAAACGAAGGCATGGATAAAAATCATAACCCGGAATTTACCATGCTGGAAACAATGGAGGCTTACGCAGATTACTTTAACAACATGAATCTAGTTGAGGAAATGTTTGAGTATGTAGCCAAAAGTGTTTTCGGAAAAACTAAACTCGCGTACCAGGGCTTCGAAATAGAATATAAAAGACCCTGGAAAAGGATAAAACTTGCCGACCTCTTTAAACAGTACACCAATGTTGATTTCCACCAAATCGACTCACTGGAAAAAGCAACCAACCTGGCAAAAAAACTTGGCGTATTTATCCAGGATTATATGACCGACGGGGAAATTCTTCTGGAAATTTTTGAGAAAAAATGCACGACAGAGCTCATCCAACCAACATTTGTCTACGACTACCCTGCCGATTTTTATCCTCTTGCCAAAAGAAAAGAAGACAACCCGCGTTTTGTAGAAAGCTTCGACATTTATGTGGGCGGGCTTGAAATGGGCACAAACTATAGCGAACAAAACGACCCCCAAGAACTTAGACGCGCTTGGGAAGCGGAAAAAGAGAAAGCAAGAGCAGGTAATCCTGAAGCCCAAATTCTTGATGAGGATTTTCTGGAATCGCTAGAATATGGTATGCCTCCAACATCCGGTATTGGACCCGGCGTAGACAGGTGGATAATGGTAATGACAGATTCTGCAACAATTTCTGATGTAATTCTCTTCCCCACGCTTCGCCCGAAAAAAGATAGTAGGAACAAAGATAAGAGTGATTAGTCAAAAAATTAGTACATACAAAGACCTAAAATTTTGGCAAACTGCAAAAGAAGCAAGTTTATTAGTCGTAAGGCTAGTCAACAAATTTCCTTAATCAAAAGGTGTACTGGATAATTGCTGACCAATTATTGCGATCGAGCTTTTCTGTAGGAGCAAACATCGCCGAAGGTTTTGGGAAATACAAAGGAAAAGAATACCCTCGATTTATTCAGATTGCACTGGGATCAGCAAGAGAAACAGAGTATTGGTTAGAGCTTTTGGTAGATATTAATCCCAAATTAAAAAAAGAGGTTCAAAAAATTATAGATTTAAATACACAAACAGTAAAAATGTTAATATCAACACTATATACATTAAAGAATAAGTAGGACTAATCACTAGTTCCTAGTAACTTGCTCCTATGAATAAGCTTACACTTAAAAAAATCCTGAAATTATTTTTAACTTTGCAATGGGCCAAAGAACTGCCTCGTCAGGGTTTTATTGCCATGGGATTTAAAAGGGCAGAAACAGATTCCGTTGCAGCCCACTCATGGACAACAGCAATACTGGCCTATTTACTCGCAATAGAATTGAAAAAAGAGGGTCAAAAAATAGATGTTGACAAAACTTTAAAAATGGCTCTGTTCCACGACATGGCAGAAACGATTGTCGGAGATGTAGGTACATTTGTAAAAGGTATGGCAAAAGGTGCCTTTGCTCCAATCGAAGAAGAGGGTTTAAAGTGGTTAGTCGCAAATATTCCCAATCGAGACGAGATAGTTGATCTTGTTAATGAATATATGCAGCGCAAAACCCTGGAAGCCCGTGTTTGTAAAGTCGCCGATAATCTCGATGCCCTCGCCCAAGCAAAAGGTGTTCCTGCAGCTCTGCCTGCGTTAAAATACTTTAAAGAGGTTTATCACATTACAAAATTCAGCTGGCACAAAGAGGCAGTTGAGATGATCTTAAAAGACCAGGTCGAACCTGAAAGGTCATGGCAAACATCTCATAAAAAACCATGAACCATCAACAATTAACTATGAACCAATTATGCTAGACATAAAATTCATTCGCGAAAATCCCCAGCTTGTTAAAGAAAAAAGCAAGCAAAAAGGCTACAAAGTTGACGTCGACAAGTTATTAGAAGTTGACAAAAACCGTCGTAAATTAATTGAAGAAGTCGACAAACTGCGCTCCGACCGCAAAAAAGCCGCAGAAGGCAGAAACCAGGCTCAAGGCCAGGCCTTGAAGGCTAAATTAAAGGACTTAGAAAACACGCTCGAAAAGCTACAGGAAGAATACTATAAATTAATTCGGACAATCCCAAACATGCCAAAAGATGATGTAAAAGTTGGAAAGGATGAAAGTGAAAACGAAATCATAAAAAACATTGGAAAAATTCCCAAATTCGATTTCAAGCCCAAAGGTCATCTTGATTTGGCTCAAATGTCTGACCTTTTAGACGTAGAAAGGGCCTCCAAAGTATCGGGTGCACGTTTTAATTACATCAAAAACGAGTTGGCTCTTTTGGAGCTTGCTCTCATAAATTTCGCCTTCGATATTCTAATAAAAGAAGACTTTATACCCATAATTCCTCCCGTAATAATTAACAAAAAAAGTGCCGAGGGGCTGGGATATCCCGAATACGAAACCGGCGAAGGATACGAGGTTGACAACCAATACTTAGTTGGTACTGCCGAACATTCAATAGTACCGATGCATATGGACGAAACGTTTAAAAGTTCCGACCTTCCTAAAAGATATGTTGGATTTTCGACTGCTTTTCGACGTGAGGCGGGTTCTTATGGCAAAGATACAAGAGGAATGTTTAGAGTTCATCAGTTCGACAAGGTTGAAATGGTCTCATTTGTTCTCCCTGAAGATGAGGACAAAGAGCTTGAGTATCTCTTATCCTTGGAAGAAAAATTTGTTCAGGAGTTGCAACTTCCCTATCAAGTTATAAAACAATGTACGGGAGATTTAGGGTTTCCGACAGCAAGGAAGTACGATATCGAAGTATGGATTCCTTCTGAAGGAAGATATCGCGAAACTCATTCTGCATCCCTGAACACAGATTTTCAATCAAGACGCCTAAATATCAAGCTTGAACATAAAGGGCGCAGGGAATACGTATCAATTCTTAATGCAACTGCAATTGCAATGTCCAGAATGCCAATTGCCATTATGGAAAATTATCAGCAGAAAGACGGGTCGATACTCGTTCCTAAAATCCTTCAAAAGTACGTAGGCTTTAACAAAATCCCCGCCTGAGGTAAAATATCCTACTATGAATTCCCTGCCCGAAACAAAAACCCTGCCCACAAGAAAGCGCAACAGAATACGAAAATTAGCGCCCAAAAAACATCAAATTTCTCACGAATTTGGAAGATCAACAAAAACACTATGGAGGCAAATTATAACAAGAAGCGCGAAAGCTAAGGATTAAAAATGTTAGGAATATTTAATAAATTTTTGGACACAAACGAAAAACAGGTTAATAAACTTCAACCTTTAGTGGATGATATTAATGCCCTTGAAAAAAAGTTTGAAAAGTTAACAGACGCACAGTTAAAAGCCAAAACCGCCGAGTTTAAATTAAGACACGAGAGAGGTGAAACCCTCGACGATTTACTACCGGAAGCCTTCGCAGCAGTCCGTGAAGCTGGTATAAGGACACTAAATCAAAGGCATTACGATGTTCAGCTAACCGGTGGCATAGTGCTTCATCAGGGGAAGATCGCCGAGCAAAAAACCGGTGAAGGAAAAACCTTAACCGCGTCTCTCCCTCTCTATCTCAACTCACTCGGTGGCAAAGGTGTCCACCTGGCAACAGTCAACGATTATCTTGCCCGTGTTGGTCTTGGATGGATGGGGCCAATTTATACAGCTCTCGGTGTAACGGCAGGCTGTATTATGCAAGAAAAAGCATTTTTATATGATCCGCTCTACGAAGATAAAACCCAAACAGACTGGAGACTCAGACATCTTAAACCGGTCGAAAAGAAAGAAGCATACGCGGCGGACATAACTTACGGAACGAACAACGAGTATGGTTTTGACTATCTCAGGGATAATATGGTTTGGGATCTTAAAGACGCTTCCCAAAGAGGACATTTTTATGCAATCGTCGATGAAGCCGACTCAATTTTAATAGATGAAGCAAGAACTCCATTAATAATATCCGCTCCCTCCGGTGAGGCGACAGATAAATATTATCAATTCTCAAAACTGGTTCAAGAACTCTCTGCCGCGACTGATTATGTAATAGACGAAAAATTAAAAACAGCTAATTTAACAGAACACGGGATTTCAAAAGTTGAAAAAAGGCTCGGGGTTGTCAATTTATACGAAAAAGATTTTGGAACAATTCACCACATACAACAGGCGCTTAAAGCTAAAACTCTCTATCACAAAAACAAAGATTACATTGTAAAAGAGGGCGAGATTATTATTGTTGACGAATTTACAGGTCGCCTAATGCAGGGCCGAAGATGGTCGGAAGGTTTGCATCAGGCAATTGAAGCTAAAGAAGGCGTTGCCATTCAGAAGGAGTCACAAACCATGGCAACCATTTCCTTCCAAAACTATTTTAGACTTTACGAAAAATTAGCAGGCATGACAGGAACGGCAGCGACAGAAGCCGAGGAATTCTTCAAAATTTATAAACTTGATGTAGTTACAATTCCGACCAACAAACCAACGATAAGAAAAGATAGCTCTGACGTTGTATACAAAACTACAAAAGCCAAATTCACCGCAGTAGCAAACGACGTTGCCCAAAAAAACCAGAAAGGTCAACCGGTGTTAATTGGTACAACATCAATAGAAAAAAATGAATTCCTATCCACCCTTCTTAAGAAAAAAGGTATACCGCACCTAACCCTGAACGCTAAAAACCACCAAAAAGAAGCAGAAATTATTGCCGCTGCTGGTATTAAAGGAAAAGTTACTTTAGCAACAAATATTGCTGGTCGTGGTGTAGACATAATACTCGGTGGCGACCCTCCTACCGACAAACTTGGAAGACCGGTAACAAAAGGAAAAGAATATGACGCCTGGAAGAAAAAACACGAAGAAGTCATAAGACTCGGTGGTTTGCACGTTGTCGGAACCGAAAGGCATGAAGCAAGAAGAATAGATAACCAGTTGCGAGGTAGGGCGGGACGACAAGGAGACCCAGGTTCGAGCAGATTCTATGTCTCACTAGAAGACGAAATTATGCGTTTGTTTGGTGGAGACCAAATAGCAAAAATTATGACTGCCTTTAAACTTCCCGAGGACACCCCTATCGAACACGGCATGGTAAGTAAAGCTATAGAAAATGCTCAAGTAAAAGTAGAAACACATAACTTCGATATCAGAAAACATCTTGTTGAATATGACGATGTTGCTAACCGCCAAAGAGAAATCATCTACGGAATGAGAAAAAATACCCTACTCGCAACAGAAGACGAAGAAAAAGGTGACAAGTTGAAAGATGATATTAAATTTAAAGTTGAACAGGAAATCAATAACATGGTCCTTGCTAATTTCCCCGAAAACTCTCATGCCAATTACGACCAGATAATTAAGGAACTAACAACAATAGTGCCTTTTGATGAAAACTCCGCAAAAAACATTCTAACAGACGCAAAAAAAACGACAAATCCCGAAAACCTAACAAAATTCTTGGTCGAAGTTGCAAACAACGTATATGAGCAAAAAGAAAAATCATTAGGAGTAAAATCATCAAGAGATATAGAAAAATTTACATCTCTTTCTGTAATCGATACTTTGTGGATTCAGCACCTGGACACACTTGACGACTTAAGAGAGGGCATAGGCTTAAGAGCTGCCGGTCAAAGAGATCCACTAGTCGAATACAAGCAAGAGGCATTCTCCCTGTTTGAAAAGCTCGTAGCAACGATAGATTATGAGATTGTCCACAGAATATTTAAGGTTCAAATTAATCAAGAGCCGGCGGTGGAAAGTATTGAGAAGCAAGGCGTAGAGGTTCACGCGCAACCAACACTTACGGACGCAGAAACCGTTTCTGAACCTCAAACGACTCCACAAATTGTTGAAAAAGATCCCAATGAAATGTCCGACGAAGAGTTGGAGCAAGAAATTGCGAGATTGGAAGCACTTAAAAAGTCTGGAGCAAGTGACCAAATGCCTAATAATCCATTCTCCACAACTACAAATAAACCATTAAGGGTCGAAAAGATAGGCAGAAATGACCCATGCCCTTGTGGCTCTGGCCTCAAATGGAAGAAATGCGGCCTCATTAATGCTCCTGGGCATAAATCTTAATTGTAATTTTGATAGAATTTGTTAATGAAAGAAAGGTTGATACTCTTTTCCCTTATTGTAGCGGCCTTTTTCCTTAGGGTATTTCTTATACAGAAGTATTCCTTTGTATTTGCCTACGACATGGGTCGTGACCTACTTTGGTCAAAGGATATTGCCTTTTACCACATACCAACTCTTATCGGCCCGGCCGCTAGTATTTGGGGAATATACTTCGGCCCGGCCTGGTACTACTTTTTATCAATACCCCTCCTTTTATCGCGCGGAAATCCGGTGTCCGCTGTATATACAACCGCACTCGTGCAGGTATTAACGCCGCTCGTAGCTTACTTATTATTTAGAAATATCTTAAATAAAAAGTTTTTAATTATCTTTACTATTCTTCTACTGTTTAACGCCACATCTATAAGCATTTCAACATTTGCCTTCCACGCAAATATGCTGCCTTTACTAACTCTTCTTGTGACGTATTTTTGTTATCAGGCTATTGTTAAAAACCCGCTCTATATAGCGCTTACTTTTTTTACAACAAGTTTAATGTTTCATGCGGACCCGGCTCCTGCAGTTGCATTTACTTTCGTACCATTATTTTTCTTTTTTCGATATCGCCTTTACAAGACTAAGCCGATAGGCACAATCACACTTTCGGTTATTTTTTATCTACTGCCTTTCACACCACAAATAATTTTTGAATTAAGAAATAATTTTGTTGAAGTGCGATCGTTAGTCTCATATTTTTCCGGAAACAATCCTTCTTTATCCGGACAACTTCCTTTAGTACCCAGAATAATCAATAGAATTATTATTTTTTACAACTTTTTTAAATTTTCTTTTTCACCGCAGAGTAACCCGATTGCCCTGTTTCTTCTAGGCGCAACTTTCTACGGTACTATCAATTTTTTAAAAAATGCCAAAGATAAAACAGCTAAATTAGTTCTTGCAATTAATATTTACAGTCTAATCATCATTTTTTGTGTTTACACAATTTTTGTAACTGTTGAGGTAAAAGTATGGTATCTCTATGGGTTAACAACTACATTAACTTTTCTGTTAGCATTTACGCTCTACTCAGTTCATAAATATAAAATATTACAAATATTTATCATTTCCGCTATTACTTTTTTGTGTACGTACAATTTTCTTAGCGCTAAAGTTAGTGTGTCTAAAAAAGACCCGGGACTTTTTTCCAATCAACAAGAAGCAATAGACAAAATTTACGAAGACGCCGGTCGGAATACTTTTTCTGTATATGTGTTCACCCCGACAATTTATGATTACAGCTACCAATATCTATTTTGGTGGCAAGCAGTCAAACTAAATAAAGGCCTGCCGCAAGAATTTTCTTATCTGCCGCGAGTGCCAAGCTATGTCAGAAATAAGCAGGTTTATGAAACTCGACCCGCCAGCGAGTCAAAAATCACCTATTTAATAATGGAAAACAGTCAAGAAAATGAGTTCTACAAAAAATCTGATTGGACTCAAAATTTTAACGATAAAAAAGCTATTTGGACAAAAAATATAAATGATGCAATTACAATTAAAAAGTTAGAATAATGAAAGTTTCTGTAATTATTCCCAGTTTTAACGAGGCTCAAACCCTACCGATAATTCTTAAAAAATTAACAAATTTAAAAATGAGTCACACACTTGAAATAATTGTAGTCGATGATGGCTCTACCGATAACACACATCAAATAATAAAAAAACTTTTAAAAAATCGGAAAATACTGCTTATTACTAATAAAATCAATATTGGCAAAGGCGATGCCATAAAAAAAGCGCTTAAAAAAGCATCCGGAGAAGTAACCCTAATACAGGATGCGGACCTCGAGTATGATCCTGGCGAGATTCCAAAACTAATTGCGCCTTTTGCCAACAAAAAGACCTTAGTTGTGTACGGTTCCAGAATCTTAAAGAAAAATCCTGTTTCGCATTGGACTTTTGACTTAGGAGGTAAACTTTTAACTTTTATTACTAATTTGCTCTACCAAACAAATATTACTGATGAAGCAACTGGATATAAAGCATTCAGAACAGACGTAATAAGAGCGATTAGCCTGAATGCGAAGGGTTTTGAATTTTGTCCCGAAGTGACAGCCAAAATTGCTAAAAAGAAAATTAAAATACAAGAAGTTTCAATCGGT
Organism: Patescibacteria group bacterium; assembly: GCA_038063735.1. Taxonomy (GTDB): domain Bacteria; phylum Patescibacteriota; class Microgenomatia; order Curtissbacterales; family GWA2-41-24; genus JBBTUN01. The sequence goes on from JBBTUN010000004.1 coordinate 41,283, forward strand.
TACAATCCCCGTCCGCCAAAAGACAAAAAAATAAAATGGCACGACGGATTGGCTGCCATATATTATTTGATTAAATACCGCTTTGTAAATTAATTGACTTTTAGTGTCAAAAATAAAATACTTAAGGGTGATATGAAGAAATTCGCTGTAGCTCTTTTTTTAATTATTTTAATACTCGCACTCTTTTTGCAAAGAAAATACCTATATCAATTTCTAGCGGCGAAAGACTTTATCCAAAACGATATTGCTACCGAAGAGTACGTTAAATCAATAACTTCCCAAAACGGAAATTATGCATCAAGCTCAACGGCTATTTTTTTAAATAAAAAATTTGCACCTCCCGCAGACGAAACCTTAGCACAAAACACGACTGTTTTAGGTAATTCAACCCCTTCTGACGATAGCAGGTGGATAGAGGTTGATATATCCGAACAGCAATTATATATGATGGAAAACGGCAGAATAATAAAAAATTTTTCGGTTTCTACTGGAAAATGGTACCCAACGCCCCCTGGCCAGTGGCGAATTTGGACAAAGTTACGCTTTACCAGAATGAAAGGTGGATCAAAGGCTCTTGGTACATACTATGATTTACCAAACGTCCCTTACACTATGTATTACAATCAGGGCTATGGAATACATGGGGCATACTGGCATAACAACTTCGGCCATCCAATGAGTCATGGTTGTGTAAATATGAGACCTGACGAAGCTGGAATCGTATTTAACTGGGCAAGCATTGGAACAAGGGTAATAGTGCGCTCATAGCTTCACGAATATCCCAAGAAATTTAAAAATACCCAAGCTATAATTAGTAGATGAATTATTTGCTAGCGATAATAGCCGGTGCAATTCAGGGCCTAACGGAATTCTTACCAATCTCCTCAACCGCACATCTTATAATTTTTCAAAAGCTTTTTAACCTTCCCGAAAACCAATTTGGACTCGCCTTCGACGCATCATTGCATCTTGGAACGCTACTGGCGATCTTAATTTTTTTCTTTAAAGATTACCTTTCCGTTTTTAACATTAAAAACAAACTCATCTTAAAGTTAATAATAGGAACAATCCCGGCCGCTATTTTAGGCATACTGCTCGAAAAGCGTATAGAAAGTGATTTCAGGAGCATCCAGTTAATTGGTATAACACTCATCGTCTTCAGCTTTGTCATGATAATTGCAGAAAAATTTGCGAGGAGTAACGTAAAGAATAATCAAGTATCAAATTTTAAATCGCTAGTAATAGGTGTGTCTCAATCCTTGGCACTGGTCCCCGGCGTTTCAAGGTCTGGGGCCACTATATCGGCTGGCTTATTTTTAGGTTTAACAAGAGAAAAGGCAGCCCGCTTTGCTTTTATGCTTTCTGGTCCAATAATAGCGGGAGCAGGGGCCAAAAAATTTTTGGAAACCCTAACAAGCAAACCATCTGGATCTGATCTAGCATTATTTACGCTTGGAATTATTTCTTCTTTTGTCTTTGGATATCTAACTATTAAATACTTCTTAAGATTTCTAGCAACTAACAATCTGTCACCATTTATTATTTATAGAATACTTTTAGGTTTTGCTCTCCTGCTTATTCCATTATTGGTTAAATAAAAACCTAGTTATATAATTCACAAAAGCCATGGAAAACCAACAAAATATTAACGATCTATTAGAAAGGTACGAAATTATTAAAAAGAGTTTCGATCCATTACAAAGTCAAAAAGAACTAAGAGAGCTTGAGGCCAAAAGTAATATGCCTATCTTTTGGCATGATACGCAAAACGCCAAAAAAATTATGAAAAAGATTGCAAATATCCAAAGAGAAATAGAAACTTTTGAGAATTTAAATAAGGATATCAACGACCTAAAAGGGATGCTAGATCTTGGGGAGAACGATCTAAATATGGAACAGGAACTAACGAAGGAACTTAAAAGAGTGGAAAAGAACCTTGAAGACTTTGAAGTTAAAATGTTTTTGTCCGGCCCATACGATAAAAATTATGCGATTATTTCTATCCATGCCGGCCAGGGGGGAACAGAAGCTATGGATTGGGTGGGTATGTTGTCGCGTATGTATCAAAAATTCTTCACAAAATCCGATTGGAATTTTGAAGTTCTTGACGAAATACCGGGAGAAGAAGCTGGTTTTAAAACCGTCACCACGATAGTAAACGAAGATTACGCTTACGGACTCCTGAGAGGTGAGGCAGGCGTACACAGGCTTGTCAGACAGTCCCCTTTTAATGCAGACGGCTTAAGGCAGACATCGTTTGCACTTGTCGAAATTATGCCGGAAATTGAAGAGGGTGAAGCAGATGTTGAGATACGTGACGAGGATATAGAATTTGAAGCATACAGGTCCGGAGGTCACGGAGGCCAAAATGTTAACAAAGTCTCAACAGCAGTTCGACTTAAGCATATTCCAACGGGTATTGTAGTAACATGCCAAACTCAAAGATATCAGGCACAAAATAGAGAAAATGCCCTCAAATTACTTAAGGCAAAACTCTGGATTTTAAGGCAAGCTGCAGACAAAAAAGAAAAAGACGCCCTAAAAGGTGGTCATGTTACACCAGGATGGGGCAATCAAATTCGCTCGTATGTTCTTCATCCGTACAAAATGGTCAAGGACCTAAGAACAAATTACGAAACACAAGACGCTCAAGCTGTACTGGACGGAGATCTCCAAAACTTTATAAAAGCAGAAATATCGATATAGGTCAGTTTCTTGCCCAAGAACAAAAAATACTGATATAATTTAACAAATTATTATGCTAATTGGCCTTTTAAGGCCTCTGGTATATAATTAGACTTCAATGGAAGATACTGCCACACAAAAAATACCCGAGACAACACCACTGCGGTCTGTTCCTGCTAAAAACCCGCTGGGAGCATTAACTAAGGTTTTGCCGCTTTTTATTATCGCACTTATTGTTGGCCTCGGATTATTTACTGGCCTCATCCTGTCATCAAGAGCAAAAAGTGCTTCCATGGCCCCCGTTGCACAAAAAGAGGAAGACCTGACCCCAGAGGTAAAAGAATCTTTTGCCCAAACTTTTAAAGATGAGGCAGAAGGCGTAATTGAGAAAAATGACAAACTGGACAAATATGCCCAGGGAACACATAAGCTGGTACGAACCGGCGGTGAATCACAAACAGCTTATTTAACGTCATCTATGCTGGATTTAGATGATTTTACGGGTAAAAAAATAAAAGTTTTTGGCGAGACCTTTGGATCCTCGCAGGTTGGCTGGCTTATGGACGTTGGGAAAGTAGAAGAATTAAAATAACTCCCCAACTAGCTTCATCCCATGATTAAATTTGAATCAGTCAATAAAAAATATCATTCTGGCGAAACAGCACTTGAGGATATAAGTGTCACAATAGAGAATGGCGATTTCGTTTTTGTAGTTGGTACATCTGGCGCCGGTAAATCCACACTCTTAAAACTTATAACCCGTGAAATATTGCCAACAAGCGGGCATATATATTTTAACGATCAGGATATTTTAAAGATCCCAAGAAGCAAAGTGCCAATTTTAAGAAGACGAATTGGAACAGTCTTTCAGGACTTTAAACTTCTTTTAACAAAAACAGTTTTTGAAAACGTAGCCGTACCTCTTGAGGTCTTGTCGCAGAAAGAATCGACAATAGAAAGGGAAGTATCAACAGTTTTGGAGAAAGTTGGTCTTTTAGAAAAAGCAAACAGTTTCCCCCTGCAGCTTTCTGGTGGAGAAATACAAAGAACCGCGATAGCAAGAGCGATAGTTTCCAAGCCGGAGATATTGCTTGCGGATGAACCAACAGGCGACCTGGACCCTAAAAACTCACTGGATATAGTAAGACTACTGGAAAAAATTAACCAGGACGACAAAACGATAGTTATTATGGCTACCCACAACGCTCAGGTTGTTAACCATTTTAAAAAAAGAGTCATAGTGCTAGATAAAGGTAAAATAGTAAAAGACGAAAAAGAAGGAAAATATGAGACAAGCTAAACAAGCGATAAAGATTATAAGAAGAAGCCCGTATCAAGCCCTTGCTGCCACTCTTGCAATGTCTCTTACATTTTTCATTACCTCCATATTCGTCATATTAATTATTGGGGGACAAATAGTCCTCAATTATATTGAACAAAGACCCCAGGTAATTGCTTTTTTTAAGGACGATGCCAAAGAATCCCAAATTAACGAAGTGATGGAAAAAGTAAAAAGTACAAACCTTATTAAAGATGTGAAATATGTTTCCAAAGAAGAAGCCTTAGCAATTTACAGAGAAAGAAATAAAGATGAACCACTGCTATTAGAATCTGTAACCGCTGATTTCTTGCCGGCATCAATTGATATTTCTGTAAAAAAGGCCCAAGACATAAACGAAGTAACAAAACTTATTAAAGAAAACCCACTAGTAGAAAGAGTAATAACGCCGGAAAATCTGGTGGAGCAATTAGTTAAATGGACTAAAACTATAAGAACAGGCGGTATTGTTTTTGTCTCCACACTGCTTGCGGTTTCCTTCCTTATTATAATAATGGTAATAGGTATGAGAATAGCCTTAAGACGTGACGAAATCAGCATTATGAGTCTGGTAGGCGCTACAAAGTGGTACATTTCTAAACCATTTTTTATAGAGGGAGCTTTTTATGGGGTTGTTGGTGCATCTATTGCCGTGTTTTTAACCTACGTATTAATATTATTCTACTCTCCAAATATCCAGCAATTTTTAGGTCCAATTCAAGTATTTCCAATAGACCCCCTCTTTTTCATCTATCTGTGGCTTGGGGAAATGTTATGCGCCGTATCAATTGGGATAGTTGGCGCAAGCATCGCCCTCTACAGATATTTGAAGATTAAATGAGAAAAATATTAGTATTTTTTTCTACACTTTTTATAACCTCAGTTTTTTGCATATCGATTATCCGTGCGGTATCCCTAGAAGATTGTGAAAAAAATCCGGATAGCAATCTAGGCGATTGTATAAACCTGTTAACCTCAAAAGTAAGCGATTTAACTAGTCAGAAAAAAACCCTCTCTTCCCAAATAAGCCAATTCGATACACAACTCAAAATAACACAGTTAAAAATAGCGGATTCCGAAAAAACTATTGCTCTGTTAGAAAAAGAAATAGGAATTTTGGGCTTCAGAATTGGTTATGTAACAGACTCAATTGATAAGCTTGAGGGGTTGGTAAAGCAAAGAATAGTTGCAACCTATCAACAAAGTTTTGTTTCCGATCTAGAACTGGTTGCCGCTTCAAATGATTTCTCAGACCTGATTCTCAGGCTTCAATATATTAAACAAGTTCAGGAAAATGACAAAAAAATCTTGGCAAGTCTCCAAGCAACAAAAACAAATTATGCAAACCAAAAAGACGAAAGAGAAACAAAGCAAGCCGCAATCGAAGAACAAAAAACTAAACTGGAAGCCTTAAAAATAAACTTGGATAAACAAAAGACAGAGAAGCAGGCATTTTTAGAGATTACCAAAAACGATGAATCCAGATATCAAAAATTGCTGGCTGAAGCACAAGCAGAGCGGGCAATTGTTTTTGGAGGGGGAACGGACATATTTATGCGTGATGTAAAACAAGGCGACACAATTGGATCAGTCGCATCCCACGGCGCAAGCCCGGGCTGTTCAAGCGGCGCCCATCTTCACTTCGAAGTACACAAAAACGGTAACCTGGAAGACCCAAACAATTATTTAAGATCGGGCGGTTTTAGTTATTCTTATCCCGATTCCCAATACTCTACTTATGGCACAATTAACCCTCGTGGTGACTTACCATGGCCGCTAAATGAGCCGATAACCATAAATCAGGGTTACGGGTCACACAGCTTTGCAAAATCATTTTATTACAATGGAATTCATGCAGGTATAGACATGGATTCATCATCAAGTTCTGTTAAAGCGGTAAAAGATGGAAAATTATATGGAGGCTCTTACAATTGTTCGAAGGGGAAATTATACTACGCAAAAGTCGAGCACAGTGATGGGCTTACAACTTGGTACTTACACATCATCCCCAACTAGTTGACAAAACTACTACAAATAATTATGGTCATTCTATGCCCAAACAAGTACTAGTTGTACTCGCGTTTTTGTTTTTCTTATTTTTTGCTCCGAAAAATCTCCTTGCAGCAAACATTACAATAAATGAGTTTTTAGCAGAGCCTGCAGGAGACGAGAAAGAATGGATCGAGATAAAAAGTGATGAATCTGTAGATCTCTCAAATTATTATCTTAAAGACAAAGTCGGAACTAAGAAAGATTTAGGCACCATACAGAACTGCGGCAGTTACTATTTGTGGGAGCTATCTGGCGGAGCAGGTTATTTAAATAATTCTGGAGAAGAATCAATTTTTCTCTACGACCCACAAGATGCACTTGTTGACTCATACGAAAACTGGACCAACCCTGGTGAAAGCAAAACCTTGAGTAGGATCCCAGATGGAAATGGAGATTTTCAGGAAGCAGACGTCACGAAATGTGCGCAAAATACTGCTCCGGCAGATCCAACGCCGTCTCCGGACCCAAGCCCTACCAGCGCACCTTCGTCAACGACGTCCACCAAGTCTCCAAGTCCAACACCAAAAAGCTCGCCTAAAAGCACTGCAAAATCCCCATCACCTACCCCTAAACCATCAACCCAACCCAAAGAATCACCTCAAGTGCTTGGTAAAAATGATATTGCAGATTCAATATCGGCGCTTTCCGGCGATCAATTTTTAAATAGCCCGTCCCCAAATCCAAACCTATATCAAGCAGCCATAAGCAGTAATCTTGCCATAGTATTTATAGGTGTTGGTGCTGTACTAATTGGACTTTCGTTCGGCATGTATTTATGGTACAAAAAAAGTTCAGAAAGACCGGAAATTAGTAAGGAAAAGGACAGATTTGAAGAAAACAAAGAAGAATAACAACTACAATTTTTTGAAAAACTGGCTGCCCGTTTTTTTATGGGCGGCTATAATTTTCTATTTTTCTGCGTTTAAACAACCAAAAGTAAGCGAATTTTTTATCTGGGATTATGTCGTAAAAAAAATCGCGCATATAACAGAATATGCAATACTATATACACTAATTTATAGAGCTACGAAGCGAAACTTAATCCTCGCCTACATTATTACAATTTCATACGCAGCGACAGACGAATTTCATCAAAGCTTCGTTCTAGGTAGAACTGCAACGCCCCTGGACTTGGGATTTGATGCCTCTGGTGCTAATATAGCTACATATTTATTATGGAAGTTAAAACAAATTCGCCGAAAGAAAGCCAGAAAGTAGCCGAAAAACTCGCCAAAACTCTCGTGGGTGGCGACGTTGTTGCCCTTTACGGAGAGCTTGGAGCAGGGAAGACTATTTTTGTACAGGGGCTGGCAAAAGGCCTAAATATTAAACGAAAACTAACGTCTCCCACATTTGTATTTATGAGAAGCTACCCGTTTGTGCAAAAGAAAAAAGCACTCACTTTCTATCACTTAGACTTATATCGGGGTCAAGAAAAAGCAGATTTTAAAAATCTGGGTCTGGATGAAATTTTCTCCCCGGATTCTATAGTCGTTTTAGAATGGGCGGACAGAATAATGGAGAGCTTGCCAAAAAATAGGATAGATGTAGTCATAGAAACCGTCAATGAAAAAAAAAGAAAGATTAAAATCCGCCGAAATAAATAAGGCTTCGGCAATACTTAAAAAAGGTGGGGTAATTATTTTCCCGACAGATACGGTTTATGGAATAGGTTGTATTTTCAACAATGTCAAAGCAATCAGTCGAATAAGAAAGATAAAAAACAGCGATCAATACTTCCCAATTCTTATATCCAGTGCTAAACAGGTAAAGAAAATCGCATATATTAACCCAAAGGCGGCAAGTCTTATGAAAAAATATTGGCCCGGTGCGCTTACTCTAATCCTTGCGGCAAAAGATGGAAGCAAAATCGGATTTAGAATGCCAGACTCGCCGCTCGTTTTAAAACTAATAGAAAAAGTTGGTTGCCCTATCGTTGGAACGTCTGCAAATTTTCATGGCACAAAACCACCTAAAGAATATGAAGATCTGGACGCTTATTCTTTAAAAGCAGTCGACTACGCCCTTAAAGGGGATTGCCTTCAAAAACAGGAATCAACCGTAGTTGATACAACGACTGGCCCGGTCACCGTGCTAAGACAAGGAGCAATTAAATTAAATGAAACTGATTATTGATTCAACAGACAGCAAAAACATAACTGTCAAAATCGAAGATAAAAAATCTGGTACTAGCGACTCGCTATTTGAGGAGCAAAAAACCGGCTCACAGGTTTTACTTCCCATGATAGACACTTTACTTAAAAAAAATAAAATAACGTTGGCTCAAATAAAAGAAATCGAAGTTAATTCCGGCCCTGGCTCCTTTACCGGAACGCGTGTGGGCGTATCTATTGCAAATGCGCTGGGTTTTGCGCTAAATATTCCTGTCAATGGGAAAAAGGGTAAAATAGTAGTGCCGGTTTATGAAAAAAGTAAATTTGATTGAGTTATTATCCTATTAACTATGAACCATCAACTATGAACATTCTTGTAACAGGCGGAGCCGGATTTATAGGTTCGCATGTTGTAAAAATACTCCTCGACGCCGGCCACCAAGTTTCGGTTTTGGATAATTTGTCTCTTGGCAGACGAGAGTCGGTAGACCTAAGAGCAAAACTTGTTGTAGGGGATATAAGCGACGCCCAAAAAGCAAAGGAGGCGCTCATGGGCACTGAAGCTGTCATTCACATGGCAGGGCTAATTGTCGTTCCGGATTCCGTTAAAGACCCAATAAAATATTGCACCACAAACGTTTTGGGCACGATCAAACTTTTGGAGGTTATGCGCGCGCTAAACGTCAAAAAGATAATTTTCTCATCTTCCGCATGTGTTTACGGAACACCGGAGAGTCTTCCCCTAAAAGAAAATGCAGCGGTTCATCCGGATAACCCGTACGGAGCATCCAAAGCTGCAATAGAATCCTATTTGCAAACATACAACGCAGTATATGGTTTTGATTCCATAATTCTGCGCTACTTTAATCCGTATGGCCCGGGTGAAATGCACGAGCCCGAAACGCACGCTATTCCGTGCTTTGTTAAATCGATCTTAGCCAAAAAACCAATACCTCTTTACTGGAACGGTGAGCAAATTCGGGATTTTATCTATATAGACGACCTGGCAAAGGCGCACACCGGTGTCCTGGACTTAAAGGGGCACCAAATTTTCAATATTGGCACAGAAAAAGGCGTAAAAGTAAGAGAAGTTATAGATTTATTATTTAAAATAGTTGGCTACGAGGTACCAATTGACGATTTGGGGCAAAGGCCGGGAGATGTGCCGGCAAATTATGCATCAAGCGCAAAGCTAATAAAAGCCATAGGATGGAAGGCAAATACTAGCTTAGAGGAAGGCCTAACTAAAACCGTAGAATTTTTCAAAACCTTGACTAACTAGCTTCAAAACAATTATAATTACACACTAATAGCTGCGCCGGATGTGCAGTTTTTTATTATGCATTTGCGCGAATTAGCAGGTGCATATTTTTTTGAGGTGAAAAAATGGCAGTAGAGGTTAAACACATTTGTACCATATCCAAGCACGAATTCAGGCCTAAAATCGTGCCGCCTGGCCATCTAAGCATAAAAACATACGAAGATGAACATGGAAACGATTTGGCTGCGTTACACATTCGCTGTAAGCCTTCCGGTGTTGGTGTTGTCACTCCTTTTGAAAAATTTGGTGAAAGCAATGTCTCCGTCCATATTAAGGATTGGACAAAACCAGACGAACGTCCACTCATCCAGATCACAAGAGAACCGGTTTTAATAAGCGGCACCCAATACGTTGAGTTGGTTTCTAGAAGAACTACAAGAAGGCTAAGGGCAATGCATGTAGCCGAAAAAGAAACACCCGATAAAACAAAAGAAGCGTCAGCCGAAGAAAAAGTTGCAGAATTTGTAACAACCCCAAGAGATAGGAAAATCGCAAGTGCTACAAGTTCCCTTCGCGCAAGTTCGCACTGATCCACTTTCTTACTAATTCGTCCCAATTGACTTAAACTCGGTAAAAAACTTTAATTGCTTTGCGAAGATTTTTGGCCTGCTCAATCGACTCTGCCCAGTCAAAAATCTAAATGCACTGCCCAAATACTGTATTAATTAAAAAATTAGGACGAACCGCATTTGGCGGTTTTTTTTATGTTGTTTTCTTAAATTCTAATAAAAAGGAGGTGACATAAATGATAATTAATTCAAGAATTGCTCTTTCTCTGGCATCGATAGCCGCGGCAGGTTCATTGGTTGCAGGTGCAACCTTTGCCTTCTTTAGTGATTCAGGAACAAGCAGCTCTAACTTGTTTAGCGCTGGCACGGTCGATCTTCTTCTCAGCGATGATGACCAAACAAATCTTGAGAATGTGACGGCAACCTTTGGTTCTGCAAATATGGCACCAGGTGATTGTACGACAGGGACTTTGAACATAAAAAACAACGGTACTATCGCAGCAAACCATGTGGATATTAGCATCACAAATTCAAACGATGCTATGGATGATTATCTTAGAATCGACACACTTACCTATGATGCTGTTAATCAACTGCCATCACTTACAGACGGTCAGCCAAACACGCTTAAGGACTTAGATGACTTAGAAAATGATCCAGCAGCCAACCTAGCCTTAACGGATTTAGGGGTGAATCACCCGCTTGTTATGGGAGTATGTCTAGATGAATCAGCACCAGATTCATTGCAGGGCGCAAGTAACGACATGACAATGACGGTTCTTTTAGATCAAGGACCCCATTAACTGAATAGAGAGGACAGGCTCTTTAAAATTTAGTTTAGAAAATTTGCAGACTGGGCGGGAGGTCCTGTCCTAATTCACTCTCGCCCACCTGCTCTTATAATGGAAAAAACGTTTAAGTACTTTAACTATTTTTTTGCGCTAATTTTGATTTGCGCCGCAATATTTTTGGCGTATATTGCCGTGCCCTATTTTGGCAACAAAGCACTAATTGTCAAAACCGGTAGTATGTCGCCAAAAATTAAAGCCGGCGATCTGGTTATCATCAACGCACAAAAAATACTGCTTACCCCTGCACCCATACCGCTTGCGACATACCACACAGGAGACGTCATTGCATTCAAAGACCTAAATAATCCAAATGTACTCATTACTCACAGGATAATAAAAAGCGAGGTAAAAAATAGTGAAGTGTATTTCCAAACAAAGGGAGATGCCAACAACTCTCCGGATACGGCGCTTGTACCCCAGAAAAATATTATCGGGAAATCTACCTTTACAATTCCGCAATTAGGAAAACTTTTTGCATTTGCCAAGACAAAGCAAGGGTTTGCGCTTTTGGTACTTATACCGGCAGTATTGGTAATTCTTATAGAGGTCACAACCCTTATAAAAGAATCAATAAAGATACAGCGTGCCAGAAGAATGCTACAGCAAGACCCTGATGAAAATGTTGAAAAAAGAGAATTACTTGGCCCCATTGGCCTGAGGATATTAATGCCCTTTGTTGTCGGTTTAATGTTTTTCCACAACACCTACGCATTTTTCTCAGATTCAGCATCTTCTATCAACAATACCTTTACAGCAGCCTCCACCTTTCCATCCCCAAGCCCAAGTGGCGAAGCAACTCCATCTGCAACCCCAGGTACATCACCTACCCCAACACCATCACCCACAAACATAGCAAATCACTTATTAATCAGCGAGGTTCAAATTACAGGCGGTCCAGAACACACGACAGAAGACTTCATTGAACTTTACAATCCGACATCGTCAAACATTAGTTTAAACGGATTTAAGCTGGTAAACAGAACAACAGCAAGTTTAACTGATAACTCAATCAGAGTATTTACGACGCAAACTATTCCGGCTCATGGATATTTTCTATGGTGTAGTTCAACGAAAGCAACCCTAATAACTTGCGATGATTCAACCACTGACACCCTAGCCAATGATGGAAGCGTAGCCATACGACAAGGAGAGCTGAATACTGGGACAATAATAGATGCTTTGAGTTGGGATTCTTCTGTAAGTTCACTAAAAGAAGGAACAGAATTCTTTCCTAATCCTGGTGCAAATCAGAGCTTGGAAAGAAAAGCCTTCTTGACATCAGATGCCGCTTCTATGGCTGGAGCAGACCTCACGAAGGGAAATGGATTTGATACAGACAATAACTCAACCGACTTTATTCTCAAGATCTCATCCGAACCACAAAATTCAACAAGTTCAACAGAAACGCCGTGAAACACATAAAATCTAAATTATTTAAAATACTTGCCATAAACCTCTCACTTATTTTGGCAATCAGCTTTATCGCACCAAAAGCTTTCGATTCGTCAACTGTTCTGGCAATTGGAGATCTTGCAGTCGACTGGGGCGTGCCGGAAGGCAACCCGATATTTACGATCACTAATATGGCTCCCGGTCAAACAGAAACAAGAACGGTAAGCGTTACCAACACAGGTTCCGGTATTCGTCCGGTCGGTATCCGTGGAGTCAAAACTTCCGAAGCAGGCAACATTTCTACTGTTCTTAATATAACCATCAGCCTGGGCGCCACAGACCTTTACGGTGGTACAAGTCCAACCGGCCCCAAAACTCTAGCAAACTTCTTCACAGAATCTGCGGGCATTAACGGCATATTTTTATCCAACATCAACTCCGGGCAAACTGTAAATTATATTGTCAAAGTAAATTTCCAAAATTCCGCAGGCAACGAATTCCAAAATTCACAAGTGATTTTTGATCTTATTATTGGCATTAGCATAGACCTGCCGCAAGAATGCGAAGCAATGCAATTTTCTGGTAGTCCAATATTTGGCACGTCACAAGGTGACAGCTTAAAGGGCACACCGAATAACGATCTAATAATTGGTTTTGAGGGTGGCGACTCAATCGACGGCAAAGGGGGAGACGATTGTATCCTTGGAGGCATTGGTGGTGACTCCTTGAAAGGTGGAGAAGGAAATGATTTTGTATTTGGCAACGAGGATCACGACAGCCTCAAAGGCGGAAGCGGGGTCGATTTATTAGTAGGCGGAGCCGGTCATGATTCTATATACGGAGAAGGCGGTAGTGATAAATTAGTTGGAGAAGACGGCGATGATTCTCTTCACGGTGGTGGCGGGGACGACGAACTACAAGGAGGGGACGGAAAAGATAGCCTCAAGGGTGGGGGACAAAACGACACATTAATTGGTGGTGCCGGCTCCTTTGATAGTGCAAACGGTGAAGGCGGTACGGACGTATGCGTTGCTGAATCCGAAAAAAACTGTGAGCTTGACCCCTAAAAACTACACCCGCAAAAATGACACTTGTACGCTGCGTATACTATAATTACAAGGTATGAAGGGTGTTATTCTCGCCGGTGGTCTAGGTACTAGATTATATCCTCTCACGCACGCAACCAATAAGCACTTACTCCCCGTTTTTGATCAGCCTATGATCTATTATCCAATTCAAACATTAACGCAAGCCGGAATCCAAGATATCCTAATTGTTGTTGGGGGACCGCACGCCGGCGATTTTATTAGAGTACTTCAAAATGGCAAGGAATTTGGTATCAAGCATCTAGAGTATGCCTACCAAAATTCCGGAGACGGAGGTATTGCAGACGCTTTAAAATTGGCAGAAAGTTTTGCGGACAAAGACGCAATAGCAGTTATTTTAGGTGACAATTGCACAGACACAGATATTTCCATCGAAGTTAAAAACTTTAAAGAGGGCGCAGTAATTTTTCTCAAAGAAGTAGACGATCCTGCAAGATTTGGCATAGCACAGCTAGATAAAAACGATAACACAAAAGTAATTGGTATAGAAGAAAAACCTCAGCAGCCCAAAAGCAATTTAGCCGTAACAGGAGTCTATATTTACGATAATAAAGTTTTTGACTACTGCAACCAAATAAAACCGTCATCTCGTGGCCAGCTTGAGATAACCGATGTTAATAACATTTACATCCAAAAGGGAAAGCTGAGATGGGCTTCGCTTTCTGGTTTTTGGTCAGATGCCGGAACATTCGAAAGTCTTTACAGAAGCAACGTGTTCTGGGCGCGCAAAATCTTAAAAGACAAAGAAAAGGAATTAACCACTTTTTAACACAATTAATTAATTATGACCAAAGTTTTAGTAACAGGTGGCGCCGGATTTATCGGCTCAAATTTCATCCGTTATTACATTAAAAAACATCCAAACCACGAAGTAATCAATTTCGATAAGTTAACATACGCTGGGAATTTAGAAAACTTAAAAGATATCGATGGATTGCCAAATTATAAATTCACTAGAGGTGATATTGCCAATATTCACGACGTCAAAGAAGCAATGCGCCAAGTAGACATTGTAGTAAATTTTGCGGCCGAATCTCATGTTGATAGATCGATTCTTGACCCGGCACCCTTTGTTATAACAAATATTTTAGGCACTCAAGTTTTACTGGATGCGGCAAGGCACGTTGGCGTAAAAAGATTCCACCATGTCTCCACTGACGAAGTTTTTGGAGCATTAAAATTATCTTCAAAAGAAAAATTTAAAGAAGATTCAAACTATCAACCGAACAGTCCCTACGCAGCATCAAAAGCATCATCTGACCATTTAGTTAGAGCCTACTGGGAAACATACAAGCTGCCGATAACAATAAGTAACTGTTCAAATAACTTTGGCCCATTTCAACACCCGGAAAAATTAATTTCGCTGGCAATAACTAACCTGCTGGAGGGAGAAAAGGTCCCTGTTTATGGGGATGGTCAATATGTAAGAGACTGGTTATATGTAGAAGACCATGTTGCAGCAATTGATCTAATCCTGCAAAAAGGAATAAGTGGCGAAACTTACTGCATTGGTGCAAACAATGACATACCAAATATCAAAATTATTAAAAAAATTCTTAAGATTTTAGGATTGAAAGAGGACAGGATCGAATATGTCACTGACAGACCTGGTCATGATAGAAGGTATGCAATAAATGCTGCTAAGATTAAAAGAGAGCTCAAATGGAAGTCTCTATTTCCTTTTGACGAGGCATTAAAGCTTACCATTATGTGGTATCAAGACCATCTAGCATGGTGGAAAAGTCAAAAAGGAAAAGAATTTCAAGACTATTATCAGCTCCAGTATGTAAAAAGATGAATTACAGTTATTTAAATCTAGAGTCAACTCAGGGAAAAATTGATGGAGTTATCCTGAGAAAACTTGTTGTGCACAAAGACCCAACCGGCTCACTTGTAGAAACTTTAAGAGAGGATTGGCAGGACGTTTTCAACCCGACTAGCCCATTTAAAATGCAATACATGTCCATTACACCCTCAAAAGTTGCCAGAGATGAAGATAAATGGCACGTCCACAAGCATCAAAAAGACAGGTTTATATGTGCCTCAGGTAAAATAGTTACGGCTGTTTTCGATCCTCGGGAAAACTCTCCAACCAATGGTAAGTTAAATTTATTTACAATGGGTCCAAATAATGAGGAGGAAATGTATATGATTGTAATCCCCCAAGAGACATATCATGGCTTTATGGTTGTTTCTACTGAGCCCGGTTATCTCTTAAATTTTCCGACTCAGCTATACAACTCTAGCGATGAAGGCCGAATAGAAAATAAAGGTGAGTTAAATTGGCAGAAAGTTAGGGAAGATTTTGGGTAATAGTTCAACTAAACTGGCAGTAATTGGTGCAAGCTCCATGGTAGGCTCGCGGTTTTGTGAGCAGCAGAATAAATTTCCACTTGTTAAAGCTGATTTAAATGGGGAGATTAGCGTCGACTTAACAAAACCGGATTCGCTGGAAGATTTTTTTAAGAAATATGAGTTTGGGGCGATAATTCTGTTTTCCGCATTTACAGATGTAGACGCGGCAGAAAAAGAAAGAAACAATAAAAATGGTATTGCCTGGAAAATAAACGTAAAAGGGGTTGAGGAAATTACCCGTCTTTGTAAAGAATACTCGAGAAAACTCATTTTTATTTCTACAGATTTTGTATTTGATGGCGAAAGCGGACCATACGCCGAAGATGACGGGATTGGCAAGAATTTAGAAAAAATATCATGGTATGGAATAACAAAGATAAACGCCGAGCAAAAAATTAAAGAATTGACGACTAACTATTTAATAGTAAGGATAGCCTATCCGTACCGGTCCAGATTTCTCGAAAAAGACGATTTTGCAAAACAAATATTAAAAAAATTTAACGAAGGCACACTCTACCCCATGTTTACGGATCAAATAATTACACCCACATACATCGACGATATTGAACCGGCAATAAATTTGCTTCTTGAAAAAAACTCTCAGGGAATCTTTCATGTCGCAAGCCCCACCCCAACAACGCCATTCGCATTTGCCGAAAATCTGCTTACAAAGTTCGGTAAGGACAGTAAGCTCTTAAAAGAAGGGTCGCTCGTTGATCTTTTAAAAAACAATACTGTTACTCCAAGGCCGGTAAGCGGAGGACTACTGGTTGATAAAATATCCAACTTGGGTATAACACTTGCATCTTGGCAAGATGGGATTACTAAAATTTTCGAAGATAGCCAAGGCCAATTGATTTGAAAGTATTTTTTTAGCTAAAATAAAACACCA
Organism: Patescibacteria group bacterium; assembly: GCA_038063735.1. Taxonomy (GTDB): domain Bacteria; phylum Patescibacteriota; class Microgenomatia; order Curtissbacterales; family GWA2-41-24; genus JBBTUN01. The sequence goes on from JBBTUN010000004.1 coordinate 57,878, forward strand.
CATTTAATATGACCATAACAATAATAGGAGCAGGATATGTAGGCTTAGTAACCGCGATACTGTTTGCCGAACTTGGTAACGAGGTGTTTTGCGTTGATATTTCCAAGGAAAGGATCTCGGGACTAAAAAAGGGTGAAATACCTTTTTTTGAACCCGGACTATCCGAATACATAATTCGAAATAATAAAGAAGGACGTCTTAAATTTACGACAAGTTACAATGAATGTGTCCCAAAGTCCGATGTTGTTTTTATCTGCGTAGGTACTCCTCCCGGAAAAAATGGTGAAGCTGATTTAACCTATCTTTTCTCGGCGATAGAGGAAACTGCCAGGAACCTAAAAGGATACACGCTCATTGTTATTAAAAGTACATTTCCGATTGGCTTTGAGAATGATTTTGAAGAGACAGTCAAAAAGCATGCAAAGGACAAATTCGAATTCGCAGCATCCCCCGAGTTTCTAAAAGAAGGCACAGCCCTAGAAGATGCATTTCATCCGGACAGAATAGTCATAGGGACAAACAGTCAAAGAGCACAAAAATTACTGCTGGAGCTTCACGGTGCCCTGCCAGGTGAAAGAATAATTTGCGATATGCGCTCTGCACAGCTAATTAAATATGCTTCAAATTCATTTCTTGCAACTAAAATATCTTTCGCCAACGCCCTATCTGTCATTTGCGAAAAAACAGGTGCCGATGTAGAAAAGGTACTTCAGGGTGTTGGGGCAGATAAACGCATTAATCACGCCTTTTTAAAACCCGGTATTGGTTATGGCGGGTCTTGCTTGCCCAAGGACGTACTGGCATTTATCCACCAGGCAAGCACTTTCGATTACAGTTTTGACCTTTTGAGGTCTGTCGATTCAATAAACACAACGCAAATTGATAGATTCATACAAAAAATAAGAGCGGCTCTCAGTGCCCAGGAAGATAAAAAAGCAAATCTGCAAAATTTCAAAATTGCGATTTTAGGCCTTGCGTTTAAACCAAATACCGATGACATGCGGGATGCCCCGTCAATTAAAATTATTAACGCACTTCTTGAATTAAAAGCGGATATAGTCGTATATGATCCGCAAGCAATGGAAAATGCTAAAAAAATTATTAATAATGTCACTTTTGCAAAAAGTATGGAAGAAGCCATAACTGGTTGTGATGCCATGGTGATAGTTACCGATTGGCCGCAATTTTCCGAACTTGACCTAAGCGAAGTAAAAAAATTACTCAGGAAACCAATAATTGTTGATGGACGAAATATTTACAGTAAATTCAAACTGGAAGAAATGGGATTTACCTATTTTAGTATTGGTAGATGAAAAAGGCTTTAATAACAGGGATAGGAGGTTTCGTTGGTAGTCACTTAACCTCTCTTTTAATTAAAGAAAATATCCAAGTACATGGAATAAAACACCCTTCACACCCTGCAGCACAAATTGAAAGCACCGTAAAAATAACAAATTGTGACACTCAAGATAAGAAGACATTAGAAAAAGTCTTAAGAGAAGGATATGATTATATTTTTCATCTGGCTGCATTCTCATCACCTTCAATAAGTTTTGCCAGTCCCAAAGAAACTATCGAAAATAACTTATTTGGTCAATTAAATCTTCTACAAATACTAAGCTCTTTGAATTCGAAATCTAAAATTCTTATTGTGGGATCGGCTGATGAGTACGGGGACGTAGAAAAAAAATATCTGCCGGTGAGTGAAGAAGCCCCGCTTGCGCCGCAATCGCCGTACGCCGTCTCCAAAGTAGCACAAGATATGCTCGGCCTTCAATTTTTTCTTCACGGGGGATTAAATGTTGTTCGGGTTAGACCTTTTAATCATATAGGCCCGGGACAATCCCGCAAATTTGTTGTGCCTGCTTTTGCTTCACAAATTGCAGCATTGGAAAAAAAGGGCTCAGGAGAAATAAAAGTTGGAAACATCAACACATATCGCGATTTTACAGACGTAAGGGACATAGTAAAAGCCTACCTTTTAGCACTCGATAAAGGGGTTATGGGAGAAGTTTATAACATTGGCTCTGGCCGCGCATATAAAATAGCTGATATATTGGAAAAGTTGATTTCTTTTTCAACGGCAAAGATAAAAATCGTAAAGGATAAAAAACTGTTGAGACAGGCAGACATAAAAAAAATATATTGTGATTATTCCAAATTTAAAAAACAAACCGGATGGGTACCAAAAATTTCAATTGACAAAACTCTTTTTGATACAATAAAGTTCGAACGGGCGCGTCTTAAATAATTATGGCTCAAAAAAAAGCATTAATCACTGGTATTACTGGACAGGACGGATCTTATCTGGCAGAATTTCTGCTTGAAAAAAATTATAAAGTATTTGGCTTAACTCGAAGAACTTCTACCCCAAATTATGAAAGAATAAAACACATCGAAGACAAAATTGAGCTTATCCCGGGCGATCTCCTAGATCAACAATCTCTTACTTCCGCAGTTGAATACTCGGATCCGGACGAAATTTATAATTTAGCCGCCCAAAGCTTCGTTGCGACGTCCTGGTCACAACCCGTTTTAACCGGAGAGTTTACTGCGCTTGGAGCAACAAGAATGCTGGAAGCAATTCGCCAGGTTAAGCCAAAAACCAAATTTTATCAGGCATCCTCCTCTGAAATGTTTGGGCAAGTTGTCCAGACACCTCAGAACGAAAATACTCCATTTCATCCCAGAAGTCCTTATGGCGTTGCAAAGGTCTACGGTCACTGGATAACCATAAACTATAGAGAGTCGTATAACTTGTTTGCTGTTTCGGGCATACTTTTTAACCACGAGTCACCAAGAAGAGGATTAGAATTTGTCACGCGCAAAATTTCCCACGGCGTTGCCAGAATAAAATTAGGATTGTCAGACCACATCGTATTGGGAAATTTAGATGCAAAAAGAGATTGGGGCTTTGCAGGGGACTATGTTGAAGCTATGTGGCTAATGCTGCAGCAAAATAAGCCCGATGATTATGTAGTAGCAACGGGGGAAAATCATTCTGTTAAAGAATTTGTAGGAGAAGCTTTTAGCACAATAGGAGTAAAAAACTGGAAAAAATATGTAAGAATTTCCAAAGAATTCTTAAGACCAGCGGAGGTAGATTTTTTAATAGGGGATGCAGCTAAGGCAAGAAGAGTTCTAGGTTGGAATCCCAAGGTTTCATTTCCTAAACTAGTTTCAATGATGGTTCAATCGGACGTTGACCTACTCAAGAAAAACAACAAATGAGACTGGTTGTAAACATCCCAACATTCAATGAGAGAGAGAACATAGAAGAAATAATCAAAGCCGTGCTATCCCAGGCAAAAAAAATGCCCGGTATAGATTTACATGTGTTAGTTTCAGACGGTCACTCGCCAGACGGAACTGGCGAAATAGTAAAAAAACTTACAAAAACAAATCCTAAAATCCATTATTTAGACGTTAAGGAAAGAGGCTTGGGGATCGGAATCGTAAAAGGGCATAGATGGTCGGTTGAAAAGCTAAAGGCAGATATTCTGGCCCAACTCGATGGTGATATGTCCCACGATCCATCATCGCTCCCTATCATGGTTAAACATATATTCGATGGATATGATCTAGTTATAGGGTCAAGATTAACCAAAGGCGGTAAAAATCTTCTTGGTTGGCATCGAAGATTATTCACATCGGGCTCAGCCCTCTACTCGAAAATTGCCTGGGGTACATTTGGCATATCAGAATACACTAATTCATACCGTGTGTTTACAAAACAACTTTTTGAAAAGATAAATTTTACAAAGGTCCCCTGGAAATCAAAGACCTACATTATTCAGCCGGCCTTTTTATATGCTGCCATCACAGCTGGCGCCAAAATAAAAGAAGTACCTATCACTTTTACAGACAGAAAAAAAGGATACTCCAAAGCAAAAATAGTTTCATATATATTAGATGTTCTAAGATTTGGCATTAAGGTAAGATTTGAGAAATCCAAAACATTTATCAAATTCTTGATGGTAGGCACTTTAAGTTATTTAGTAAATGCAGTGGCACTTGGACTTTTAAATAGGGGAGAAATTTACAGCTTAAAGGTACTATCTGCGCCAATTCTAAGTTCGGTTCCTCAGATGTCTGATGCCAGGCAATTTTTATTCTTACACTTAGATCGTCTCCTTGTTTCCTCGCTCATCTCTATCGAGCTGTCCATAATGCTTAACTTTATACTTCACGACAACTGGACATTTAAAAATAGAGCTCATGATGGTTCTCATAGAACAAGGTTTTTAAAATTCAATCTCACCTCTGCCGGCAGCCCCCTTATTCAGCTAGCGTCCATTATTACTCTTGCCAGAATTTTCCACCTACACGAGCAAATTGGCCTTGCATTGGGAGTAATTGTTGGCCTATTTTTTAATTATTTTATTAATCTCATTTGGGTCTGGAAGGATGAACAAAATACTACAAACGATGTTGCAGCTAGAGCCTCAGCAAAGGTAAAATGACCTTTTAGGCCATTTAAAAATGTTTCTCACTACAAAAAGGTTTCAGCAAACGTTAATTATTATTTTAATTATTACTGCGGTTTTTTTCCGTTTTTACAAAATTAGGGATCATGTTGTTTTTTTGGGAGACGAGGGACGTGACATGATAGTTCTTAGGAACATTTTTTTAGAGAAGCGATTACCTTTTTTAGGGCCGTCAGCGTCTGTGGGGGGATTTTATCTAGGACCAATTTATTACTGGATGGCGGCGCCATTTTTGCTCCTATCAAAATTTGACCCTATAGGACCTTCGTATATGGTCGCATTGTTTGGTGTAGGTACAGTTCTATTACTTTATAAATTTTTAAAAGAAGCGGTTGGTTTTTGGCCAGCGGCTTTAGCAAGCCTACTTTACGCAACCGCTCCTTTAATTGTTCGATATTCACGCTCATCTTGGAACCCCAACCCACTGCCGTTTTTTTCTCTGCTTCTCATATATTTTATTTATAAGGGTATTAAAAGCCAGAAATATTTATTTTTCGTAGGAGCTGGTGCCTGCCTTGGTGTGGCTATTCAGCTTCATTATCTAGCTTTAGTATTGGCACCACTAGCATTTTTTATAATTCTTTTGAATGAAAAATTTAGAAGAATTCCAGCCATTGCCGCATTGGCATTTCTTGGTTTTTTAATAACATTTTCCCCCTTTTTAATATTTGAGATCCGTCATAATTTTCCGAATTTTAGATCAATTTTAGAATTTGTAACAAGAGGTAACACTGTTGGGTACAGCAAACCAAATTTTATTTGGACGCTTACCGATAACGGGAATATTTTTTTCGAATGGATATCTCAAATAACTGGCACGGTATATACCAGAATTTTATTTTCCATTTTAACAGTATCGCTGGCACTGGGAACAATTATTGCCTGGAAAAATAAGGATCATAAATTAATCTTTACCATTGGGGTAATTTACTTTATAGGGGGCATATTTTTATTAAGGTCGTACGCTGGCCAGTTGTACGATTATTATTTAGGAAGCATTTTCCCTGCCCCATTTTTTGTTTTCGGGCTTACGGCATTTCTATTTTGGAAAAACTTGCCATTAAAAATAATAGTTACATCAGCTAGCATTTTAATATTGGGGGCATTTTTAAGTCAGGGGTTTTACACAAAAAAACCAAACATGTTAATTCTGCAGACCGAATCCATTGCAAATTTTATTATCGATAAAACTGATAATGCGTCTTACAATTTCGCCCTAATCTCAAACAGCAATTCGGATTATGCGTATAGGTACTTTTTAGATATAAAACATAAAAGCCCCAAAAAATTAGAAGAACTGGTTACGGATCAGTTGATAGTAATTTGTGAGTCGAAAGAGTGTTCACCCCTGGGAAATCCCTTGTGGGAAATCGCAGGTTTTGGGCGGGCAGAGATAGATAGTGAGTGGGATCTAGATAAATATGGATTTAAGCTATACAAACTGGTCCACTTGCCAGGAGAACCAAGCCCTGCCGGGAAGCCAGTAGTAAAAGGTATTTAAAATAAAATTGTGCCGAAAAATGACATAAAGAATGAAAAAAAGTTCTAAAATATTAAAAAAATTTCCAAGACGAGAGCTAAATCGAGAATAGCTTTAGAAAAACTTATTACTCCAAATAATCTTTTTATTACTGCAATTTTTTTGGTGGTTTCAGTCCTATTCTGGTATCTCAGGTTGGCAAACTTCGAAAATAATATGAATTTCATTTTAGACCAGCCAAGTCATATGTTCGCTGCAAAAGAAATGGTAGATACGAGAAAAATACCATTAATAGGACCAGTGGACGGAACTAGAGTAGTGAATGGAAAATCTTATTTTATTGGATCACAGTATTATTATATTCTTGGTGTTTTAGGGTTAGCTCTGAAGTGGGACGTAGTTTCAATTACAAAATTTATTTTATTTTACTGGTCGATAACAGGACTAATAATGTTTTTTTGGATAGCCAAAAAATTGGATTTATGATCCGCGCTTTTTGCATACACGATATTTTCGTTAACGCATTACATGATCGTGTTTAACAAAATGATAATAAATCCAAATTTTTTACCGTTAATTTCAATACCGCTCTTGTATTTTTTTTTGGAAAGCAATTACAAAAAACAGGCAAATTTTCTGGCTTGCAACCGGAGTTTTCGCAGGCCTAATATTTAGCTTCCACTTTTCAGGGATACTGTGGTTTCTGTTAATAGCTTTGATTTGGGTTGTTAAGTTTATAAAGAAGAAAACAAAATTAATGTCAATAATATTGTTTGCACTGGGTGTCATATTAGGAAATTTTCCCTATGTAATATTTGAGCTAAGACATAATTTTTATAACCTAAAAACTTTCCTGGAAAACGGTGCAAATCCCCACAATCTAACTTTTGCAACACCGTTTTATTACTACGGTTTTATGTCCATTTACCTCTGGGCTATTGCAATAATTTATTTCCAAGTCGGTAAGAAAATTTGTTACCAAAATAAAGTAATTATTTTGCTGGTCTCATTGTTACTAGTGGTTAAGGGTAATTTTCCCATCCCAGATCATGCTTTTGGCATGCCATCTGGGTGGACTGTGGGTAAAGAAAAATTCGTGGCCGCCAAAATTTGCGAAGATAATAATAAGAAAAATTTTGAAGTTGCAAGCCTTATTTCGGGAGACTACCGAGCAGAGGAGTTAAGATGGTGGACTCAGCTTTGCGGCTCAAAATCGTTGCCTTACGATGGGTATCCTATTGCTGACACCCTGTTTTTGATAGATCGCGGAGAAACTGCACGGGACATTCACCTACCTGCTTGGGAAATTGCCACAATGTATCCAAGAAAAGTTGAATATGCTATAAACTTGGACGATGACGTATGGTTTTACAAATTAACTCGAACAAGAGAGAATATAACTAACTAAAATTTAAAATGATAAATAGTTTAACAACCGCCAAACAACTTGATAAAAAAACAATAAGTAAGATTTTTACAAGTGCAGACAAAGTAAAATCTAAAAGATTTAATAAAAATTTGCTTCAGGGTAAACTAATGGCCACCTTATTTTACGAACCATCGACCAGGACACGACTATCCTTTGAATCGGCCATGCAAAAACTTGGAGGCAATGTAATCACTACAGAAAATGCTGCTGAATTTTCATCAGCCATAAAAGGTGAGACGCTAGAAGACACTATACGGGTAGTTCAGTCGTTTGCAGATGTAATTGTACTCAGGCATTTTGCAGAAGGAGCATCAGAAATCGCTGCAGAATATTCCAAAGTACCAATCATTAATGCTGGAGACGGTAGGGGCGAACACCCCACACAAGCCTTGCTCGACCTTTACACGATATTTTCCAAGTTTCCTAGTGTTGGCACAAAAAAAATACGGATTGCAATGGTTGGTGATCTAGCTAACGGCAGAACAGTCCACTCTTTAAGCTATTTACTTACACTCTTCAACCAGATTGAACTGATTTACATTTCTCCAAAAGCTTTGTCCATTCCAGAATCATTGAGGGAATTTCTAAAAGACAAAAAAATGCAATTTACCCAGTCGGAAAAATTAGATGACGCATTAAAAATAGCAGATGTTATCTATCAGACCAGAATACAAAAGGAAAGATTTGTTTCCTCGGGTGACGGTGCATATAGTGAAAGCGAGTATCTTCATTATTTTGGTAAATATGTGATAGATAAAAAAACTTTGGTAAAAATAAAAAAAAGTGCTGTCATAATGCACCCGTTACCACGTGTTAACGAAATTTCACCGGAAATTGACTCAGACCCGAGAGCCATCTATTTTGAGCAGGTACAAAACGGACTTTACATAAGAATGGCCCTTCTTATTTACCTCTTTGACAAAAAGAGTTAAAAAATTCAATAATTTTATATAGCACATCTAAACCACATGTTTGATAAACCACATTTATCCGTAATAATCCCTGCTTACAACGAGGAGCCCAATTTTGAAAAGGGTGCCATAGATGAAGTCCCAAAATACTTAGAAAAACAGGATTATACACACGAAATACTAATAGTAGATGACGGATCAAGTGACAATACTGCAAAACTAGCTCTGGAATTTGCTAAAAAAAATAAAAATGTAAGAGTCATCAAAAACCCGCACGAAGGAAAAGCAGAGACAGTAAAAAGAGGCGTACAAGAAGCAAAAGGTGAGTATATACTCTTTACGGATTTCGACCAAGCGACACCTATTCACGAGGTAGAAAAACTCCTCGCTTATTTCCCGGAGTACGACATAGTTATTGGATCAAGACAATTGCCTGGTGCAAAACGGGAGAAAGAACCATTTCATAGGCATTTGATGGGTCTTGTATTTAATATTCTGGTTCAAATCATTGCAATACGCGGAATATGGGACACACAAGCCGGGTTTAAATGCTTTAAAAGTGATACAGCAAAGGACTTATTTGAAAAGTTAAAAGTTTATGGTAAAGGTAAAAAAGTTCAAGGCGCGCTCGTAACAGCTTTTGACGTTGAGCTTTTGTTTATAGCCAAAAAACATAAATTCAAAATCAAAGAGGTGCCAATAATATGGCATCACGTATCAACGACTCGCGTAAACCCAATTAAGGATTCCTTAAGGATGCTAAGAGATGTAATTAAAATTCGCCTTAATGACTTCCGTGGCGTCTATAAATAATTTCCTAAAGAGAAACATTCTATATATCCTGCTCATAATTATTGCTCTTGCGTTCAGAATTTGGGATATTACCGAATCTTTCCCGTTCGACTACGACCAGGCAATCTCGGCGCAAATTGCATACGATTTTTTCGTGAATCACAAATTGTCTCTTATTGGTCAAGAGTTGTCCTTTCAGGGTTTTTACCTTGGGCCTTTACATAATTGGGTTCAATTCACCCCGTATTATTTTTGTAATCTTCAACCTGATTGTGTTCCGCATTTTTACCTGATTATTTCAATAATAACGATAGTTATAACCTATTTTTTATTAAAAAGAATATTTTCAACAGCCATCGCATTTATTGTTGCTCTAATTTACTCCATATCGTATACAGCTATTTCATTCGAAAGGGGTGTAAACAGTAATTATTTTTTATTTTTTACCACCGTTGTTGTTATTTACTGCTTACATGAATACTATTTGAATAAAAACAAATTTCTAATAATTGGCGCATTTTTTACAGGTATCGCTGTCGTAAATTTTAACCCTGTTTTTATTTTCTCAACCGCATTTTTTTACATATCGACAATCTTAAGAGGCCGGATCAATATAAAATATTACGTGCTCTCGCTGGTTGCTTTTTTTATTAACTATTTACCACTGGCAGTTTTTGATTATCGACATGACCATATCCTTCTTAATAATTTGGCAAACTTCTTTAATCAAAACACGGCAAACGAAGATTTTTTTTATAGACTGCATTTTTTGATAGGTAAAATTTTTGTACCTTTTAACACATATTATTTATTCCATTCAACAAAAATTTGGTACGTAATTATATTTCTTACTACATTAATTCCAGGTGTGATAGTTATCCTAAAAAGCAAAAGTAAATTATACATATCTCTCCTGATTTGGCCACCGCTCGTAATTTTGGGATTTCTCTTTTATAAGGGTCATATACCTGATTATTATTTTCAACAATTTGTAGTTGTGATTCTAATAATTTTAGCATTTGCCCTCGCAAAAAAACCTATAATCGCGATCGCGTTTATTGCCTTGCTAACATATGTAAATGTAAATCTCCTCGTGCATTCAAAGTACCCGATAAATTACCAGCTTAAAAAGAAAGTAGTAAATTCTATTCTAGAAAGTACAAAGGAAGATTCTTTTAATGTTTACTACAGTATGCCACCAGGGCTAAATACGGGTTATTCGACTATTTTTAAGCTATATCAAAGATACCCTCAAGAAAATCAGAAAAATCTTTATATTATCGACTATTCTGATGCCAAGTCTTTCGATATGAAAAAGTACGCTCAACTTGGCAAAGTAACTCAAGTTCAGTCATTTGATAGTTTTCTTAGAGTTGTTTCAGTAAAATGAGATACCTATGACCAAACAAGAAAAAGTGCTAATGACACTTGGCATTTTAATTTACTCGTTACTTACGATATTTTCCTATGCCTACGTTGATTTAAATCTTACGTTAAGCCAAAACTCAACAGCGCTAGCCTTCGTCTCCTTTATGCAAATTCTAGGTTATTTTCAAAGAAGTCTTAGCACCAAACTATATATATTGATTGTTTCGGTATTATTTTCTTATCTCCTATACCATCTCTATTTGGCAGCAAAGGGTTCCTTGTCCATTAAATACGTCTTTAAAATTGTGATCGTTTTATCAGTCCTTAGCGCCCTTGCGTATCCATTCTTATCTTCTGACGTGTTCAATTATCTTTTTGACGCCAAAATAGTCTTAAAATACCACTTAAACCCTTACACCCACCGAGCTATGGATTTTCCAAACGACGATTGGGTACGATTTATGCGCTGGATACATAGATATTCACCATACGGACCCATGTGGCTAATTTTATCAATCTTTCCTGCATTTTTTAGTTTTGGAAAATTTACGCTTAACCTGCTCTTATTCAAAATACTAATGGCGGCCTTTCATATTTTGAATACATATTTGATTTACTCAATTCTTAGAAAGATCAATCCATCAAAGGTGATTTTTGGGGTCTCCCTTTACGGTTTAAACCCGCTTTTTATTATAGAAGGCATCATCAATGCTCATAACGACGTCGTTATTGCCTCCTTTATGTTGCTGTCAATATATTTAGTTATTAATAAAAATCATATCGCAAGTTTTGTGTCACTAATAATAGGGTTTTTAATGAAATATTTCCCTATCCTTAATTTGCCGTGGCTGATTTTGTTCGCGATAAGAAATAAGTTAAGTATTAAAACTTTTATACTTCTCAATATATTGACAATGATTTTTTTCACCTTTATTTACTCAACTTTTAAAGTTTCCGTGCCATTTGTGTCCAGTGGCGCAACCCAGACCCAATTTCAACCGTGGTATCTATTTTGGACAGTTCCGTTGCTAGTCCTCACTTTAAGAAAAGACTTTATTGCAGTAGCCCTTGCGTTGTCTATTGGGGCCCTGATGCGCTATTTACCTTATTTATACTGGGGAGACTGGTCTCACAACAACACAATCATTTTTATGCAAGCGACGACCATAGCACCTGCAATTGCTGTCGCTTTTTTCTTTTTAGTTAAAGAACACTTGCTCAAGAAATGACATGATTAAAAAAATTGCGCCACTAATTTTAATAATTGTAATAACTCTCCTCGTTTTTTTTAAGATATTTTTTCAGGGATTATACCCATTTCCCGGAGATGCACTGGTGTCTCAAAACTTCCCTTGGTATGCAGGGGGTTGGACGGGATACGACCCCTGGACAACCTATAAACACGCTGGAGCAGTTGACGCAAACAGAGAACACATACCATGGCATCACTTAACAATCACAAATATAAAACAATACGCGACGTTACCCTTATGGAACCCGCATAATTACTCTGGGACGCCTCATCTTGCCAACATCCAAACATTCATTTTCAATCCGATTAACGTATTATTTTTATTTCTACCATTTTTCTCTGCTTGGGTTGTCTTCATAATTCTGCAGATGCCTCTAACCATGTTCTTTACTTATTTATTTTCAAGAAGCCTAGGATTAACAAAAAGGTCAAGTTTCTTTGCAGGATTTGCGTACGTTTTCTCTAGCTATTTTATATTTTGGTATGAGATTGGAATTATTGGAAATACAATTATGTGGCTACCTCTAATCTTGTATTCTATCCAAAATCTCCTAACAACTCTAAAAAATAGATACTTATTTTTATTAATAATTGCGTCAACAGCATCCATCTTCGCAGGCCATATCCAGACGAGCTCATTCATCTTCCTTGTCGCAGTAGCATTCTTTGTATTTCAAGCCTTTTCAATATCCAGTGAGAAGAAAAAATCTGTGCTACTTCTATGCGCTTGGCTTGTTTCGACCATTTTACTAACCGCAATTCAAACGGTTCCAACAATCGAACTATATATAAATTCCCCTTTGGTCAAACCCTTTTCTAAAGAAATATTTAATACAGACACCATGCCACTCATAAACCTAATGAGTCTTTTTGCCCCAGATTTTTTCGGAAGCTTTGCTACTAATAACACGTGGGTCAAGGGTTACGGTGATAGCACTCCAAATATAGGTACGTTGCCACTCCTATTTTCCATTTTCGCAGTATTTAGTGTAAGAAAAAGAGAAGTCAAATTTTTTTTAATCCTAGCGATAGCATTTCTTCTATTCGCAACAAAAAGCCCCTTATACTTATTAATTAAGAACTTGGGAGTGCCAATTTTGACAGGCACATCTCCCACACGCACGATATTCGTTTTTTGTTTTAGCTTGTCAATTCTAGCTGCCTGTGGCCTAGAGCAGTTTATAAAATCTAAAAAGCTGAGTAAAAGTTTATATTTACTAATATCGATATTTTTTGTGACCTACGGGGCTATCATAGCTTCAACTTTTTTTTTACCGATACTATTAAAAGATCAGAGCATTGGGACTAATTTATTAGTAACTAGGAGAAACCTAATAATTCCCTTAACGAGTCTGTTAATTTTGATTTTCGTAATCGTGGTAGGGAAAGTTTTTTCAAAAGCAAAATTTAGAGTTCGACAAGCACAAATTTATATTATTCTGGTAGTAACACTGCTTGCGGGTATTTACCAATTTAATAAAATGTCACCTTTCTCAAAAGCAAAAGACTTTTTTCCGGAACACTCTTTAATCAGCTGGCTGCAAGACAATGCCTCAATAAATAGGTTTTATGGAGAGGGAACATCCAGGTTTGATAATAACCTGGCCACCTACTATCACATTTACTCGGCAGAGGGTTATAGCGTTTTTAGACTAACCAGATATGCAGAGTTAATGGTATCGCAAGATTCAGGGAAAGTCCCATTAAAATATAACCGAGCCGACGCGGAATTTAGTACAGTAAACAGTCACAACAAAAAAAGGCTCTTTAACCTATTAGGTATAAAATATTTGGTCCTTAAAGACGATTTTGCAAGAGATGCCACAGTAGATGATGTAGGCAAGCCGGAAGACGACGTAAAACTAGCTTGGCAAGAGGGGAAATTTAAAATTTATGAAAGAAACCAGGTATTACCCAGGTTCTTTTTATCCTCGGACTTTGTGGTTGCTAAAGATGACCAAGAAATACTAGACAAAATTTATGATGATAACTTTAATCTCCACACAATAATACTCGAAAAAAGCCCTATTGCCGCATTAAACACATCACCCACTGACCAAGTGGAATTAATAGACTATAAACCTAATACTGTTTCGTTTAAAACAAAAACCGAAGGTAACACATTATTATTTTTATCAGACACTTTCTATCCCGGATGGGAAGCCAAAGTCGATAATTCCAAAACGGATATTTACAGGGCAGATTATGCTCTGCGAGCAATCGAAATTCCAAAAGGTGACCATCTAATCACCTTTAGATACAAACCAGTCTCATATTTGTTGGGTCTATACATTACCTTAACTACATTATTAATAATGGTTGTATCACTACTATGGTTAATAAAATACAAAAAATTTTGAAAAATAAATACACCATCCTATTAATCGTTTTCACATTAGTTGCCCTCTGGCCATTTTTCAAACACAGCTTTTTTGAGAGTCATGACGGAGAGTGGATGATTATCAGGTTTTCTGCTTTTCACCAGGCATTAGTTTCCGGCCAATTTCCGGTAAGGTATGTAGATAGGCTTAACAATAATTACGGATACCCGGTTTTAAACTTTTTGTACCCGCTGCCTTTTTATCTAGCCGAAATTCCAAAACTGCTTGGCTTCAACTTCACAAACAGTATAAAAATAATCTTCGCAGTTTCCACACTCGTCTCAACACTCGCAATGTTTGCAGCGCTATCGCAAAGGTTCTCAAGGGGCGCGAGTTTTGTGGGGAGTTTCGTGTATCTTTTTATTCCTTACAGGTTTGTAGACCTCTATGTGAGAGGCTCACTTGGTGAGAACCTCTCCTTTGCAATAATTCCACTAGCTCTTTTATCAATTTTTAAAATTGCTAAAAATAGCCATATTTTTTATCCATTTTTATCTATTTCAGTAGCTTTACTAATCTTATCCCACAATGTAATTGCATTTTTGTTTTTACCTGTGTTAACTGCTATTTCTTTGATTGAAATCAAAAAGGATAAAATCAAAGCTCTTTTTGCAATAATACTCGGTGTTTTAATGTCCACCTTCTTCTGGTTTCCGGCACTTTACGATCTGCAATATGTGCGGCTGTCACAAATGAGGGTAGCAAACCCCATCGAACACCTTATTCCGCTTACTAAAATTATTTACTCACAATGGAATTTTGGCTCGGTACCAGGACAATTAAATGGTTTTTCTGCACAGCTAGGTGTTATTACAGCTTTAATGATATGCATATCGATTTTCATAAAAATTAGAAAAAAAGATTATTCTAAATTAGAAACTTTTGCAATTGTAGTAATAATCGTCTCTGCTTTTCTGATTTCAGATGTGTCAAGCGTGGTCTGGAAGAAAATACCCTTAATAGACATAATTCAATTCCCATGGAGATTGCTATCTTTAGTGGTGTTCTCAACTGCAATACTGTCTGCTTACTGCATCGAAAAAATAAATAAACCTATTCTAACTGTTGGTATTGTCTTTTTAGTATTTGCCCTTGTAATTTCTTACACAAAACCAAAAGGATTCTTAAATTATCCAGACAGTTACTATTCAACCAACGAGGCATCAACAACCGTCCTTGATGAATACATGCCGCTTTGGGTGAAAGGCAATCCACAGAGAGTCTATTCAAAAATTATACCAGGCTTATTTTCAATTTCCGGTTCTATAATTAAATCTGCAGATTACTCAGTGAGAATCAACGTCTGGGAGGACACAAAACTAAAGATTGCCACAATATACTTTCCAGGGTTTATTGCGACAATTGATGGTAAGCCAACTCCGATTAGTTATGACTCAGACGGACTAATTAATATTCAATTGCCAAAGGGTGATCACGAAGTTATAATCAAATACGGTAAATCACCAATTCATTTAGCGTCAGAATTAATTTCACTCACAGCTTCATTTATTGTTGGTATATTATTTTTTAGATTATGGCAAAAACAAAATTCTTAGTAACTGGAGGCGCCGGATTTATAGGATCCGAAATTGTCAGGCAACTTCTGTTAGTGGGATATGATGTAACTGTAGCTGACAATCTTTCCAAAAAGGACGCACAAATCGACCCCAAAGCGAAATTTCTCAAAATAGATCTTACAGACAAGCTAGAAACAAAAAAAGCTTTCAAAAATATAGATATATGTATAAACGCTGCAGCAAAAATTGGAGGCATTGGTTACTTTCATAAGTATCCCGCAACAATTCTTTCGGAAAATAATAAAATTTATTCTTCCACATTCGAAGCGGCAGCAGAAGCGGCGGTAAAAAGAATTGTATACATTTCATCGTCGATGGTATTCGAGTCTGCAACAAAATTTCCATCAAAGGAAGAAGATGTAGAAAAAATTCCACCGCCTGTTTCCTCTTATGGCTTTTCGAAACTAACCGGAGAATGGTATTGTCACTCGTTTTATGATCAGTATAAATTACATTACTCCATTTGCAGACCCTTTAATGCATACGGCGTTAATGAGTTTCCGGAAAGGGAAGTGGGCTACGCCCATGTTATACCGGATTTAGTCAGAAAAATATTATCCGGCCAGTATCCTTTAGAAATGCTGGGAAATGGAAAGCAAACTCGTTGCTTTACTCATGTTTCAGATGTTGCTGGAGGCATCATCGCAGTAGCCTTACACCCAAAGGGTCAGAATCAAGATTTTAATATAGGATCTGATAAAGAGATAAATATGGAAGAATTGGCTCGAAAAATTTGGCAGGTCATGAAAGTTAAGAAACCTTTTAAAGTTAAATACGTAAAAGGGTTTAAATTTGATATTAAAAAACGTGTCCCAAATGTTTCAAAAGTAAAAAGGCTCATAAATTGGGAACCACAGGTAAAATTTGAAGATGGATTAAAGGAGGTTGCAGCTTGGCTAGAAAGTCAAAAGCAGCAGGGAAAGCTCAAGTAGTATCTATTGTAGGAATTGGTAGAGTGGGTCTTCCACTTGCATTGTTTCTTGCAGAAGGCGGATGCAAAGTTTATGGTCTTGATGTCGATTCCCGGAAAGTAAATGTAATCAGTAAAGGCGCTATGCCATTTAGAGAGGACGGGGCAGAAGAACTGCTTAAAAAACATATCGGCAAATCTTTTATTCCCACAACGGACTTTAGCAATATCTCGAAAAGCAAAATAATTATTTTAACCCTGGGGACACCGGTGGATGACAATATGAACCCGTCATTGGTGCAAATAGATAGGGCTCTCGAGTCGATAAAACCCTTTTTTAGGCCGGGACAGCTGCTTGTGCTAAGATCAACAGTTTCACCAGGAACAACAAATTATGTCAGATCCTCTATAAACGAAGTAGGAAAAGTTAAAGTGGGAGTGAATTTTTACCTAGCCTTTTGTCCCGAAAGAATAGCAGAAGGCAAGTCATTAAAAGAACTTAGCCAAATACCACAAATTGTTGGTGGTGTTGACAGGGCAAGCACAATAAAAGCAGCTCAATTTTTCCAAAGCCTTGGAATAGAGGTTAATAAGTCTGATGATGTTTCCGCGGAACTATCCAAATTATTCACAAATATGTATAGATACATAAACTTTGCAATAGCAAATGAATTTATGATTCTGGCTGGGAATTATAACCGTGATATCTATAAAATTACAGACCTTGTCAACAAAAATTATAAAAGAGGCGGCCTGTCTCTTCCTGGCTTGACGGGTGGTCCATGTTTATTTAAAGACGGATTTTTTTTAATCAGCGATGTACCCTTTGCCGATCTTATTTCCACTAGTTGGAAAATTAATGAATCTATCCCGTTATATCTTATAAACAAAATAAGACAACGCAGAAAACTGGAAGGCAAAAAAGCTGTAATACTGGGTCTTGCGTTTAAAGCAGACATTGATGATACAAGAGAGTCACTCGCCTTTAAGGTTAACAAGGCATTGGAACGAGAAAGAGCGAAAGTATTTTTACATGATCCCTATATCGCCGAATATCAAACAAATTTAAAGGAAACATTAAAAGACGCAGATTTTGTCTTTATTGCAACCAATCACTCATACTACAAAAAATTGGATATCGCCGAAATAAAAAAACTAGTCTCAAAAAATTGCGTTATTTGTGATGTTTGGAATGTATTTAAGACAAACAGAATCATATTTACAATTAATTCACTAGATACTCAAAAAAACGGTAATACACCTACCTTGGAAGAATTTGAAAACAATCAAGGAATCTTCGAAAGTCTGCTCTGAAATTTAGAATGAAATTATCAATAATAATACCTGTATACAATGAAGGCGCAGTTATCACCAAAACAATCAATCAGGTAGAAAAAGCCGTAAAAACCCCACACGAGCTACTGATAATTTACGACATGGACAAAGACACAACTGTAGTACCAGTTAAAAAAATTCAAAAAAAATATACAAACGTAAAGCTTGTTAAGAATATATATGGTAAGGGGGCATTGAATGCCTTAAAAACAGGCTTAGTCAAGGCAAGCGGTGCTGCGGTATGCGTAATGATGGCAGACTTAACTGATGACGCAAAAGTGGTTAACACAATGATGGACAAATTTAATAAAGATTATGATGTTGTTGCGGCATCACGTTACATGCCGGGGGGGCATCAAATAGGCGGACCACTGATAAAGCAAATTTTATCAAGAGCAGCAGGCTTAAGCCTTCATTATATTGCAGGAATACCAACTCATGACGCGACAAATTCATTTAAAATTTATTCAAAAAAACTGCTTACAAAAACTAAAATAGAATCAGATGGTGGTTTTGAGTTGGGGATAGAGCTTACGGTAAAAGCCCACTTTAATGGTTTTAAAGTAACAGAAGTTCCCACAACATGGGTATATTCGGCAAAGGAATCCAGATTTTATCTGAAAAAATGGCTACCTAAATACTTAAAATGGTATTTTTGGGCGCTTAAAAAGAGAGTGTCAAACTAACAAATACTCTAGTAAATCACCTATCCAGTCCAGTAATTTCGAAGAAAGAGTGTTGAAGCAAATATTAACAAAGTCATCGAAATTATAGACCAAATTACCAAACTCGGCCTGCTAAAATGTTTCGCGATATAAATATAAAATGGAAAAAGAATCAGAATATACCTCAAATCAGATGACAACCCGCCGCTAAAAATAATAATAATTATAACTGCAAAACAAAATAGCCAATAATCAATTCTAAGCTTTTTATAAGTGAGAATTAGCATAGCTGCCGCAAAAATAATTGTTATTGCTTCCAGTACAATAACCGGATATACAAACACATTGTCATATCCCGTAGGTCCTCTTACAATTTTAAAAAAAGTTTCCTGTAAAATCGTGATTGGGCTGTATATTCCAATAGATCTTCCATACTTTGGTAAACCTTGCCCCGTAAAAACTAATAAGGGATTTCCAAATTCTATATACACAAAGTAAAAATATGCCAAAAGACCAAATGGAATGAAA
Organism: Patescibacteria group bacterium; assembly: GCA_038063735.1. Lineage (GTDB taxonomy): Bacteria > Patescibacteriota > Microgenomatia > Curtissbacterales > GWA2-41-24 > JBBTUN01. The sequence continues at coordinate 76,993 of JBBTUN010000004.1, forward strand.
AAAAGAGAAATAATATCAGAAACTTTTTTTGATGCTGAATTATACATACTGTAAATCAATGGAGCCAGTAAAGCCAAACCAAAGATCTTTGTTACCAGGGCCAGCATTACTAATAAAGATGATGCCCAAAATAATTTATTACGCAAAGTCCAAAAGAAAAAAACTGTAAGCAGCAAAAACACCCCTTCAGTATAAAAAGAAAATAAAAAAAACGATGTTGGAAAAAGCAAAAAAACCAATACTGTTTTAAACGCCACACTTTCACCCTCATATTTTTTTACTAGTTCGTAAAGAGCCAGAAGAGCGCAAGAAGAAAATAAAAAGGATAAAAATAAACCTAAGTAAATTTGATTTATAAACCCTCCAAAAGACAGGACCCTTATAATCATTGGATACAGAGGGAAAAAAACTAATAAATCTTCTGAGTTATATCCTAACTTTACTATGTTCAGATAATTCTGCCCATCAAAATTCAACCATGGATTAACAATTTGAGGGAAAAGTACGCGCGTGTTTAAGATAGGTTCATAACTAGTACGGTCAAATATGATGTATCTCGAGATAACATTAAGTGTTTGCAGCGATACGAATAATATGATTATACTTACTAGAACTTTTCTCATGGTTTATTTTAGCATCTAAAAAACGGAATGTTGAATAACAATCGAATTAAATTATTATTAGCATTGCCTGTGGCAATTTCTTTATGGCTATATTCAAGCTCAATAAATTATTATTTTTTTCAGGACGACTTTTACGAAATATTATTGTCAAAAGTTAATAATTTGAGCGGTTTTCTCAATCTTTTTACCTTCTTGGAAAACAGGTCCAGTTACAGACCAATTGGTCTGCAAATGTATTTTTTTTTGATGCACACATTTTTTGGCCTAAATCCGACCCTTTACCGACTCGTAACGTTTGCCTTCTTTATTTGTAGTTACCTATTAATAATACACGTAGTGGCAAAAATCACCTCCAGTAAAAAAGTCGGTCTGCTTACTGCAAGCTTATGGCTGACCTCTTCAATTCACTTCATGTCGCTAAGCTGGCTAGCTGCGGCTTGGTTAATAATCGGTAATTTCTTTTTCTTTTTAACCTCTACAATATTTATTCGATATTACGAGAAGAAAACCGCTTATTTTTATTGCTTATCAATAGTATTTTTTCTCTTAACACTCGGCTCTTTTGAATTTTTCATCTCCTGGCCCGTGATATTTTTAGCGATACTAGTTCTCCGCTACAAAGAAAAATGGGCCCATGCTCTAAAAATGATCTCCCCGTTTATAATAATTTGTGCACTGTACATTTTATTGCGCATACAATTTGCGTCACTCCCAAATATAGACGAGTATAAAATATCAATTGGGGCCCAGACGCTTAAACAGATATTCTGGTACTTTTTATGGTCATTTAACATACCGGAGGAGTTCAAAAAACAAATAATTTCTCACTTATTAATTTTTAACCCCGTATTTTACAAAGAATTTAAGCCCTTAATATTTATCAGTTTTGGGTCGATGATTGTAATATTCTTAACAAATATAATCGCACCAGTTGTAATATGCATAAAAAAACAAGATACCCAAACTTATAAAAATATTATGATATGTATAACTTGGTTTTTATCGGCAATTATCCCCGTTGTCATTTTTCCCAATCATTCATTTGCTATGTATTTAGTACTCGCGTCAATAGGTGTTTATATGCTTATTGCCAACCTTACAATAAGGTTTTTAGGAAAATCACCAATTATTATTATTATTATTATATTCTTATGGGGAATGTCTTCCTACACAACTTTAAAATTTTACAAAGACAATTTTTGGATTGTTGATTCACAACAATTTGCAAAAGACTTTTCAACAGATATTAAAAAAACATTTCCAACTTTACCTAGTAACGCAATAGTCTACTACCCGTTAGATGACAGAAGACATATTCAAGCACTTCTTGCCCAGAACGCTATCAAAGTTATATATAACGATCCATCGATTAGAATTTTTTATAATAAAGCTGATTTAATAGTTAATACTTCAAACGAAAAAACAGAACCACAACTAATTTTTAATTTTCAAAATTAGAGTCAGTCACTCTTTGTGGAATAGATCAGGTCTTTCTTTTGCATGGTGTTTCCAAACGTATGAAAATCCGTGGGGTTGGTACTTTCTGCAACTTTTTTAAGGCTACTATTAATCCATTCTTCTTGTGATAAGCCTCGAGCGTAATTGCTCCAGTACTCTTTGCTTACAATAATATAACTGGCACGAGTACTGTCTAAGTCATGCTCCCAACGACTCCTTAACCTATCTGACCAGTTATACCATGTAAAGTAATTTACAAAGTATCCTAAAGGGTATCTTTGACTTTCCCAATAGTAACTTGATGACTCCGGAGAGATAACAAGAATTTTGTCGCTCGGGCTTGAAGTCTCTTTGAGGTATTTTACAGTTTCAAAGTTATTCTGTGGGAATCTGTTAAAAGCAATTTGGTTAAAATCATACCAATTTTTGTTAACAAATATTGCAATACTAGCAAAAGACAACAATAGACCAAGTACATTTACAACAACTTCCTTCCCTTTAACAACATTTCTTATAAAAAGAACTAAAGCAACGGAAATAAGCCAGTATGACAGTAAATAATAAGGAGCTTCATGTATTTTTTCTGGAATCCTAAGCCTCGTCGTAAAGATGAAAACTAAGCTGATCAATGCCAAGGACTTATATTTATTTATAAAAAGAGAGACCAGCCCCACAATGTAAAAAATTATAATTAACACCTCAAAACTAAAAAAATTATTATAGAAATCCCTAAAAATTAAGTTTAAATAAATATAGGAGTTATTATCTATATTAGAGAGTACCCCCTTTAAAGACTTTACAAATGTAATTAAAGCAATTCCTTCTGTTGTTATTACAGATTTAAAATGATTTACCAAGCTCAAAAAATCATGTAAATAAAAATCCAATATTTTAGGGTTAATTAGCTGCACATGATCCCGATAGTAAAAATAATTATTATTAAATGTTATAGTTGAGAAATAAAAATCTTTAAGCGAGCCGGTAAAGACAAGATAAATAAAAAAAATAAATAAACCAGCAAACGAGTATAAAAACACTTGTTTTAATTCTCCAACGTAAACGGCAATCTGGCTAGTCTTAGATCTTATCAGGAAATATCGATATGCAAACAAGAACACAAAAGCAATTACGTGCATTGGGGAGGATAAAAGAATAAAAATTATAAAAAAAGATAAAATTGTTATTTCTGCTCGATTGAGTACATAGGTGCCTTTACCAGCAGCAATAAAAAAAGATGCAAGCAGAATAATTGCCCAAAAAGAGCCGTCTGCAAATTGAAAGCCTGAGTAAAAACTAATAGCAAAAGAGGAAAAAAGGGTAAAAATTAAAACCGAGCACTTTAATGGTCCCTTTAGATAAAAATACATGCTAGAAAAAAAGGTAAAAGTGATAGCAAGTACTAAAGACCTGTAAATAATTTTTGTGTGACCAATAAGTTCAAGCGGATAACCTAAAAAAATAAGCAAGGGAAAATGGTGTGTAAAAAAATCTCGATAGGGTAGTACTCCGCTTCGCATAAGCCATGAATAAGTAAAATTGTCGTATTCATCCCCGAAGCTAAGATTGCCATAGTATCTGGTATAGATAAAAAGCGAGATTACCATAGTGGCTATAAACGCAAAATTATTAAATTTGAGATTATTTCGCGCAATTGCAGCACATTTAATCTTAGCCAAGCGAACCAATTTGTTTTTTTGCATTTTACAGTTCATATTAGTTTTGCAACAATATAGATAATCTTGCAATGAGTAAAATGGTTCAATTATTAACCAAGCCCAAGGCTGAGGTCGTGATTCTTTTAGTCTGCTTATTGATCATCTCTTTTTTAAGGCTGGTAAGACTTGACTCTGTACCCCCTGGATTTGCAAACGACGAGGCGGCAATTACTTATCAAGCCTATTCTGTTTTGAAAACAGGAAAAGATACCTGGGGAAACAAATATCCACTCTTGTCATTTAGAGATTTTGGGGAACACTTACCTCCATTCGCGGTTTATGCACAAATTCCATTTATAAAGTTATTTGGGCTCAATACCTTTGCTGCTCGTCTACCGTTTGCAATAAGTTCAATAATTTCATTAGCACCACTATATTTTTTAACAAGAAGATTGTTTAAGAAAAAAGAGATTGCTCTTGTCGCCTGTATACTTTTTACGATTTCACCGTTAAATATTGGCTGGTCACGTTTCGTTTACGAAGGCAATTTCGGAATGCTATTTTACTTACTTGGTCTTACTTTTTACACTTTTTCCAGCACTAAACCCAAACTGCTTATACTAAGTCTGATTTCTTTTGGAGTTACATTCACAACCTATCATATCTATTATCTAATTACTCCATTAACAATTTTCTTATTATCATTACCAAAACTGCTGCCTCTTTTAAGAGATAACCGAAAATTACTTACGATTCTAGTTTTATTACTGGCATTAATAGGAACATATTACGTTTTAATAACTGGAAGTGGTGCCGGCCGTGAGCGCTTTAGGCAAGTCTCAATTTTTAACAATCCAGATATAATTCAACAGTTAAACGAAAAGAGATCTTATTGCGATAAATATTTTTTTAATCCCTTTTGCAAAATAGTTTTTAATAAGCCCACAGCTTTCTTCACGGAGTATTCTTATAACTACCTGTTTCATCTTTCACCAACCTTTTTGGCCATAAACGGTTCTTTTCTAAGAGGAGCAATCCTGCCAATTCATGGCCTCATTTACCCTTATGAATTATTATTCTTTTACATAGGATGTTTATCTTTATTTGTTAAAAGGAACCAAACATCCTATATTCTTCTAGCTTGGCTTACCCTTTATCCTATCGCGAACAGCTTCACAGGGGTGGGTGAGATATCGCGTATAACACATGTAATGCCCCTTTTCCCTATCATTATCGCCAGTGGCATTTATTCGTCTTTTAGCTACATTAAAAAGCATACCTATCGTTATCCGGTGATAATATGTTTTTCGTTAATTGCTATTTTTAACATAGCATCTTTTTTAATTAATTATTTTTACATTTTTCCATATACGAATTACAAAAATGGAGAAGGAGCTTATGTGGAATTATTTAAAAGGCTAAGTACACAAGACCTGAAAGGCAAAAGGGTTTTTATTACAAGAGATTATTTAGGATCTTCTCCGGAGTTTCAAGCTAGAATATTCTTACCTATTGACCCTGAAGCTTTTCAGGATGATGCCAGGAGTGATTACGTTATTAAAAAACCCCAAAATTATATTGATTATGAGAGAGTTGATAACTATTACTTTGGCTTAGACAAGATAGATCTTATGACCAAAAACGACATATTAATAGTTTCAAAGAATGAGCTAAAAATTAGTGACAAATTAATCTTCAGTATCAGGGAGCCTTCTGGCGAAGAAACGCTTTTTGCTGTAAAAAGGAATTTGTATGAGAAGTAAGATAGCTACCTTGTTATTTATTTTAACAATTTCAGTCCTTGCATCAATACCCCTAATTAAGCCAGGTTTATATACCATGCATGATGACCAGCAGGTGGCGAGATTATTTCTATTCGACAAGAGTATTAAAAGTGGGCAATTTCCCCCTAGATGGGTAGATGACTTAGGTTTTGGTTTCGGATATCCACTTTTTAATTTTTATCCCCCGGCAGTTTATGTGCTCGGCGATCTTTTTCATCTTTTTGGTTTAAGTTTTATATCAAGTATCAAACTTGTTTTCTTCACAAGCATCTTTCTTTCAGGGGTATCAATGTACATACTAACTAAAGAATATTTAGGTAAATTGAGCGCTCTGGTTTCGGCAAGTTTCTACATTTTTGTGCCTTACAGGGCACTGGACGTTTATGTAAGAGGAGCACTTGCAGAATCTTTTTCTTTCGTCTGGCTGCCGTTGATAATATGGTCACTCCTCAAGTTAAAAGAAACAAATAGTAAGAATTTCGCGATAACCTCAGGCATATTTTTGGCGTTTTTAATGGTTACCCACAACTTAATATTTTTGGCATTATTACTAATCTTGGCACCAACATTAGCATTTTTATTTATTATTTCAAAAAGCAAGAAAACCTTCCTGTATCAATCAGTCTTAAGTATCTTTGTAGGCTTCAGCCTTTCTGCCTTTTTTTGGGTACCAGCTCTTTTCGAAAAAAAGTTCACAATAGTGGATGATCTTCTTATTGTTAATTTAGCAAGTTACAAAATACATTTTGTCTACTTGCAGCAACTTTGGAACTGGACATGGGGATATGGTGGCTCTACAGAAGGTCTTATGGATGGCCTCTCGTTCAAGATAGGCAAAGTGCATTTGGTTGTTAGTTTTCTAACATTTATATTTACTACGATGCTTATATATAAAAAAACGACAAGCATAGAATTGGAGAAACATAAATTATTTGTGTTTTTCTTCTTGATGTTTTTATTTTCAGCTTTTATGACTACACAGTACTCAAGCGAAGTATGGAAAATATTAACCCCACTCGCCTATTTACAATTTCCATGGCGATTTCTAACGTTTTGTGCGCTTTTCAGTTCAATTTTAGCTGGGGCACTAGTTTATGTATTAAAAGTGAAAGTGTTAAAGGTTGTAGCAACAATTGTTTTGATAGGGCTAGTTGTTATTCCAAACATTAAGCTCTTCCGGCCACAGTTTTATCGCCTAAATCTTACAGATGAAAGTGCCACCGCAAAGGATGTAATTAACTGGGACGTCTCCTCATCATCTTTCGAATACTCGCCAAAGGGTATAGTTCTGAAAAAAAACGATAAAGGTGCAAATATAATAGATATACAAAAAGAAGATATACCAACTAGCTTAATCGCCATTAACTCCGGATACGCGCAACTTGATATACTAAAAATAAACCCATCGTTAAAAGAGTTTGCACTAAACTCAAACTCAGACACGTTTATAACCACCAGTATCTTCGATTTTCCAAACTGGAAAGTTTATGTAGATAACAAAGAAGTAACTCACTCCAGTCAGAACAATCTCAAGTTGATTTCTTTTACTGTACCCCAAGGCGCACATCAGGTTAAAATAAGATTTGAGAATACACCACTTAGAATATGCATGAATTTAATTTCGCTCGTATCGATTCTTTCCATCGGTATATTTTTTCTTAAAAAAAATGGCAGACTCAGAATTAGCGCTTGACCTCGAATTGATAAAGAAAAAAGCTATATCAGGAGTAGTTACCTTCACATTGCGAACATTTTTTGTTCAAATCTTTACTTTTACGGCTACATTTGTACTCACAATACTGCTTGCTCCATCAGTTTTTGGAGTTTTCTTTGTCGTGTCTGCCTTTATTAATTTCTTCGTTTACTTTTCGGACATAGGACTAGCTGCTGCATTAATTCAAAAAAAAGAGAATCCAACTAAAGATGACTTAAAAACAACATTCACAATACAACAAATAATCATTTTTACTCTGGTTGCTCTGGGCCTACTTTTTTCATCGAAAATCGCGTCTTTCTATAATCTGGATGAAAGTGGGCTCACATTGCTTAGAGTATTGATAATTTCGTTGATTCTTTCCTCACTTAAAACCATCCCGTCAATTATTTTAGAGAGAGATTTGAACTTTACAAAACTTGTTATTCCCCAGATAGCGGAAAACATTATTTTTTATACAACAGCAGTTATTTTAGCCATGAATAAGTTCGGAATATCAAGTTTCTCTTGGGCGATACTTGCAAGAGGACTTGCTGGGCTTGTAACAGTCTACGTATTATCGCCTTGGAAACCATCATTTGGTATAAATCGAATAAGCGCCAAGCAGCTAACATCGTTTGGGGTACCTTTTCAAATTAATAGCATTCTAGCTATTTTAAAGGACGATCTTTTAACAATATTTTTGGGTAAAATATTGACCTTCTCGCAATTAGGTTACATAGGTTGGTCTCAAAAATGGGCCTTTACCCCTTTAAGGTTCTTTATGGACAATGTTAATAAAGTTACGTTTCCAACATACGCAAGGTTGCAAGAACATTCTGAAGAATTAAAAAAGGCAATAGAAAAGTCAATATTCTTTGTAACATTTCTCGTTTACCCATCCGTTTTTGGAATCGTAGCTATTGCACCTTTTGTGCTGAAACTGGTTCCAAGCTACGAAAAATGGCAACCAGCATTGCCATTGCTGTACTGGTTTTCTATAAACGCACTTTTTTCTGCGGTTTCCACGACTTTCACAAATACCCTTTTTGCGATTGGAAAACCAAAGATTGTTCTTAAATATATGGCATTTTGGACCTTTGCAACCTGGGCCCTTACAGTTCCTCTAATTTTCAAGTTTGGCTACGTTGGGGTGGGTATTGGGTCTGCAATTGTATCAACAACATCAGTAACACTCCTTTACTTTGTGAACAAAAGTGTTAAGGTTAACATTCTGGGAAACATCTTTGGTCCATTGATAATATCAACATTAATGTTTGTAGTAACAAGGTTTATATTAAGTAATTTATCAGTATCTTTTTCAAACCTAATATTGGCAATAATATGCGGTGCTATAATTTATTTTATGACATCAGTTATTCTCTTTAGGAGCCATCTCCAAAAAGATTTCAAGGTTATAGTTAAATCTTTAATAAATAAATGAAGATAAGTGTCGTTATATCTGCTTACAACGAAGAAAAAATGATCGAGGATTGTTTAAAATCCTTAAAAATTTTAGCTGACGAAATTATTTTTATAGACAATACCTCAAAAGACAATACGGTGCAAATAGCTAAAAAATTTACCAAAAAGATATTTGTTGTAACGAATAATCCTGTGATGCTAAACACAAATAAAAATTTTGGATTTCAAAAAGCAACAGGAGACTGGATCATCTCTCTTGACGCTGACGAAAGATTGACGTCGGAATTATCAAGAGAAATAAGAGAAGCGATTAAAAGTAAAAATATTTTTGGGTACGAAATACCAAGAAAAAACATTATCTTTGGAAAGTGGATCCAACATTCTATATGGTGGCCAGATTACAACTTAAGACTTTTTAAGCGCGGAAGTGGTAAATTTCCTCAAAAACACGTCCACGAAAAGCTTGCTATAAATGGCAAAGTGTCACAGCTAAAAAACCCGATGATTCACTATAATTACCAAACAGTCTCGCAGTTTATTAAAAAAATGGATAATACTTATACCGAATCGGAAGTAGACAATTTCATTGCAAGCGGAAAATCCATTTATTGGTTTGATGCAATAAAAATGCCTGCAAACGACTTTTTTAAAACATTTTTTTTAGAAAAAGGTTTTAATGATGGCATTCACGGACTTGTACTTTCGATGCTTCAAGCGTTTTACTCATTTGTGGTTTTTGCCAAAATTTGGGAAAGGAAAGAGGAATTTCGTGACATAACTCCCCAAAATTTTCTACTGGAGTTTATTAAAGAACTTAAGGTTCAAGGAAAAGACTTGAGGTATTGGATCTATACAACTTTAATGGATGAGTTTAAAAACAAGAAAATATATTACAAAATATTGAGAAAATTCAGGTAATTATTCTAAACTGACTTTTTGCATTAAATCGCCAACGACTATTTTATCAACGACATCTAATCCTTCAATGACCTTGCCAAAAATCGAATATTGCTTTGGAAGCGGAGTATCTGCAAGCATTATAAAAAACTGGCTACCATTTGTGTTAGGACCAGAGTTTGCCATTGCAACAATACCTCGAGTATAGTCGTTGTTAACAGGCTCATCAGGGAAAGAATAACCCGGTCCGCCAGTGCCGTCACCCTTCGGATCCCCGCCTTGTATGACAAAATTATCAACGCGTCTATGAAATTTTAAACCATCATAAAATTTCTTATTCGTTAAAGAAATAAAATTAGATGCAGCGATCGGGGAGTCATCGAACAGTTCAAATACAATTACACCTTTGTTTGTTTCAATTCTTACCTTTTTATCACTGATGTCTTCTTTTTTAAGCAGAGGAAACTTTAACTCCATGTTTGTATTATCATTACTTTTTTTATTTATATCAACTCCTGTTAAATCTGGGCTAGGAGTAAAAACACTTACCGGGCTTGGTATAGTAATATCACTAACAGGTTTCTGTTTCGCAGCAAAAACAAAGACAACTATAATAAGCACAATAAGCCCAGCTATGGCCCAAACTAAATTCTTCATAAGTTTCTATTTAAGCAGTTTAGAAAATATATCAAATTTCTGCTAATAATTAAAGCACTATATATAATTGTTATATACAAATGTTAAAAATATTCAAAAAGCATTACCGGCTGTTGTTAATTCTACTGTTCGCGACCCTATTGAGATTTAAGAACATTGAACTGCTAACAACTTTTTCTGGTGACCAGGGTTTTGATTTTTTAAAAATAAAGGAGATATTAGAAGGAAACTTAACTTTATTGGGCCCAAAAATTGGTCCGTATAACCAACTGGGGAATCTTTACTTAGGTCCTGCTTATTACTATCTTCTCGCCCCGTTTTTGCTAATTTTTAGGTTTGATCCGATCGGCCCCGCTTATTTGACAGCCTTACTGGCTGTTGCGACTGTTTTCTTGATGTATTGTTATGTGCTGGAAAATATTTCAAAAAAAGCAGCGATAATTAGTGCCTTATTTTACAGTCTAGACCCATTTCTAATTGATCAATCCCGGGCTGCTTCAAATCCTCATCTTATTCCATTTTTTTCAATACTCTCCTTATTTTCATATTCAAAAAGCATATCGAACAAAAAAAACATTTGGCCAATTATTTGCGGAATTTCTCTTGGCATTATATTTCAATTACATTACCTTGGGTTTGTATTGATCTTAATATACCTGTTTCACAGTTTACACATAAAAAATATTAAAAATGCTTTTACGATTATTGTGTCCGTAATAGCTTCCATTTCTGGTCAAATATTTTTTGAAATTACTCATAAATATTTTATTACTAATTTATTTATCAAACAGTTTCTAAGTGGGGAGACAACTAATTCTTTATCTGGTGTTATCAATCGCATTTTAGAATCAATAATTTCTATCTTTCGAATATCCTTTGGAGATACCACCATCGGTGTTGTTTTAATATTTTTGTTTGGTTTTCTGATAGTAGTGACAAAGCCTAAAATAACAAGAATCCACTATTGGTTATTGATACTTCCCATTGTTTCAACTCTCTTGTTCGTTTCTTTGTATTCTGGGCCTGTGCAAACCCATTATTTTTCAATAATCTATCCACAATTATTTATAATTCTCGGATTTATCGTTTCACTTTGTTTTGCCAGCAAAAATCAACATTTAAAAGCAATTGGTATAATCTTTTGCTTAATTTTTATTACTTCTTCTTTGGCGAACTTAAATTTGGCTAGAATGGAGGGGTATACTATGCCAAGCGGGTGGAGTTTGATTGGACAAAAAAAATCGGTTGAGTTGATAAAAGCAGACGAAGATTCTAGCTCTGATTTTAATGTAGCCTCAGTCTTAGATGGCGATACACGAGCAATGCCAATAAGGTACTTATTATCTACAAGTGGCAGACATCCCCTTGGCGTCGAAGCCTATCCAAGTTCAAAAACCATCTATTTGATTTCTAGAGACAATAAAGACACAATACTAAAATACTCAGTATGGGAAGTGTCCAGTTTTAGCCCCTTTAATGTTATAAACTTAGGTGAAATCCAAAACGGTATTTTTCTATACAAATTAAAAAAAACATGAAAGCAGCGGTTATAGTTCTAAACTACAAAGGTGCACAAAATACAATTGATTGCATAATTTCTCTAAAAGAGTCGATAAGTATTACCAACCACAATGTACAGATAATAGTTGTAGAAAACGGTTCAAATGATGGGTCAAAAGAAAAATTGCAAAAGTTAAAAGGGATTAAACTTTTAGTAAATAATAAAAACTTAGGTTACTCAGGAGGAAATAACGTTGGTATAAAATATGCACTTAGTGCGGGTTTTGGCTACGTTATTGTTATTAACAACGATACTATAGTTGAGAAAAACTTTATAAACGCTCTTCTGGCAGACACCGCTGATGCCCAAATAATAACCCCCAAAATATATTTTGCCAAAGGATATGAATTCCATGAAAAAAGATACAATGATAAAGAAAAAGGAAAAATCATATGGTATGCTGGCGGGAAAATCGACTGGGATAACATAATAGGAGTACACATTGGAGTCGATGAGGTAGACAGCGGTCAATTCAACAATAAGGCCTCGATTGACTTTGCAACAGGGGCATGCATGTGCATAAGTGCCAGTGTTTTTAATAAAATAGACTTCCTGGAAGAGAAATACTTTTTGTATTTAGAGGATATGGATTTTTCCGTAAGAGCCAAAAAAGCCGGCTTCAAAATTATTTTCGAGCCCAAAGCAATAATTTGGCACAAAAATGCGGCTTCTTCGGGCGGCTCGGGATCATATGTTCAAGACTATTACATCACAAGGAATCGTTTGTTATTTTCATTCAAGTTTGCAAAGCTTAGAACCAAAATTGCCGTACTCAAGCAAATCACTTCCCAAGCAAATAATCCCATTAAGAGAAGGGCACTTATTGATTTTTTGACCTTTAATTTCGGAGAAAATAAAAGATTCAAATGAAATTGTCAGCGCTTGTCCTAGCTAAAAACGAGGAAGAGGTAATTGAAGATTGTCTTAAACAATTAGATTTTGTCGAGGAAATAGTTGTTTTAGATCAGGACTCGCAAGACAAAACAGTGGAAATTGCAAAAAAATATACAGATAAAATTATTCAAACTAGAAAAGAGAATTTCTCTGAAAATAGAAATACACTTTTGAAAGAAGCAATCGGAGATTGGGTGCTTTATGTTGATTGCGATGAAAGAATAAACGACAAGCTTAAAAGCGAAATAATTTCTTGTCTCCAAAGTAGAAAATACTGCGCATATTTTTTTCCTAGAAAAAATATAATTTTAGGAAAATGGTTAAAACATGGAGGATGGTGGCCGGACTACGTACCCAGGCTGTTTAAGAAAAAAGATCTTATTAAGTGGCAGGGTGACGTTCATGAAAGCCCAGTTGTTAAAGAACAGTTTGGATATACCAAGAACTTTCTAACACATCTAACAGCAAGAAACATCTCGCAAATGCTTAAAAAAACAACAAAATGGGCGCAAATTGAGGCTAATTTAAAACATCAGGCCAATCATCCACCGGTTAATCTCGTAAGAGTGTTAAAAGTGATGATTATTGAATTTGTAAACCGATATATTATAAAACTCGGGTTTTTAGATGGACTTGTGGGCTTAATACAGGCGATCTTTCAAGCATTCCATCAAGCTGCCGTTTTAGTTTATTTGTGGGAGCTTCAAAATAAAACGTACGAGAAGTTTTTAAAGGTTAAAGATGAATAAGTATTTTTTGCCATATGACATTTATGAGCGCCACAAAAAAGTTGCTCAATTTGTAAGCAATAACGAAACTGTTTTAGACATAGGTGGAGAGTTAAATCACTTGACTCAATTTTGTAGTCCAAAAAAAATAATTGTGGCCAACTTAAATACTGGAGATGTAATTATTACTAAAGACAAAATTCCATTTTCCCACCACTCTTTTGATGTAGTTTGTTCAATTGATGTCCTGGAACATATTCCAAAAAATAAAAGAGCGAACTTTATTAACAATTTAGTGGCAATTGCGAGAAAAAGAGTAATTTTGTCGTTTCCAATCGGAACTAAGGAACATAATGAATATGAAAAAAAAATGGAGTTATTTCTAAAAAAACAAAGTTTCAGCGTCACTTATCTAAAGGAACACATTCGGTACGGATTGCCCCAAAAAGAAGAGATCGAAGAAATTGTGAAAAACTCAAAAAGCCTTATGGTGTATTCTGGAAATATCAAATTAAACGAATTGCTATTTAAAATTTTTATCTTTGATCCTAAAATTAAATATGTCCGTCGAGCTGTATATGTCTTGAAGAACGTTTTTAACTTAATTACTAATTATTTCCTATACTTATTTCTTAACCAAAAACCCTTTTCAAGGAGTATCAATAGAGCTTATCTGATAATTTACAAGTAAGAAGGGTACAATTAAAATATGAAAATTGGGTTTTGGAGCCCCTACCTAGACACATTTGGTGGAGGAGAAAGATATGTACTTACACTAGCATCTTATCTGTCCAGAAGTGAGGATGTACATTTATTTTGGAATGATTCTTCAATTAAGGCACCTCTTTCAAGATTTTTAAAAATTGATCTCTCAAAAGTAAAATTCTCAAAAAACATTTTTTTAGGGAACACACTTAAAAAGGCGTTAAACAGTCGAAATTACAATGTGATTTTCATTCTCTCCGATGGAAGCATACCTTTAACTTTTGCTAGGAAAAATATTTTACACTTCCAGGTTCCTTTTATATTTAATAAACCGTCACATACAACTAAATTAAAGTTAAGAAACTATAAACACATTGTGGTAAATTCATACTTTACCAAGAAGTTTATTGATAACAGTTTCAAGGTTAATTCTAAAGTAATTTATCCACCTGTGGACATAGATTCACTAACTACAGCCAAAAAAGAAAGCATAATAGTTTCGGTTGGAAGATTCAGCCCAAACCAGCTTCATCCGAAGAAACAAGAAGTGTTAATCGAGGTTTTTAAAGAAATATATAAGAAAAACAGAGACTGGAAACTAATACTTATAGGGCAAGCAAAAAAAGAGGATCAAAAATATTTAAGAAACCTAAAAAAGAGTGCGTCGGGTTTTGCTATTAAGATAATTGAGAACATTCCACAAGATAAATTGCGAGAAATATATGCAAAAGCATCTATTTATTGGCACGCAACTGGCTTTGGAGAAGACGAATTAAAATCGCCTCAGAAAATGGAGCATTTTGGGATTGCAACCGTAGAAGCCTCGGCCGCCGGCGCTGTACCTGTTGTTATTGGCATGGGAGGGCAAAAGGAGATTGTAGAACATAACAAAAATGGGTTGCTCTGGATTACAAAAACTCAACTAATGGAAGAAACCCAAAGTTTAATTGAAAATAAAGAAAAGCTGTCCAAATTATCTGCAAGCGCAATAAAAAACAGCAAACGATTTAGTCAAGATAATTTCTTTAGGCAATATGAAAAGATTATATACGAATAAGATATTACTTTTAGCCTTAATAATTTTTGGATTTTTTTTGCCAAAACTATTAAGCGGTAAACTACCAATACCATCAGATGCATTAGTGGGTTTATATCACCCCTGGAGAGACAACTCATTTGACGGGTACAATGCGGGTAAATTTCCCGTAAAAAATCCACTTACTACGGACCCGGTTTTACAAACTTATCCTTGGCGCTTTGTCTCGATAGATTACCTTAAACAGTTCAAATTACCACTATGGAATCCGTACAGTTTTTCAGGAGAACCCTTGCTTGGTAACGTTCAATCAGCTGCGTTCCAATTGTCCAATTTACTTTTTATTGTGTTTCCATTCAACGTTGCGTGGACTTCACAAATCATTCTTATTTCAATCCTTGGCGCATTTTTTATGTATCTCTTTCTACAAAGTCTTAAATTATCAAAACAATCCTCATTCTTTGGAGCAATCATTTTTCCGTTTTCAGGATTTTTTATATCATGGCTTACATGGGGTAATGTTACCGGCACTGCAATCTGGTTGCCATTCATTTTATATTGCATAAATAAATATTTTGAATCCGAAAAGCCAATATATTTTCTTCTATTAATTTTAGCTCTTACCCAGATCTTTCTATCAGGGCACAGTCAAACGGCATTTTATATTTGCTTAACAATAACTTTATATTTGGTGCCCCTAGCCCCTGCAGGCAAAAATCTTAAAAAGGCTATGATAATTTGCGGATCAATCTTGCTGTCAGCGATGATAGCATCACCTCAGATAATTTCGGCACTCCAGTTTAATAGTTTATCAAATAGAAATTTTGACGCAGCCTATTTTCCAGGTAGGCTAGACTGGTTCATACCCCCACAAAATTTGATCCAGCTTCTTGCACCTGACTTTTTTGGCAACCCAACCACTAACAATTACTGGGGTATATGGAATTACGCCGAATTTGTCTCATTTATTGGCATCATTCCTTTATTTTTCGCAATTTTGTCAATATTCCATATAAGAAGGAGGACGTTATTCTTTTTGTGTTTAGCCGCACTTAGCCTACTTTTTGGCTTGATTAATCCAATCTCACTGTTGCCATACTCTTTACATATTCCGTTTATCTCCACATTCCAACCATCAAGAATAATTTTTCTCTTAAACTTTTCGCTAATAGTACTTTCAGCATTCGGTCTCGAATATTTTTTTAAAAAGGAGAATTTTAAAAAAAACTCTTACACATTTTTAGTCATAAGCACTCCAATTATTTTGCTGATCCTGCTTTCAAAACTTTCCCCAAATATTTTTCCGAAGATTGAACTCCTGGATGCTCCGGGTATTGCCTTCCGAAATTTACTCGTCCCGACAATGTCTTTAGTTTTTGTTCTTGTAATTTTGGAGATAAAAAAACGTCAGACTAAAGCAACAATCCTATACAGCGCGATTATTGTGCTAACTGTCTTTGAGCTATTTAGGTTTTCTTATAAATTTACTCCATTTTCCCCTCAAAATACCATTTTCCCTAAAACCGCAACTACGGATTTTTTAAAAAGTGAGAAAAAACCATTTAGAATCCTTGCAACAGATAGAAGAATTCTCAGCCCTAACTCTTTTATCCCGTACAAAATAGAGTCTGTAGGAGGATATGACCCATTATATTTAAAAAAATATGGTCAACTTGTAAGCGCATGGGAGACTAACCAATATAGTCAAGAGCCTACGTTTAACCGGATTATTACACCCCAAAACTATGACTCAAGTATTACCAGTCTATTAAATGTTAAGTACGTAGTAACATTTGACGAAATTAATAATCCAAATTTTGAAAAAATTATGGAAGAGGGTTTAACAAAAACTTACTACAACAAGAATTTCTTAGAGAGGGCTTACTTTGTTCCCAAAATAGAAAAATCGAGTAATGATAAAGAAGAGCTTGAAAATGTCATACAAAATGTAGATTTTAAAAAAATATCATTTTCTCAGGAATATGAGTTCACAGGTGGTGACATATCCGCAAGAGTGGAAGTTAAAAAATATCAGGGTGATCAAATTGTACTTGCAACAAGCTCAACCAGAAGCACGCCCCTCGTGATTTCAAATATTAATTATCCTGGCTGGAGGGCCTATATAGATGGTCGCGAAAGCAAAATTCAGGAAGCAAATTTTGTTCTCCAATCCATTATTATTCCGCCAGGTGAGCATAATGTTTTACTAAAGTTTGCACCCAAGTCTTTTTACCAAAGTCTTTACCTAGCTGCTCTTGGCGCTGTACTATCGTTTGTAATCTTTATATATCTATGGCGACAAAAATATCAGTAGTAATCCCCAACTACAACGGACGTGATATTCTTACAAAGACTTTGCCTTATGTAATAAAAAATTGCCCAAACTCTGAAATAATTGTAGTGGATGATGCATCGAGTGATGATTCAGTTACTCTGCTACACAAAAAGTTTAAGAAAGTAAGAGTTGTTAGACTGAAAAAAAATAAAGGTTTTGCAAATGCAGCAAATTCTGGAATACTTACGGCGACTAACAAGCTAGTTCTTCTTTTAAATTCAGATGTTGCTCCGAGAAACGGCTTTTTAAATCCAGCCTTAAAATATTTTAACGAGAGCAAAAATAAAGTTTTCGCTGTTGGGTTATGCGACTTCAGCCACGAAAACGGCAGGATAGTAAAAAAAGGAAGAGGAGGTATTTATTTTAAACAAGGTTTTTTACTTCACTACCCAGCTGTCATCGAAAGAGGCGCTACTCTTTGGACATCTGGAGGATCATCCCTAATAAATCGGGAAATATTTCTAAAGCTGGGAGGCTTTGATACACTATTTAAACCTTTTTACTGGGAAGATATCGATTTAGGTTGGAGAGCCTGGAAGCAAGGTTATAAATGTTTTTTTGAACCATTAAGTATAGTAGATCATTATCATGAACAAGGATCAATAATAAAAGAAAAATCAAAATTGTCAATAAAAACTGCTTCTTATAAGAACCAAATTCTATTTTTTTGGAAAAATGTTGAGGACACCTACTTCGTAATTATGCATTTAATACTTTTCCCCTACAACTTTTTAACGGCACTAATAAGACTTGATATTGCATTTTTCGCGGGTTTCCTATGGGCAATTATTTACGTGCCTTGCCTCATATACAATAAGACTTTAAGTCCAACTACTTTTATAATTTCAGAGAGAGAAATTTTAAAGATCTTTGAAAAATAAACGAAACTCTTATATGAATAATAATATCCTTTGGGACCCGAGAAAAAAACCAAAAATTATAGTCGTAATGCCAGCTTATAACGCTGAAAAGACAGTCGAAGCTACATACAATGATTTACCCAAAGACCTTATTGAAGAAGTAATACTTGTCGATGACGCCTCAGACGACAGAACGATTGAAAAGGCAAAGCAGTTGGGGATCACTGTTTATAACCACGATAAAAACAAAGGATACGGAGGCAATCAAAAAACCTGTTACGACCAAGCCTTAAAGCGAAATCCCGATATCGTTGTAATGGTACATCCGGACTATCAGTACGATGCCAAGTTAATTGGAGTTTTGTGTGAGGCAATAGTTAATAATCGAGCCGACGTAATGCTAGGGTCAAGAATACAAACAAGGCATCAAGTACTAGCTGGCGGCATGCCGAGATATAAATATTATGCCAATAGATTTCTCACTCTATTTGAAAATTTGGCGATGGGCCTAAATCTTTCTGAGTATCACACGGGGTATCGTGCCTACAGTAAAAAAGTACTAGAGGCAGTTCCGTACCACAAATTTTCCAACGACTTTGTGTTTGATCAAGAAATTTTAATATCGGTAATATCCAAAAGATTCAATATTTCTGAAATTCCCGTGCCATGTAAATATTTTAAAGAGGCATCATCTATAAACTTTACAAGATCTACAAAATACGGTCTATCGACACTATGGACAGTACTCCTATATTGGATGAACGCGATTGGCCTTTACAAATCCAAACTCTTCAAATAACTACTTAAGCCAAAAAAAGAGTGGGTATGAGTTCCAAATACTGAGCATGTAAAAGCAGTTGAAAAGTATGCCGCCAAAAATCAAGACCTTCCCAAAAAGCGGTAAACGCTCCCTAAACGCCGAAAGCAGAATTATAAAAAGCAAAGGAATAAAATCAAGACTATACCTATACCCATATTGCGTAGTGCCAATCCCGAAATATAAAAGAGATGGGACAAGCAGGGCAATAGTTCCCAATATCGCGGATGACGTGTAAGGTCGCCTTTTGGCCTTTATAAGATACACAAACAAGGGTGACGTGAACCATATAGCAAGACCTATCCCGTTAACTTTTAGATAAGGAAACTTTAAAACAAAATCCACGGTGGTGTTTTTGATTGCTTCTGGGGATGCAACTAGTAAGGCATATAAATTTCCAGGCACATGCCAAATCCCAAAAGCACCCTTCACAAAATTACTTGTGGGACTGTTTACTACGGTTACATTTCTTGTATAACCAGTATCAAAGAATGAATGAAATCTTAGGTTATTGTAATAAGATAAGGACAAAACTGAGACAAATAGGGGTATCAGAAAATAAATAAGCGGTTTGGCTAGCCCTTCTTGTTTTCTAGTCCTAATAATTTCCAGCAAAAAAAATAAGGTGAGACCTAAATATGTAGCTCTAGTAATAAATGCCAAAGAGAGATAAACACCAGTTAGAAACCATCGCCTGCTTGCAAAGTATTCATAAATACAAAGCACTGCAAATGACATTGCAAAAGCTTGCACGACGTAAGCCGATATGTTAAGAAGGCTTACAAAATAAAGTACAGTTCCAAACACAAAAAAATTAGCAAGCCACATTGAGTCCGCATAAGAAAATTTTAATTTTTGAGTTAACCGGAAAACTATAATGTAAGTAACTGCTATTGAGATAAAAGAAAGAAAAATTTGCGGAAAATTTTCACCAAAAAAAACAATAAATGGTACTAGTACTATTGATGGAAGAGGACCAAAGAAGAGATACTGCCTTCCATAATAATCAGCATAATCACCACCAGGTAAATTATAAGGACTTAAAAAAAGATCATTTTTTGAAAAACTAACTGCCAGTTTTGTGAAATGGTTATCACTAGCAAAGCCTGTCGCGTTGTGAATCACAAATCCGGCAAAGATAGAAAATAACAGCAATGAAACAGGAAGAAAAAAGTTCAGTATGTACCTCACTCAAAAATTATACTCTATCAACTTTCTCATTTCTAAATTTTTTTGCTTGTAGTATCGACAATGCTTATTTTTGTTGAAATTTGATTAAAAGACTAAGCAACTTCACTTTTAGATCCTCACTTACTTTCAACTCAACTAATCCCTTTTCTCGAATTCCGTAGTAAATAGAAGAATTCAGTGGCGCCATCAGGGCAAGTGGCAACACAGCTAAATCCTCTTCTCCTCGGACAAGAATGATTTTCCTACGATCCGGAGATTGTAGGCTCTTGTAAATAACGCAAGAAAGATTTTTACTAACCTCACCAGCCCTATTTATCGCTCTGCCTATGTTTATGGGATCTACAATTCCTAAATCCCTAATACTGTTGTATCTTTTAGATCTTTGAATATGGAAATCAACTATCGCAATACTGGGGAAATGACCCTCTGCTACAAAATTAGCAGTTGTTTGATCCCCGACAGTGTAAAAAGGTAGGTTGCTCAAATCACGACAAGTAGTAATATTCTTTACTATTTCTCCAAAAGGTTTTCTAAGCGTTTTTCGTAGATCTCGTGGTAGCAAAAAATCACGCCTCCTCAAATACTCAAAATAGTTAAGGCCACTCCTGCTGATAAATCCGTCCTTAATCCTGCTTGTCGAAATAGGCACACCGTCGTCTGCTAATTTCAGTGGCAAAATCACTATATCAAGTGCATCCATGCCAAGGTCTAAGCGCTTATTACTAAGTAGTATCCCACCGGATTTAGTATTTTCTGTAACTATAACTGCCTCAATACTACTATCTTTAGGTGTGGTACCAAAAATGTCATGGAGTGACACAATGGAAAATCTACGATCAAATCCCTCATCTTTAAGTAGTTTCTGCACATTCCTTTTGCGTTCCCAAAAAGTCTCAAAAGATTTTTTCCTCAGAGCATTTGCGTAAATGTCGGATACAATCCCGACTGTAACAAATTCAGAAATAGAAAAAGACTTTTTTAAAAAGTCTATGTGTCCCAAGTGCAGTAGGTCGAAAGTGCCACCTAAAGCAATATGTTTATATTTACGTTTCACAGCAAATTATAATACTCCATATACATTTATATTTGCTAGAATTAACTAGAAATGAGTAATTTAAAAGAGTTTAAAATTTCCAAACTACCCGCTCCGCCATCATTTTTGAAGTTACTTGGTCCCAGCTTCATTATTCTGGGACTCGGTTTGGGTTCAGGGGAAATAATACTTTGGCCGTATTTAGTTTCAAACTACGGCTTAGGAATAATTTGGGGAGCAATACTGGGCATAACCTTTCAATTCTTTATAAACATGGAGATAGAACGATATGCACTCATAAGAGGGGAAAGTATATTTGTAGGCTTCACCAGGCTTTCAAGCTTACTGCCTTACTGGTTCATAGTCTCAACTTTTGTCGGTTTCGGTTGGCCAGGAATTGTGGCCTCTAGCGCCAAAATTATCGCTTCAATGCTTGGAGTTGCAAACTTTCAAATTATTGCGATTATTCTTCTAGTTCTAATAGGTTGTGTACTAACTTTAGGTCCGGTTTTGTATAAGACAGTTGAAAGATTCCAAAAAACTATAATTCTGATTGGTGTCCCGTCTATCTTCATTATTGCAATACTGCTTGCTTCAAAACAGAATTACATTGATCTTCTAAAAGGTACAGTCGGTATTGGAAACGGCTATGTGTTATTTCCTCAAGGATTGTCGATGCTAACATTTTTAGCAGCCTTTGCCTTTTCAGGGGCAGGAGGAAACCTCAATTTATCCCAATCTTTTTATGTTAAAGAGAAGGGATATGGGATGGGTAAATATACCCATAAAATAAAAAGTTTGTTTACAAGCACAAGCCAAGAGATTGATTTAGAAGGAACAACTTTCGAAGAAAACGATGAAAACATTACCAACTTTAATAAATGGTGGAAACTTATTAACATAGAACATTTTATTATTTTTCTGCTAACCGGAACACTTACCATCCTTCTGTTGGCACTCCTTGCTTACTCTACAACTTATTCAAATCCAGGAAATGAAGCTGGCATAAACTTTATTATTAACGAAGCACAGGTAATTGGTGAAAATCTCTTCCCGGCAATGACCGTGGTATTTTTAGGACTTACTGGTCTAATGCTTTTTGCAACCCAGTTTGCCGTTCTTGATTCAACATCTCGTATAATTTCAGAGAACGTCATATTAGCACGACCAACTAAATCTGGCGCAGGGAACATACCAAAGGCTTACTACTTCACGCTTTGGGCACAAGTGATTTTCGGTATATCAATTTTTATAATTGGATTTAGTGATCCACGCGTTTTATTAACCTTAAGCGCAGTAATTAATGCAGTGGCAATGTTCATTCACATTGGATTGACATTTCTTTTAAACACGAAAACCTTACCGACTACCCTCAAACCGTCGCTTGTCCGTCAGGCGATAATCGGCATCATTTTTATATTTTTTGGAACTTTTTCAGCCTATTCAATATTGGGGAACCTATTCTAAACTCTATTTAAAAAATCTTGAAAATGCTGTCAGCAGAATAATACTGAGGGTGTTCATGCCGGCAGAAACGAGCAAGAAATTTTTATACTTCATCTTGATTTGCGCAAAAACCAGTAAGCCAAGTTCATCTGGAAATGGTGAAGCAATAAGAATCGCAGCAATAATTGGCGCAAACCAGAAAATTAATTTAGAATGAACAATCCTTTTTAAAAATTTATTTCCAAATTCTTCTTCCAAATACTCAAAGTCACTAATTAAGTCGTCTTTTAAAAATTTAAAGATTAGCGTGTCACCCAGTATTGCCCCCATGCTTCCTACGCCAATGACTAAAACCGGGTTATGAACTTTTCCGAGCATTAAAAAAAATGCGGAAGCAATAGCAACTGTGAAGGTCGACGCAAAAAAAATGCCGCTTAAAAAACATAGAAGAATAAAAATTGGCAAAGAGGTATTATAGATGATATCTGGAACAGCCGAGAATTTATAAACAAAAATTGCGATTGCAATGCTAACAAAAATTAAAGTTAGATCTCGTATAACCTTTATTTTCCTGTTTTTGATTTTGCCCACTTACTAATTATATATAACTGCAAGCGGTTTTATCCAAGTATCTGCTAAAATCTCTATAATGGGCTACATTCAATTACCGGGTCTTGCGGACGTACATGTTCACCTCAGGGAACCCGGTGCACTACAAAAGGAAGATTTCACAACAGGCACAAAAGCTGCAATAGCCGGCGGTTATACACAAATTCTGGATATGCCTAACAATAACCCTCCTACAATCAATCGAAAAAATCTAGAAGACAAGAAGCGACTGGCAAAAGACAGGATTTATTGTGATTTGGGCTTTAATTTCGGAGCAACTGCGGATTCCATAGTCTTTTTTAACAAAGTAAGCGCAAAAACTTTTGGTTTAAAAGTTTACATGAGTAAAACAACTGGTCCGCTTCTTGTTAACGATAATGAAGAAAGGGATTTAATATTTAAAAGTTGGGAAAATCCTTCCCCAATCATGGTTCATGCTTTGGACGAAACGCTACAGGAAGCTATTAATCTCGCAAAAAAATACAAGAGAAGAATTCATGTTTGCCATATAACAACAAACCAAATTAGTATGCTCAAACGAGCAAAAAATCAAGGTTTAGAGATATCGAGCGAAGTGTGTCCACATCACTTGTTTTTAAATACAAATGATATAAAAACACTCGGGCCATTTGGAATGATGAAACCACCGCTCATGAGCAAAAAAGATCAAGAAGAATTATGGAACCATTTGGATGTTATAGACATGATTTCAACAGATCATGCTCCACATACTATTTCCGAAAAGGAGGACAAGACAAGTCCAAAATACGGTGTGCCTGGTCTTGAAACAACAGTGCCTCTCATGTTGAGTGCCGTTTCAAAGAAACTAATAACTCTAAAACGCCTTACCGAAATGCTCTCAACGAGTCCCAAAAAAATATTTGGTCTGCCGGAGCAAAAAAACACGCATATAGTAATCGACACATCCAAAAAATACAAAATAGGCAGCAAAAAACTTTTTACAAAGTGTAATTGGACGCCATTCAAAGAACTAATGGGCCAAGGTAATATCCATCAAGTATTTCTAAGAGGTGAAAAGATATTTGAAGGCGGAAAATTTCTTACAAAGCCCAAGGGAATAGTAATGGGAAGATAACATGGCGGACTACGATTACTACCAAAAACCTAAAGCCAAACTTTTTTTTGACATAGAAACTCTCCCTGCTACCGAAAACAATAGAGAAGTAGTTGTAGACCTTGCTTTAAAAAAGGAAAATGCAAAGGGTATCAAAATCAAAAAAAATAAAAAATACAAGGAATTTCTCTATAGACAATCAGCAATATCCGGAGATTTCGGCCAAATATTCTGCATTGGATATGCAATCAACGAAAGTGAGGTCGAAATTATTCATGGAAAAGAAGTAGATATCCTAACCACCTGGTGGCAACTTGCGAATAAGGCCGATCTTTTTATTGGTCACAACATTATGGATTTTGATCTGCGTTTTATATTCAAAAGATCCATAATAAATAAAATAAAACCATGCGCCAAATATCTTAATTTATCTTTTGCCAGGTACAGAAACTATCCGATATTTGACACCATGCGTGAATGGGAAAAATGGTCACCGAGTTTCATAAAACTTGACACACTAGCGCATATTCTCAACCTACCATCTTCAAAAGAAGATGGTATTGATGGTTCCCAGGTTTACGACTTCTATCTGAAGGGTGAATTTGAAAAAATATACGAATATTGTAAAAAGGATGTTGTTCTAACAAGACAAGTCTATAAAATGATGGTTTTTGAATAATGCCAGATACTATGCAGAGAATATTAAAGACTAATTTAATACTATTTTTAATAATTGTCGCGGCTTTTACTCTACGTTTTTATCACCTTGGCATTAACCCACCAGGCTTAGACTGGGATGAGACAGCACACGGATATAACGCATATTCAATATTAAAAACAGGAAAGGACGAATACGGCTATAAATTCCCGTTATCGTTCAGGTCATTCGACGATTACAAACCACCGCTTTACACATATCTGGTAGTTCCGTCTGTTGCACTATTTGGTCTAAACGATTTTGCTGTTCGCTTCCCCTCCGCACTGCTTGGAGTTTTGGCAATTTTGTTTACGTATTTAATGGTTTTTGAATTGTTCAAGAACCGTAAAATTGCCTACTTAAGCGCTTTTTTTCTGGCTATATCGCCATGGCATCTTCAGTTCTCAAGAGTTGCATTCGAGACCAATAGTGCGACTTTTTGGTCTGTTCTGGGAACGTGGGCGTTTTTGAGCGGATTGAGGGCAAACGGGATTAAAACAACATTGTGGATGTGTGCAACCGCGCTTGCTTTTGGAGCCAACTTATACATGTATCATAATGCAAGAGTTTTTATCCCTCTCTTTGCATTAGTGCTTGCCCTTATTTTTAGACAAAATCTATTAAGAATTAAAAAACACCTGGTAACACCGGCCTTAATAGGCTTAACATTCGTAATTTTTTTAATTCCGATTGTAATTTCAATATCCGGCCAGCTAAGGTTCAAAGGTACTTCTGTTTTCGGGGATGTCTCACCACTCTATAAAGCATCACAACTTATAGAAGATGATAAAAACGCGGGTACACTTTGGGAAGGAAAGATTTTACACAATCGTAGGTTAGTATATATTCCTATATTGGTTCGAAACTATCTTTCGCACTTAACACCCACTTATCTGTTTTTTACTGCCGATATGGATAGACACCACGCCCCCTTAGTTGGACTTTTGTATCTTTGGGATTTGCCTTTTTTGCTGGCCGGTATTTACTTCTTGTTCGTCAAGAAAATGAACATCAACTCAAAAATAATCGTAGTTTCTTGGTTTATTTTGGCGCCGGTTGCCGCCTCTGTAACCTGGGGTGTTCCTCATTCACTTCGTTCAGAAATTTATTTACCCATGTTTCAAATATTTACAGCAATTGGCTTTTATTATCTTTTCTCGGAAATAAAATACAAAAATCTCTGGAAAATCGTAACCTGCCTCTTACTATTTATGAACGTCGCTTTCTATTTGCATCAATATCACGTGCACATGCCACTGGAATTTTCAAAAGCATGGCTTTATGGAAGAAAGGAAGCAGCAGAATTTACAGAAGGCGAAAAAACGAATTATGATAGAGTAATTGTTTCAACTGCCCTTGAACAGCCACATGAATTTTGGCTCTACTACTTAAAGTATGATCCTCTCAAATATCAGCAAGGGGGAGGGACTGTCTCCGGAGGATTCTTAGAGGATCGTAACAAGTTTGATAAATACCTTTTTAAACCTATTAATTTTGATTCGCAGTCGCAAGAAGCAAAAACGCTCTTTGTAGGCTTGCCGTCTGAACTTCCCAAAGATGGGCGTCTTGTAAAAATAATTAACTATTTAAACGGAGAACCAGCCATATATATATTTGACTCCGGAGCAAAATAAAAAATGAATCTCATAAAAAAATACAAGTACTTAGTAGTTATTTTTTTCATAGCAGTCACTATTCGTTTCTATGGTATCTCTACAGTTCCACCCGGTCTTTATTCAGATGAAGCTGCTATTGGATACAATGCCTATAGCGTCTTAAAAACAGGCAGGGATGAATATGGACAGCTCCTGCCCTTAACCTTCAGATCATTCGACGATTACAAAACGCCACTTTATATATATTTAACAGTTCCTCTTGTCTATCTTTTTGGATTAAATGAGTTTTCGGTAAGGGCACTTTCAGCACTTTCCGGGTCACTGGCTACTATAACTATATATTTTATTAGTCTCAGAATATTTTCTAAAAAAAAGCTTGCATTACTCACCGGCCTTTTTTTAGCTATCTCGCCCCTGGGAATCGTTTTTTCAAGAGGCGCATTTGAAGCCAATTTAATGCTCTTTTTGGTGTCTGTGTATCTACTCATTAGCCTAAAAGAAACTCTAAGCCTTAAGTCGCTTGCTACACTGGCTGTCGTATCAGGTCTAAGTATTTACTCATATCATTCAGCAAAATTAATAACACCTTTGTTTTTACTTGCCTTCATTCTAACGCGTCAAGACGAACTTAAAACTTTTGGGAAAAGGCTAATTATTCCTATGTTTATTTTTATTTTATTAATGTTGCCCATCGCTACAAACTTTAATGATTTTTTCACACGGGGAAAAGCGGTGAGTATATTAAGCTCTAAAAATATCCCAGATCAATTTGTCCAAAATTATTTATCATATTTTTCACCAAAGTTCTTATTTGCAATAGGTGACAGCATTGGTCGTCATTCAGTTTCAAACCATGGGCAGTTATATCTTTTTGAGCTGCCTTTAATTTTAGTAGCTATTGCGACTCTAAAAATTTCAAAAAAAACAAGCTTGTTTATCTTCCTGCTGTTAATTTCGCCAATACCGGCGAGTGTTGCCCAGCCAAATCCTCATGCCCTCCGAGCAATTTCATTGAGCCTAATTTTTGCAATACTATCAGGATATGGCTTGAGCAAAGTTCTGGAAAAGTCAAAAAAACAGGCACTTTTGATGGGAACTGCTTCCACACTAGTAGTTTTTTACTTTTTTATCAGTTTCCTACATTTGTATTTTGTGCACAACCCAAAAGAAAAGGGACCGGATTGGGGAGACGGGTACAAGCAAGCCCTGGAATATGTCAACTCTCATCAAAAAGATTACACAAAAGTGGCCTTTTCAGATTATTTTGGACAGGCATATATTTATGCTCTTTTTTACAGCAAGTATGATCCCTTAACTTATCAAAAAAAACAAGATTACAAACACCAATTTTCTAAGTTTGAATTTTTTGGTGAGTCATGGAACAAAACTAGTGCTGGGAAAGCACTTGTTGTATCCCCATTTTGGCAACAATATCCGGGTAATAAGCTAGAAAATATTTACAACAAAAAAGGCGACCTTGTTTTTGTAATTTCAGAATCAGAATGAAAAAACTAGTTTTCTTACTAATTTCTGTCGCAATCCTACTCTTCAACCACCCAAAACCTCCACCTAGATGCGATATTTATGAAATAGACCGCAATTTCCAAAGACGAATACTCACTGATAACCAGTTAGATGGAGAACATCAAAATGCCCTGATAACTCGTTTCTTCCACAATAAAGCAAATATATATTTACATGAAGCATCTATTTGTTATTTTAACTTTTATAATTTTCAATATATTTTTAAGTCTTTCGGTATATTTACCTCAACTTTTCTTATCTATCTCGTCCTATACTCCTTAAGAAAGCCTAATTGGCACCTCGTGGCATCTTTAGCCGTCGCACCGCTACTACCTATATATTTTCCTAATTTTTATATATCATTTTACGCATATAAGCTATTTGCATTACTAGGATTATTTTTCGCGCTGAAAATGAAAAAATGAAAAAATTAACTCTAATTCTAATAATACTTATCGCCTCGATTCTTAGGTTCTATAAATTGGATGTCAACCCGCCCTCGCTCTATTGGGATGAGGTCTCTTTAGGCTATAACGCGTATTCAATTTCAAAGACCGCTCATGACGAGCACAGAAAGTTTTTACCTCTTACGAACTTTGGTGCTTTTGGGGACTATAAACCCCCGGGATATATTTACGCTACAGTGCCCTCAATCGCCCTATTCGGTTTAAATGAATTCGCTGTACGTTTTCCAAGTGCTGCCTTTGGTGTCTTAACAGTAGTTATTACTTATTTTCTTACTAAAAAGCTATTTGAAAAAGAAAAAATAGCGCTAGTCTCTGCTCTCCTGCTGGCGGTCTCCCCTTGGCACTTGCAATTCTCAAGGGCGGCGTTCGAATCTAATCTTGCCCTGTTTTTTTCTACGGCAGCTATTTATCTATTTGTTAAGTTTAAAGAAAAGGTAATTTTTATATTTCCTTCGCTAATGTTATTTCTGCTGGCTATGTATACTTTTACCGGCCAGCGTCTGTTTGTACCATTTATTTTGATAATTCTCTTTATTCAATTTAAAAACGAGATATTTAAAAATATTAAATATGTTTTTTTGGCTGGCACCATTTTTACAATTTTATTCTACCCGCTTTTTAAATTTGCGAGCTACACCATAGAAGGTAGGTCTCGGTTTAATGAAGTAACAATCTTTAAAGACTTAAAACCGATTAACGATTCAACTCGGGCAAGAAGCCAGGATAACTTTGCCTGGTGGTCAGGCATTATAGATAACAGGCGAATATATTTTTCGCACGAGTACTTAGTAAACTACTTTGACGCATTCAACCCGTCATTCTTATTTTACAGTGGAGACATTAACCCTCGCTTATCTACTCAAGGAGTGGGGGAGTTATATTATTTTGAGCTAATTCTCCTACTCGCAGGTACGTATTCCATAGTTAAAAATAAAGAAAAGTATGCGTTTTTAATTTTCGGGTGGTTACTTATCTCTCCTCTTGGGCCTGCTACAGCCCGAGAAACACCTCATGCGCTTCGAATGGCCCATATTCTGCCAACTTTTCAGGTAATTTCAGCGTACGGCCTTTACTATTTATTGAATAGATTTAAATTCAGGAAACTTATGATTATTTCAACACCGCTGGTGATCGGTCTTTCTGTTTTTGCCTACTTGCACTTTTACCACGTCCATTACCCTAAAGAATATTCGGGTGAGTGGCAATATGGGTACAAGGAGGCAATTAACGAGGTAGCAGCTCAGCAGAGCAAGGTAGGCAAAGTCGTAATTTCAAACTATATTGGCAGGGCTTACATAAATTTACTTTTTTATACAAAAGTCGACCCGGCAGATTATATAGCCAAAGCAAACGTTACACGAGACGAGCAATTTTTCTATAATGTCAATAGTTTCGACAAATACATTTTTACGGACCATATTGAAGCATTTAACAGTGCAAATACCCTTTATGTATCCTCACCTGGACATTTACCATCTTCGGCGCTTAAGCTTAAAACAGTCTATAACTTAAATAATTACCCTGTCTTTGAGGTAGGAATTATCCCATGATAAAGTTTATACAGATAATTAAGTCTAATAAATACGAATTAATAACCTGGGCGGTTCTCCTGCCAGCATTTCTATTAACTCGTCTTGTAAATCTTAAAGTAATTCCAATTTTTACGGATGAGGCAATTTATAGCTACTGGGCTCAAGTTGCTCTTCATGATCCTGCAAACCGATATATTTCCCTGGAAGACGGTAAGCAACCATTGTTTATCTGGATTGCAGCGGTTTTTCAATTCTTTATTAAAGATCCATTA
This sequence comes from Patescibacteria group bacterium, assembly GCA_038063735.1. Classification (GTDB taxonomy): domain Bacteria; phylum Patescibacteriota; class Microgenomatia; order Curtissbacterales; family GWA2-41-24; genus JBBTUN01. Next base: position 107,583 of record JBBTUN010000004.1, read on the forward strand.
GTTGCGACAAGACTCGTCTCGGTGCTTTCGGGCTTTTTAGCGCTTATTGGTATTTACCTCCTCGCTAGAGAGATTTTTAATAAAACTAGTGCCAAAATTGCTGCCCTAATCTACATACTAATTCCGCTGACTCTTCTTTATGACAGAATGGGACTTTTCGATTCTTTACTGGCAATGCTTGGTATTTGGGCGGTTTTTTTCTCCATAAAGGTGGCAAAAAATGGCCACCTGGATAATGCCCTTCTCAATGGTTTTGCAATTGGCCTCGCCACAATAACAAAGTCTTCCGGAAACTTTTTCTTGTATCTATTACCATTCTCACTCGTATTCTTCCCCTTTAAAAGTAAAGGTTTTTTGGAAAAAATATTCAAATGGATATTTTTTACATTTGTTACGATAGCATTATCGCAAATAATTTATAACTCACTAAGGCTTTCCCCGCTCTTTTACTTAATAGCCAGGAAAAATCAAGAGTTTATAAGACCACTATCCGAGGTAATCAACGAACCATTTAAATTCTTTGTCTCCAACACTCATGCAATAACTGAATGGCTAGTGTCATATGTAGGCATACCCTTATTTCTCATTTTTTTGACGGGTCTAGCAATAGGGGTTGTTACAAAAGATAAGAGAATTTTTTATCTTGGTGTACTCATCTTTGCACCCTTTTTTGCAGAAGCTCTTTTCAACAAGGTTTTATATCCCAGATTCGTATTGTTTTACTTTCCGTACATCATCCTTGTAATCGCCTGCGCCTTCGATTATTTATTTACAAGATTTTTATCCCAAAAAAATATAATTGCAGTTGTATTAATATTTGCGCTACTTCAACCTGCGATCAAATCGTTTAAGTTGCTAACAGACCCTCCCAGTGCCGGACTAGTCGACGCCGATGCAAGCCAATATCTTAATAGCTGGCCAGCGGGATATGGAGTAGATGAAGTGCTTCAATTCATTCGAAGCAAGTCACAAGACAAAGCAATATTTATAGGAACCGAAGGAACATTCGGTCTTTTCCCGTTCTCATTAAATATTTACAACTTTAATAATCCCAAGGTGCAAATACGCGCTTATTGGCCGGTAAACCCAAGCGATTTGCCAAAAGAAGTTACGGAAATATCGAAAAAAATGCCTACCTATTTTGTCTTTAATGAAAACCAACACGAAATAAATAATAGCAGCCTCAAGTTGATTCAGAAAATTAAAAAGGGCAGCGGAGAAAGTTATATGAGGCTTTACCAAGTGATCCCTCGATGAAAAATTTTTTCACCAAAAACTGGCTTCTTATTTTTACCATTATTTTGGCAGCAATACTCAGATTAACCTATTTGCAGCAAATTCCTGTAGGGTTTAATGACGACGAAGCTGCTTTCGGCTACAACGCCTATTCAATTTCAAAAACAGCCAGGGACGAATGGGGCACACTCATGCCTTTCCCCGCATTCGAGAGCTTTGGTGACTGGAAACTGGTAGGTTATCTTTACCTTGTAGTTCCATTTATATACGCTTTTGGACTCACAGAGTTTGCAACACGCTTCCCTTCTGCCATTATTGGAATTTTGGCCGTTTTTACAACTTACCTTTTAGCAAAGGAAATTTTTAACAAAAAAACTGCAATAATTGCCTCCTTGTTGTTGGCTATCTCGCCTTGGCATATTGCAGCATCCAGAAATGCTTTTGAATCAGATATCTTAATTTTTTTTAACACTCTTTTTATTTTCTTTTTCTACAAATCACTTAACAATTTCAAATACTTCAAATTTTTTATACTGACTGCAACGATAACTTTTTATATATATAGATCGGCTTGGGTTTTTACACCGCTGCTTGTTTTTTGCTTATTTCTAATCTTTGAGAACAATTTTAAAAAATACAGAAAAGAGGTACTTAAGTATTTTATTATTTCTTTTGTTTTACTTATCCCAATAATTTTAAGTGCGTTTTCTTTTAGAGGGCAATCCAGGTTCATTCAAGAAAGCTTTATTTATGGTGTTCAAAATTCCGGTATATCTCAATCTCTAAACGAGCGACTTGGTTTTTGCTCACAACGATACTCGCGCGTAATTTGTCGTGTAGTCTACAACAAGCCGACGTTTTTTATAAGTCAGTTCACACAAAATTATATAGAAAACTTATCTCCAAACTTGTACTTCATAAATGGAACAAGCGGTTATCAGGGTTTTGCTCCTCGTGGTTTTCTCTATTTTTTTGAATTGCCTCTAGCCTTAGCCGGTTTAATTTATCTTTTAAAAAAATGGTCAAATACTACAAAAGTTATTCTTGCTTGGCTGCTTATAGTACCCCTAGCGCCTTCACTAACAAGTGTTGGTAACCCAGGCAGGCTTAATATTTTACTTCCGCTCCCACAAATTCTCGCTAGCGTGGGTGTGATATTTTTATATTCAAGCGTTAGGCAAAAAGCGTTAAGGCAAGCATTTTTGCTAGTGGTCACGGCAATTATTTTAATTTCCTTTGTGAGGTTTATTATGGACATAAGTACTATATATCCTATATTCACAGCAAGGTCACAACGTTATGGATACAAGGATGTTTTTAACTACGCATATTCTCAAAAAAATAATTATGAGCAAATTGCGATATCCCGAAAAACTGATGACGCCAAGCAATATATTCATTTTCTAATGTACACAAAATACGATCCAAGTACTTATCACCAAAAGCAAATTCACACAAAAGACAATCAGGGCTGGCAAAATGTCCAAGCAATTGGAAAATTTCATTTTTATGGAAGTACACCGGCAATTGAAGAGTTACCGTTAAATAGTTTACTTATAGTGGGTGAAAAAGAGGTAGATTACCCACAAGCCGCACTAAAGTATTATATAAACGATCTAAGAGGAGACAGGCTTTTTGAGGTTTATGATATGAATGTAGTCAACAAGATAATTACCGATCAAAATAGAAATATCAATTAATAAATGGATTTTTACCATTCATTTCAATCATCAGTTCGAGAAAAATTAAACATTTGGATAATTCTAATCCTATTATTAGGATCGTTATTGCGCCTTATCGACCTTGGTGGGATTCCTTCAGGTTTTCAGTACGACGAAATTCAAAGCGCTTACAACGGATTTTTAATTTCAAAACACTTAAAAAACATTCAAGGCGAATTTTTACCCACAGACATAGACTATTTTAGAGACTTTAGGCCGGCTTTTAATGCTTATCTCTCAAGTGTAACTGTCAAACTACTAGGCAACCATGAAACTTCAGGACGCCTGCCATCCGCTCTTTTAGGAATAATCACAATATTGCTTGTATATTTACTAACTTTAAAGTTTTTTCAAAAAAAACAAATCGCAATCCTTGCAGCTCTGCTTATAGCAATTTCACCGTACCATGTTATTTTTTCTCGCAGCTCATCCGATAGCATTATCGACGTAACACTTTCAATCTTCGCAATTTTAATTTCACTAAAATATTTAGGCAAGGGAGACAAAAAGTTGTTGCCATTGATATTAGTAACTTGGATCTTTAGTTTCTATACATATCAAACAGGCAGAATAATGATACCAATTTTATCTTCTGTAATAATTATTATAGATTGGTTGAAAACGAAATCATTTAGCAAATCAAAATGGCTAATATTCACTTTAATAATATTTTTAATTTTCCCCCTAGGATACTCGATAGCAACAAAAAAAGGCTCAAGTAGATTTAATCAAGTAAGCGTTTTTGCAAACCCAGAAATTCAACGGTCACTAAATCAAATAATCACTGAATCCGGCGTCGTAGGTATAAACCCTACAATAGTTCGAGTTTTCAATAACAAATTAATTTCTTACTCGATGCAGGCTTCACAGAATTATTTGTATTTTTTCTCTCCCGAAAATATGTTGTTTGACAAAAATGTGAAACCGCTAAGATACAAAATACCGCAAGTAGGGCTGATAACAATTACGGAATACCTCGGTCTCTTGGCGGCTTGTTACTTCTTCATTAAAGGAAAAAACAAAATTAAGTCATCTTTTCCTTTCATAGCTATATTAATTGCTCCACTACCAGCTGCAATAACGTCCGAAGATTTTCAAAGATCCATATATCTAATACCCTACTGGCAAATTCTAGCTAGTTTTGGCTTATATAACATGATCAAATCTATCACCTCCAAAAAATTGTTATTATTTGGTGTGTCAATTGTTATTGTAGTAGTAACATACCAGGCATTATTCTTTGCCTATCAATATTTTCTGATTTCACCCGTCCATGAACCTTTTTATAGAACATACGAAAGGAAAGAATTAGCCATTTTCCTGGGCTCTAACGAAAATATGAACAAAAATGTCTTACTGTCAGAGTACGACGGAACATATATTTACTATCTATACTTTAATAAGTTGGATATATTTTCTCTGAAATATAAAAAACCAACCAAATACTTCGAGGGTGATTTTACTATGGTAAATATGACATTTAAAAAGAACAGATGCCTGGGAGGAAATGATTATTTGGAAAATCGATACGATATGTCTATTGAATATGAAGATTGCAAAAAATTTCCTTTTTTAGCGCCAGTCAAGGAATTTAGAAGAAAAGATGGCTCTTTAGTATTAGTTGCATACAATATAAACGGTTATATCTACGACTTACAAAGGCAGTATCAAGAAACCTGCGAGAAGGATTGGGGACCATCAGACGGTGATTTACTACAAAGTGCTAATTCCATTAGAACCACTATTAATAATTGTAATTAGAATTAACTTATGAAAAATAAAATTTTAATATTAATAATCGTCCTTTCCTTTATCTTCAGATTTTACAGATTGGGCGAGATACCTTTAAGCCTTAATTGGGATGAAGTAAGTAATTCTTACAACGCATATTCGATATTAAAAACAGGTCGGGACGAATACGGCAATTTTTTACCCTTAACTAATCGTTCCTTTGACGATTATAAACCGCCCCTTTACATGTACTTGGACATAGTGCCTGTGGCTCTGGTGGGACTTAACGAAATTGCTGCAAGGCTTCCTTCCGCACTCTTTGGGGTAATGAGCGTATATGCCATTTATTTATTAACAAAAAGGTTGTCAAAAAACGAAAAGACATCTCGCCTAAGCGCACTTCTTTTTTCTATCTCACCTTGGAATTTACTTTTTTCCAGAGTGGGGTTTGAAGCAAATATTGGGCTTTTCTTCTCAATCATAACTCTTATGCTATTTCACTATGCCCTTCGTTATTCAGAAAACAATCCAACCCCAAAAAACAAACTATTTTTAGTGTTAAGCGCTATCTTTGCAGCACTTTCTTTATACAGTTACCACTCCGTGAGGATTTTCTTGCCGCTAATTCTTTTTGTCTCGGCAGTGATCTACAGAGAGAATCTCTTAAAATTCGATAAAAAGATTCTTTCGGTATCAATTTTGCTAGGTATCGCATTAACACTACCACTCGTACTTCTAAACCCCAAAGAAGCTATCACTGGCAGGTACGCAACAACAACCCTAAAAGCAAGGTCCCAGGATTTGGAAAAATCAGTAAGTCTTATAAATGAGGATAGTAACGCCCGTCAATTCTTTGGCAACATAATTCATAACCGCAGATTAGTTATTCTGGAGTCAACACTTCAAAAATACATCTCTCATTTTGATATTAACTATTTATTTACTTCAGGAGACGACAACCCCAGACATCATCTTAAAACGAATGGCCTTCTATTCTTGGTTATGTTACCTCCAGTATTGTACGGAGTTTTTTCTTCCTTAAAAAAGAACAGCAAAGAAACACTCTTTTTATTTTCGTGGCTTATTGTCGCGCCTATTCCTGCCGCATTTGGAGACGCCTTCCCTCACGCCATAAGGAGCTACTTAATGGTTGTTCCCTTAACAATCTTTGGGGCTATCGGTTTAAAAAAAATAGTTACTTTTGAAAAATTCGCAAAATTTACCCTCGCCCTGTCTTCATTGATTCTTTTAGCAACCGTTGTTGCTTTTCTTCATAATTATTTTGCTCACTACAATAAAGAAGAATACTCGTCTTGGCAATATGGCTATAAGGGGGCCGTTTTTGAATCAGCGAAACTTAAGGATCAGTTTGAAAAAGTTATAATTGATCCCGGCATAGAACAGGGGTACGCTTTTTGGCTTTTCTATTTAAAATACGATCCTAAGGCCTACCAGGAAAGTGGCAACGCCAAAAACTTTGATAAATTTTATTTCGAAGATAACTTGCCCAAAGATGATAACAGTCTTTTTGTTTCACCATCAGAAAAATTTCCTGAAAGTTTTATTTTAGTTAAAACAATTTACAATTCTGAAAACAATATATTGTTGAAATTGGGACACCCCTAAAAATACTCACAAGGGAGCATAATTACTGGTAGTCTGGGTCGAATTTAGACATTATCTTTTTAATCAAAAATTTCCAGAAGTCGTTGCCTGGTTTGGGTATATCTTTTTTCCACCATTCAACGGTATCAATATATATGTCCTCAGCATTTTGTCTGTACCACGTAATATTTGTATTCGCTCTAACCGCACTATTTAAAACTTGCCAGTTCCCTAGGCAGACCCCAATATTTTCCCCAGCATTGTAATTAATACTGTGATTAAGCATTATCAAAGCAACCGGGTAGTTGATATTATTAACATCAGTACTGCAAGAGTACAGATCAATATTTCTGTTGGGAAACTCTACTATAATTTCGGAGGCAATTTTTCTGGCTAGTAAATAATCCTTAGCTTTGGCACTAACATTATTAGAAGTCAAAAATAGTGTACAAATTGTTATTAGTAAAACTAAAATCAGGCCTAAATATCTATTTTTTCCTAGTAACCAGACACAAGTCGATGCGGTAATTAAAAATACCATAGGATAGGAAAATACAGAAAGGTATAATGCACGCCCACCTCGATAATATTTGAAAAGGAAAATTTCAACTAAAAATGACAAGATCAGGTAAAGATAAACAATGTTTTTTCTGAAGTTAACTATCCTTGTAGCTGTATATAGTCCGGATAAAAATATAATTAGCATAGCCACAATTTTGTTGCCACCAATTATTATTGCCCAAGTATTTGGCCAAAAGTCAAAAACGTATGTTAACCATCGATTAGGAACCCAAAGTTTATTTTGGTCGAAAAGGAGGTAAATAAGTATGCTACGAAAATTGTACCAGCCAAACCTGTAGTCAAAATATATTAGCGGGGAAAGTGCGAACAAACACCCGGCTGTCACCAATAGGGCACATATTATAAATTTAGAAAAGGGTCTGACAAGCAGTAGGGCAATAAATAACATAGGAATTATTAATATGTTTTGAAAATGTACAGTCCAGGCTAAAAAGACAGAGAAACTTAGCAAAAATATATACACTTCCTTTCTAGTTTTGATAAATTTAACAAAAAATAATAATGAGGTTAAAACCAGAATTGGAACAACTGATACATTCCAGGTAGTAAGTGAATTAGCCACCTGAGCTGGAGAGATTGATGCGAAGAACGCAGACAGCAGTCCAACTTTTCTGCCAGCAGCATCCTTCCCTAATAGAAAAATTAGCATTATAAAAAGTAAATCAATTAGTGTGCTAAAAAACCAAGGAACTAAAAGGCCTGGTATAAAACTTATCAACACCAAATACCAGTAGTACCATGGTCCATAGAAAAATGGACCTGCGGATGAAAATTGACCTATCTGAGGAATGAGGAAGTTTTTTGCAGCAAACTTTCCAATAATTACGTCCCTGGAATTATCAGCATTGAATGCAATTCTATGAGTATAGTTATATGTTCTAAGAAATAACGCACATGCAAATATAAAAATGATTGTGACCGCGAATAATTTTTTCGATGTAGCTTGTTTATTGAGCCTTTTAAAGCTCTTTATTTGATTAAAATCATTGAACGAAATCACTTTAGCTGTATACTAGCATAGTGAAAAATATTTCTGTAGCGCTAGCCTGTTACAACGAAGAGACCAATATTGTGGACTGCATTGAGGCTGCAAAACTCTTGGCAGATGAAATTATAGTAGTCGATGGTCACTCCCGGGATAGAACAGCTGAATTAGCACGCCAGCAAGGCGCAATTGTGGTTGAAGTTCCCAATAAAAAAATGTTTCACATTAATAAAAATATCGCCATTAAAAATTGCACAAATGAGTGGGTATTCGTATTGGATGCAGACGAGAGAATAACTGAAGATCTTGCAATAGAAATAAAAAAAACACTAAGAAAAGTATCCAATGAAAAAGGCTTTTGGATAAATAGAAAAAACTGGTTTTTAGGGGGGTACTTAACAAAAGGTGGTGCCTACCCCGATGCTGTTATCAGATTATTTAAAAATGGATATGGAATTCATCCTGAAAAAGATGTGCACGAGCAAATTGCAATAAAAGGACCCCTTGGTCATATAACAAGCCCACTATTGCACTTAGCAGACCCCAATTTCGCAAGATACCTGGAAAGAGCGAATAGATACACCGACGAGACAAAGAGGCATTTCAAAGAGCAAAAACTAGCTAAAAATTTTCCGAACACAATTTATTATGTAATTATAAAACCAGCAATTACGTTCTTTAAGATTTATGTAAGACACAAAGGTTATGTGGATGGTTTTAGAGGCTTTGTCTGGGCGCTTTTTTCCTCAGCGCATTATTTTTATGCTTATTCTAAATACCTCACAGACAAAAAATAATTTTAACGCTTGCAATAATTCGTAAAACTTGATAACAATCTTATACAGTAACTTTTTTAAAAAAGGAGGTGATTAAAAAACATGCCCGCAAAGAAAAAATCAAAACCTAAGAAAAAAGCTGCAAAAAAGACAACTAAGAAAAAAACCGTAAAAAAAGCTTCAAAGAAGAAAGCGGTAAAAAGGTCAACTAAAAGAAAAGCTACAAAGAAAAAGAGATAAGTTGTTTCTATTCAGTTCGAACTGCCCACCTCCAAGTTTTAAAGTGAATCTTTAAAAACATGTAGGTGGGTTTTATTGTATCTACCATCTCCTGATATAATTTTGATTAGTGAAAGTTGCATTTAACATATCGCCAAATTCAACAAACCACAAATTTCGGGGCATAGGTGTTTACACCTTATCACTCCAAAGAGCCCTCAAAGAGCATTCGGGTAAAGAGATTGATATTGAGTTCTTCTCAGCTATCAAAGAACCAGCCGGCTTTGATTTAATTCATTACCCATACTTCGATTTGTTTTTCCACACACTCCCTATGCAAAAAAAAACTTGCCGAGTTGTAACGATTCATGACGTAATACCACTGATCTTTCCGGATAAATTTCCTGTGGGTATAAAAGGCAAATTTAACCTGCTTTTGCAAAAACGGGCTCTTAAAAACACGGATGCTGTAATATGTGACTCATATCAATCAAAAAAAGATATTCAAAAATATCTAAACTTCCCGGAAGAGAAAATACATGTGGTCTACTTGGCAGCGGACAAAATATTTACAAATTTTAGGACCATTCCGCCAGCTATCAGGCTAAAATACAAGCTCCCTTCCAAATTTGTTCTATATGTTGGAGACGTTAATTATAATAAGAACATACTAAATCTTCTGGATGCTGTAAAAATTACAGGTGTCAACCTAGTCATGGTTGGATCAGCAATTATTAACGACAAAATACCCCAGGTGCAAGAAATAAATCACAAAATCTCAAAATTAGGCTTACAAGATAAGATTACTAAAACAGGCTATATCCCAGACTCGGAACTGGTAGCAATTTACAACCTGGCCATTGTAACTCTAGTGCCGTCATTGTACGAAGGTTTTGGACTACCTTTAGTAGAAAGTATGTCTTGTGGCACCCCCGTCATTGCCGCTAAAAATTCATCACTAACTGAAATCGGTGGCGAAGCGGCTTTCTATTGCAAAGCAGAAGATCCAACAGACCTCGCCAATAAAATTAAGAAGGTTGTTGGTCTAAACGAGAAGGAACTCTCAAGCATCAGGCAAAAATCCCTTAAAAACGCAAGAAAATATTCTTGGTCGAAAACTGCTCAGGAAACTATTAATGTATACAAGTCGGCTATCAAGTGAAACATAAATTTAATGACATCTATCTAGTAATTTTCCTTTTTATAACCTGGCGCCTATTTATATTCACAGTGGCTGCCATTGCACCAAAATTTATACCCAACTTCGGTGGAACATTTCCATATTACAATGAGCGATTAATTTCCACAGGCTTGCCATATTATATTTGGTCCTTTGGGAATTTCGATGGTGTTCACTATTTAGGTATTGCCAGGGACGCCTACGCTTATCAGTTCACACAAGCCTTCTTCCCACTTTATCCAATATTAATAAAACTAGTCTCAATGATATTATTTAATAAGTATTTAATATCCGCCCTTCTTATATCAAACATCTGTTTCCTTGCCGCCCTGCTATTATTTTATAATCTGACAAAACGCATATACTCAAAAAGTGTTGCTCTTTGGTCGTGTGTATTTTTAATTTCTTTCCCAACGTCTTTTTACTTTGGATCAATCTACACAGAAAGCCTATTTTTACTTTTAGTCGTCCTCTCGTTTTATTTTTTTGAACAAAATAAAATAATTCTCGCCTCACTAATAGGAGGTATCGCCTCTTTTTCCAGATTGGTAGGAATATTCTTAGCGCCTGCACTTGTTAAAAAAATCACCATAAAAAACTTAATACCAATTTTGATTGTTCCAACGGGGTTAATTATTTATATGATTTACTTGCAATATAAATTTCATAATGCGCTCTACTTTCTTACCGCACAAAGCGCCTTCGGGCAAGAAAGAGCAACAACAAAAATTGTTTTACTCCCGCAGGTAATTTACCGGTGGATAGCTCAAATCACTTCGTCCCACGGACCCCAATTATTTGTATCAACTTTTGAATTAGCCGCTACCTTATTTGCCCTGCTGACTTTAATAGTAGGCGCCAGGAAAGTGAAAAGAGAGTGGTTAATTTTTAGCTCCCTTGCGCTTATTACACCAACATTAACGGGCAGCTTGGCATCTATGCCAAGATATATTCTCGTCGCTTTTCCAATTTTTATCATCCTTGCACATATTAAAAATCTTTATATTAAGCTGTTTATTACGGCGACATTTATAATTCTTCTAACATACTGCGTATCTATGTTCACACGTGGTTACTGGATAGCGTAACAAATCAAAATTTGATATCATCCAGTCATGGGTTTTTATCAACTTCTAGTAGTAAGTGTAATTTTTAATGTAACAGCCAACATTTTACTAAAAAAAGGAGTACTCTCCTTTGGCGGAATGAGTGGCGAAAAATCAAAAATAATTGTTGAACTGTCCAAAGCAGCCGTAAATCCATTTGTACTTGTAGGCCTGGTACTGTATGGCCTTTCATTTTTAATATGGCTACGCGTATTGTCATTTAACGATTTATCAAAATCCTATCCAATATTTGCTACATGTGTTTTCCTCCTAACTACTTTAGGATCATTAAAATTCCTGGGGGAACAAATCACGCTAATGAGAATTGTGGGAATTGCCGTAATGCTTTTTGGTATTTTTATCGTTTCCCGTTCCTAGTCATAAGTGAATGCAGCAATTGTAATACCTGCTTTTAACGAAGCAGCTGTCATTTATAAAGTAGTAAAGTTTCTTCCGAAAAAGCTAAAAGGTATTAAAGATATCAGAGTTGTCGTTGTAGACGATGGATCAACAGACGACACACGCTTACAAGCTAAAAAAGCTGGGGCTATTGTCCTGAGGCATCCTGTAAACAGAGGTGTTGGTGCAGCAACTAAGACAGGAATCGAATGGGCACGCAAGCAGTCTATCGATTTACTTATTACTTTCGATGCAGACGGCCAGCATAATCCCATAGATATACCAAGGCTCATTAAACCAATAATTAAAAACGAAGCAGATCTGGTGATAGGCTCACGGTTCAAAAGGCAGCAAAGTATACCCTTAGACCGGCTCATTTTAAATTGGTCTGCAAACTTAATCACCTTCATGCTATTCGGTATTTTTTCAACAGATTCACAATCAGGATTAAGAGCAATGTCCAAAAGAGCCATCAGAAATCTGAATTTTAAAAACGATAGAATGGAATTTTCAACGGAGGTCTTAATTGAGGCCAAGCGAAATAAATTAAAAACACGAGAAGTTCCAACGAGTGCCGTTTACACAGTTTACTCCAGAAAAAAAGGACAAAAAAACACGAACGCATTTCCAATCTTTATCCGTTTTCTTGTAAAATGGCTTCGATGAAAAAAATACTTGTAACTGGCGCTGGAGGATTTGTAGGCACTCATTTAATTGCTTTCCTTGCTAAAAAAAATTATCAATTAACAGCACTTGTTATGACTAATAGAGAGAAAAAAAGGTTAAAAGGGACAAGAAGTGTACTGGTTGCAGATTTATCAAAAAAAGGTACATGGCAAAAGAATTTGACGGGTTACGATCTGGTTATACATCTGGCTGCACAAATTTCGGCAAAAACACCTGATCTCTTTATAAAAAATAACGTCGTCGCGACCCAAAATCTCATCGATGCCTTAAAAAAAAGTAAAGTTCCGGAAATAATACATTTTTCCTCCGCGGCGGTGACTTCAATTCGCCTCGATGATTACGCCAGAACCAAAAAGACTCAAGAAGAAACAGTTAGAAAATCAAAGCTCAAATACACAGTTCTAAGACCATCTATGATATATGGCCCGGGTGATACAAAAAATGTCGGCTGGTTAATTAAGATTGTAAAAAGTCTACCAATCATTCCCCTGCCAGGGGGCGGAGGGTTTGGCAGGCAACCTGTTTTTGTTGAAGATATTTGTAGGATAGTTGAAAAAACTATAAAAACAGGGTCCAAAAACAAAATATATGAAATTCATGGTAAAGAATATGTGAGTATGAAAAGAATGATAAACGTAATAGTAAAAAAGCTAAAAGCAAAGAGGATCCTAATAAATGTTCCCATCGCACTATTATTATTAGCAGTCAAGGCTAATGAATTCCTCTTGCCAAATCCTAAATTTACAACGGATCAAATAATGTCGCTTATTTCAGGGGAAAAATTTAAAGGTGATAAATGGTGGATTACGTTTGATATAATACCAACCAAGTTTGAAACAGGAGTTGCCAAGATGATAAAAGGATAAATGCTTACATCAATTCAGATAATCCTAATACTATTCATAATCTTTGCTTTATCTAGAGTAATCTTAAGACTTAGAGAAAAAGTAATTTCAACCCTTACTGCGGTTTTTTGGAGCGCAATTTGGCTAGCCGCCTTTGCCGGAATACTTCTGCCTAAAACTACGACAAAAATTGCAGAATTTTTCGGCGTCGGAAGAGGGGTGGACGTTATTGTTTACTTATCGCTCGCACTACTTTTTTATTTGGTTTTTAGAGTTTACGTAATGATTGAAGATATACGCCATGAGATTACAGAAATCGTAAGATTAGTCGCACTCAAAAACACTCCAAAAAAGAAAAAATCTTCCAAGAAATGAAACTTCTCTTTATCTCGGAATACTTTCCAAGAGGGAAAGAGTTACGTTTTAGTGGAGGTGTCGAGGCCCGAACATTTTACATTGCCAAGTATCTAGCCAAAAAACATGAAGTTCATGTGGTAACTTCAAAATTAAGTGACACAAAATCAAACGAAAAGCTGTTTGGAATCAATGTGCATCGAGTAGGGCCAATAAGAGTTTATAAGCCAGGTGCCGAAACGTCGTCAATAATTGCCATCATAAATTTCACACGAGAAGCAATTAAAGTAGGTCAAAATTTGAAACCAGATATCGTTGACGGAGGAAATTTCATCAGTCACACAATTGCAAAAGAGATAGGTAATAAGCTAAAAATTCCAACCGTTTTTTGGTATCCTGACGTCTTTTTGGGTAATTGGGTTAAAACATCAGGATACATTGCGGGACTAGGGGGTTGGCTAAATGAAAAATTTAATCTGCTTAGAGGCGCTGACATGTTTATTGCAATATCTAAAGTAACAAGAGATAAGTTAATAAAAAACGGCGTAAGTTCATCTAAGATAAGAGTGATACCCTGCGGAGTGGATAAAAAAGAATTTGTGGGTACAAGCCATAAATACAATGAAACCACGATAGTGTGCGTTAGTAGACTTGTTGGCTACAAACGAATTGAGGATTTAATCTGGGCTTTTGCCTTGTTGCTGAAAGAAAATAAAGGTATCCAGCTAGTAATTATAGGAAGAGGCCCAACTGAAAATAAAATAAATAACATAATAAAAATGCTAAATATCAAAAAACATGTGACGATTAAATTAAATCTGCCTAGAAAAGAATTAATAGAAACTTTAAAGTCTTCACACTTATTTTGTCTTCCATCAGAAATCGAGGGTTTCGGAATAAGTGTAGTCGAAGCTATGGCTGCAAAAATACCTTATGTAATAAGTAACATTCCTGTGTTTAAAGAAATTACGCACAACGGTAAGGGTGGTTCCGTCTTCAAACTTGGTGATCAGCAAGACCTAAAGTCTAAGTTAAGCAAATTATTAAGCAATAAATCTTTTTACAACAGTAAGATCAAAGAATCTGAAGGCCTACTGAGCATATATAACTGGGAAAAAATAGCCTCACAAACTGAGTCTGTCTACAAAAGCCTATTATGAAAGTTGCCGTAATCATTGACACTTGGTTTCCTTTTGTGGGCGGCGGTCAGATTAACGCTTGGGAGATTTCAAAAAGACTTGCTCACAAGGGTCAAGATGTCGAAATAATTACCAGAAACTGCGGAAAAGATAGCCTCCAAAGCATTAAAAATTTAAAAGTTGCCAAACTTGGCCCAAAATCAAAAACTGGTAACAATTTTTCCAAAATAATATTTATTTTCAGAGCCTTTTTTTATGTACACAAAAGAGATTTCGATTTAGTTCATGCACATGCTTTTTTCCCGGGTATCACCGCGAGGCTAGTGACTGTGTTTAAAGGAACCCCAAGCATCTTTACCGTCCATGGTACATCGCTTAATACAAAACTCAATGGTCTAGCGTCTAGATTAGTTGAAAACTTTATACTAACAAAAATACTTTATTCCGCCCAAATCACTGTATCAAGAGATTTTTATAAAATAAAAAATGTTAACAAGAATATAATTTTTATTCCGAACGGTGCATATATAAAAAATTACAATAGTAATACACAAAAAGAAAATTTACTGTGTGCAGCTAGACTTCACCCTCAGAAAAACTTAGATAACTTAATAAAAGCATTTAAAATAATAGAAAGAAAATATCCTCATATAAAATTACAGATAGCAGGTGATGGTCCCCAAAAAAAATACCTACAAGAACTTGTAAAAAATCTGAATTTAAACAACAAAGTGAAATTTTTAGGATTATTGGACAAAAAATCACTTAATAAACTTTACTCAACATCAAAATTATTTATTTTATCATCAGTTTACGAAGGACAACCCCTGACGGTTCTGGAGGCATTTGCTGCTAAGCTTCCAGTAGTTGTCACTAGAACCGGAGACCTTCCATATATTGTAAAGGAAGGTGTAAACGGTTTTTTTATAAGCGATCCTTTAAATCCTCGGAGTATAGCAACAAGTATAATCAAAGCTTTAAATAATAATAATCTTGGCAAGCTCGGTAATAACGGATTCAATCTAGTTAAAAATAATTACACTTGGGATAAAATTGGCCAGAAAACATATGAACTATACAGGCAAACAATCAAAAACTGAAGTAAGCGTAATTATGGCAGTTTATAATGGTATGCCATTTTTAAAGCAGGCCGTAAAAAGCATACTGAATCAAACATTTAAAAACTTCGAATTCATTATAGTGGACGACGGATCAAGCGATGGAACATGCGAATACCTTAAAAAAATAAATAACAATAGACTTAAGATTATAAAAAACAAAAAAAACTTTGGCCTTGCAACATCACTCAACAAGGCATTTAAAGTATCAATTGGTAAGTATGTTGCAAGAATGGATGCTGACGATATAAGTTTGCCAAAACGTCTAGAATTGCAATACTATTTTATGAAAAATAAACCTGAGGTTGATATTTGTGGAACTTGGGTGGCAATAATTGATGAAAACGGCAGAAAGATAGGCAAAGTTCATTATCCCGTTGGCGACAAAGACATTAAAAAAACTTTGAGAAAAGTGACACCTCTCATTCACCCCACATGGTTTTTAAGGCGATCAGTATTTAATGAGCTGAAAGGGTATAAACCCGTATGGGATATTGTAGAAGACTACGATTTCTTGCTCCGGGCAAAGAACTTCAAAATGGCCAATATTCCAAAAGAATTAGTTTACTGGCGAACACAAAAAAATCGTCGGTCAACTAAAGACATACAAAAAATGTACAAAAAAAGCCTAATGCTCCGGCTTGAATATTTTAAACAAGGAAAATTAGATATCTCATACCTACCTTATGTCGTTAGAAGTGTTATTACAACTTACATTATTCCTCCAAAGCTTAAGATATATTTAAATCAAAAAGCACATTTAATATGAATTTAAGCAATAAAAAAGTTTTAGTAACAGGAAGTTCGGGCTTCATAGGCGAAAATTTAAAAACAAGACTTATTAAAGAGGGGGCGCAAATAACAATATTTGACAAACGAAATGGTGATGACGTCAAAGATGAAAAAAAAATGGCTGGGACTCTAAAAAACAATTTTGACATCATATACCATTTAGCAGGAGTTTCGGGAAGCGCAGGTAGCAACAAAAATGCGATCGAATCTTTTAAAATCAACACACTTGCCACGATAAAAATGCTTGCATTAGTATGCAAAATATCACCAAAAACAAAAATAATACTCTCTAGCTCGAGACTAGAATACGGAATACCTAGAAAATTACCTGTTGGGGAAAGTCATCCAACAGAGCCGAATTCAATTTACGGTTTATCAAAATTACTCGCAACTCAATATGCACTTTTACTCGCCAAAACACAAAAACTAAATGTGACCATTTTTAGGACATCGAACACTTATGGTCCACACGAAAAAGAAAAGTTCCACGGTTATAATCTCATAAATCATTTTATCGATTTAGCAAAAAGCAACAAAAAAATAGTAATTTTTGGCCATGGCGATCAGCTTAGGGATTATATTTATATCGATGATTTAATTGATGCATTCATACTAGCAAATCAAAAAATTGCTTCCGGTAAAATTTACAATTTAGGATACGGAAAAGGTGTTTCACTGATGGAAATGGCCACTTTGATTGTTGAAAAAACCGGTAATGGCAATATCATTTCTCGGCCGTGGCCGCAAGAATATAAAAACGTCGAAACAGGTAGCTATATTAGTGATATAAGGGCAATAAATAATGATCTAAATTTTGTACCTAGAACAACTTTTGTAGAGGGCATTATCAAGACAATTAATAATTAATGAGAATATGTTCACCTCAACTCGGACTTGCCCCAAATTCAGTACTCGGAGGAGAGGTATTTGATAGACAAATATTACTCGGCTTGGCTAAAAAAGGTGTTAAAGTTGAAGTTATTTTGCCAAAAAATCTGCCTCATGACAAAAAGGTAAAAAATTGGGATATCACATTTCTGCCAGTCGCCCACTTCCCCGCGGTTTTCGGCAATTTACTTTACTTGCCATACCTCTTTAAGATTTATAAGAAGAACAAATTTCAAATATTAAGAATTCATCAACCACAATTTTTAGGAATAGGATGCTTGATTTTTAAGATTTTTAAAAAAGACGTAAAACTGTTTGCAAATTACCATCGATTTAAAGAGACAAATTTTGGGCCTTTTTCTAAATATATAAATAAGAAATGGGATCATATCATCTGCGATAGCGAAAATGTAAAGAAGAAAATTAACCAGTCGTATCAGGTTCCAAAGTCTAAAATTACCGTTATCCATAATGGTATCCCAAGTTACTTGAAGCCGACAAAAAAGGATCCAAAGTTAATAAAAACACTAAAACTGGAGGGTAAATTTGTGATGCTTTTCATGGGACTCTTTATAAAAAGAAAAAATCCACAATTTTTAATTGATGTACTAGATGAATTAGTAAAAAGAGACAAAAACTATGCTGTCCTTTTTTGGGGTGAAGGGCCCTTGAAAGAGAGAATAATTAAAAAGGCCCAAGAATTGGGGCTGCTTGAGAATATAAAATTTATTAAGCCAGTATTTGGTGCAAAAAAGAATAAAATCCATAATCTTGCAGATATTTTTGTGCACCCGTCCCTAGATGAAGGCTTAGCTCTAGCCCCTTTAGAGGCAATGGCTTGCGCCAAACCAATTATTATGACTAGCGGTTACTCATCAAAAGAAATAGTTGAAGATGGGAAAAATGGCTATATTGTTAGGGCTAATGATATTAAAGACTGGTCAAATAAAATCTATGCACTGAGTAGTAATAAATATTTGTCAACAAGAATGTCAATTCACACTTTAAAAAAAGTTGTAAATGATTTTAATTGGTTAAAAAGCGTACAGATAAATTTTGAAGTAATTAAAAAATTAACAAGGATATGAAGAGAGTATTATTGATTGGAGCCAGCGGACAATTAGGTACTGATATAGCAATAGCTTTTAAAAAAAAGTACGAGGTGGTATCTGCTAACCATAAAGATGTAGACATTCTTGACTCAAAAAAATTGAAAAAAGCTGTATTTAATATAAAGCCAGATATTATTATTAATACAGCTGCTTACCATAAGGTGGATGAAATTCAAAAAAACGCCAAAAAAGCGTTTTTGGTAAACGCACTAGGGCAAAGAAACGTAGCAAACTTATCATTAAAAATAAACGCTACTGTCGTTTTCATGAGTACTGACTATGTATTTGGTGCCGATGTGGGCAGAAGAAAAGCCTACACAGAGTTAGATTGTCCTCGCGCAATAAACACGTATGGTGTTACAAAAATAGCAGGAGAAGAATTAACAAAGATTCATACTAATAAATATTTTATTATCAGAACAAGCGGACTTTATGGTACAAAGGGATCGTCAAACAAAGGGGATAACTTTGTAGAAAAGATGATAAATATGGCCAAAATTGGCAAAGAATTAAACGTGGTAAATGATCAATTCTTAAGCCCTACATACACTAAAAATCTTGCTCAAAACTTACTACTGCTTTTAAAAACCACGAGGTTTGGCACCTATCACATGGTTTCTCGTGGATCGTGTTCATGGTGGCAATTTACCAAAGAAATATTTAAACTCCTACACATAAGGGTTATATGCAATCCTGTAGATTCAAATTACTTTAAAACCGAAGCAAAAAGACCATCTTATAGTGTGCTAGCAAACTGTAATCTATCAAAGATTAAGATAAATAAAATGAAGCACTGGAAAACAAATCTAAAAGATTATCTAGAAGAAGCAAATCATATCAGTTAATTTTTATACGCAAACACAGGAAAATTAAGGTCTTTCTTCCAAGCTGACAGCGAGATTCCATTAATATCTTTATAAGAAACTATTGCGCCTTTGTTTTTAATTTCGTCAAATTTATTCTTTAAATCTTTGTCAGCTAAACTAAAATCTATATCACTTGAAAAAGCAGAAATTCCTCTTTCGCACTCAGGATTGTAAGAACCTGTGCAAAAATACTCTATCAACGTGTCTTCGAGGAAAAAATTGCCATGAGCAAATCCAGGTGGCAGCCATATCCATTGTCCTTCACCGTCTTTTATATTTTGAGGCATGTCATAAAGAATTGCTTTTCCAAAAGTAGGGGAGTCTTTTCTTATATCCAAAGCAATATCAACCATGTGGCCGGATATTGTTCTAACCAATTTTCCCATCCTAGGGTTCCATTGAAAATGTAGACCTCGAATCACGTTCTTTTTCGAATAGCTCTCATTAGACTGCATAAATTCAAAATCTTTAAAACCGTCTATTGTCTTAAAATCAGAAAGTTTAAAGGATTCGCAGAAATAACCTCTCTCGTCCTTAAATTTTGCAAACTTAACTACTTGTAAACCATCAAGCGCTAAGTCAACTCTTTCGAAAATTTTCATTACACTTATTATATAGCACAAAACATTGCGAAAAAGGTTGCCAGGGAAGCTAAAAATTGCTACATTACACATCTAAAGTGAGAAAAAGAATTAAAATCATCAACAAAGTAATTCTATTAACTGGAGCGGGAGGCTATATTGGCGCCGTTACGACCAAGACTCTATTAAATAAAGGATACGAAGTCAGAGCGTTAGATTCTTTCTACTGGGGCCTTAAACCTCTTCAGGAATTTAAAAACAATATAGAGATAATAAGAGAAGACATTCGTAACGTTAACCCTAAGATCCTCAATGGTGTACACACAGTAATTCATACTGCAGGACTATCGAATGATCCAATGGCAGACTTTAACCCTAGCGCCAATTTCGAAATCAACACAACCGCAACTGCTCGACTCGCAAAAATTTGTAAAAAGAACGGTGTAAAAAAGTTTATCTTTGCATCATCAGCGTCAATATATGATCGAGCCCGTGGAGGAAACATTTTGCAGGACGAAAGTTCTAATGTTAGCCCAGTAGCTGCCTACTCCCTCTCAAAGTTCAAGGCGGAACAGGAAATAATAAAAATTAAAAACAATGATTTTTGCCCTGTCATATTTAGACAGGGAACTGTCTACGGATATTCCCCTCGGTTGAGGTACGATTTAGTAGTAAACACGATGGTTAAGGATGCATTAAACTGCCGAAGAATAAATGTGTTCTGTAAAGGCATGCAGTGGAGACCACTAGTTGATGTCAGAGATGTAGCAGAAGCCTACGTAAGGGCAATTGAGTGCAAAAATTTAATGATAAATGGACAGGTTTTTAACTTACTTTATAAAAACTATACAATGATCGAGCTGGCAAGAATTGTAAAAAAAATATTAAAAGAAAAATTTAATCTCGATATAAGAATTGTCATAGACAACACTCCAAAAATTGGCAGAAATTACAAAATCAGTTCAGAAAAATTGAATAGATATTTTAAATGGAAACCAAAATATTCTGTTGAGGATGCGGTTCAAGACTTAGTAAAGCAGATTAAAAGGAACACCAACACGGATTTTACTCATCCCCGATATTATAATATTGAATGGATGAAATTATTAGTAGAAACAAGTCAAATACTTTCTTCAACTGACAAAATATTTTAAAGTGTTTTTTTTCTTAAAAAAGTTATATATATCCGCCCTAAAAAAAATTGAGATTTGTAGCGCAATAGCAGTACGGCTTACTAAGTACACAGGGAAATCAAAGGTATTCATTCATCCAAAACACTTTTTAAATGAGAGGCCATGGTTTATTAAATTTCTCGCAAAAAATGACATAGTTTTAGATTTAGGATCAAGTAGCGGCCAGAATGCTATCAAGTCGTCAAACTATGTAAAAAAAATTGTAGGTATTGAAATAGACAAAACTCTTTTAGATATTTCCAGAAGAACAATTGAGGAAAAAAAAATTAAAAATGTAAAATTTATAGAAGGAAATTTAGAAAAAAAATTATCTTTTAAAAATAAGTCATTCGATAAGGTAATATTTCTTGACGTTTTGGAGCACTTAATAAAGAGAGATCAGATTTTAAGCGAAATACATAGAATTTTAAAATCCAAAGGCCTACTAATAATAGGTGTACCCAATAAAGAAACATCATGGAAAAAAGCCCAAAGATCGGTAAGTATGTTTTCATACTCCGACCCCGATCATAAAATAGAATTTAGTGAGGCTGAGATTAAAAAATTACTAACAAAACACAGTTTTCATATAATTCAATTTAATTATGCACCCTACGACACGCCTTTTAGAGGTTTTTACGATATTATTGGTGTTTTCTCTCTTAGTCTTTATAAGAAGATTCACGAATGGAGAGCAATAAAATCCCAGAAAAATGGAAAAGAAGCTTCTGGCTTTGAAATTGTTGCAGCCAAATGAAAATACTTTTTTTGCTTAAGTTCTATCAGCCGTTCGATAGGGGAGGATCAGAATGGAGTAGCCATGACCTAGCAAGGCTTCTAATCAAGGAGGGTCATGATGTAACTATTCTTACTCCAAACTACGGTGCCAAAAGAGAAGAAGTCATAGAGAAAATAAAGATAATTCGCTTTCCTTTTCCTATAAAACTTAGAAACCGTAAGCAAAAAATAGCACCTTACTGGACATCAAATATATTTTGGTACGTCTACACTTTCATAGTTTGCGTTTATTACAAAATTAGAGGTGACTATGAAATAATTCACGCCCATAATAACGAGTTTATACCAGCAGTGGCGTTGACTGGGCTCACAACAAGAATTCCTACCGTAGCAACCTTTCGAGATTATCAGGCTCTTTGTCCGTTAGGATTTTGTTTGTGGACAAGCAATATCGCTTGCACTTTACATTCTTATTTTAAAAATGACTATAAGTTTTTTTTCAACAATTACGTAGAGAACAAGAACCCCATAAACTTCTTTGTTTATTTAGGTGCTGCAATTAGAGCAAGGTTATCTTCATATCTTGTGAAATACTTTGCAAAACAAATAAATGAAAAAGTGGCAGTTTCCAGTAAGGTAAAAAAAATCTTTCAAACCAACAACGTTAAAGGCTTAAAAATTATTTATAATCCAGTGATCATTAAGACGTCATCAGAACATCGAAACAACACTGTTTTGTACGTTGGCAAATTTTCCCCAGGTAAAGGAATAAATTTACTCTTAGAAATATTACCTAAACTAGCTATTCAGCTTCCTGAAGTTACTTTTGTATTAATAGGGTCTGGAAACCTTGAGGCAATCGTTCAAAATTTTTTAATAGCACATAATTTAATTCACAGGGTTAAAATTACAGGGCAGTTACCCCACGATAAAACTCTGCAATATGTAAAAAGAGCGCAATTAGTCATGGTGCCGTCTTTGTGGCCAGAGCCTCTTCCTAGAAGCGTAATTGAAGCAATACTTTCTAGGGTTCCCGCTATTGCAACAAACACGGGAGGTATTAGCGAAATATTAAAAGATGAAAGGTACGGAATAATGTCAGAAGCAAATTCTAAAAGTTTCTACCGAGGTGTTTTAAAAGCTTATAAAAATCGTTTAAAACTTAGAGCGAATATCCAAAATGATATTGATGACCTAAAATATTTATATTCTACTCAAACAGTAAATTCCTACACCAGTATATATAAAAGTTTACTAAAATGAATTTAGGTTTAATTTTGGCTATAGGAGAAAGCTTCAGAGATCTTGAAAAAAAAGGTCAGCTGAAGAGGTTGATAAACTATAACATCAAAAGTTACGCTAGACACTTTGATAAGGTATACATCTTTTCATACAAGAATGACAGGAACTTTAAAATACCAAAAAACTGTGTGTTAGTAACTAACAAAAGAGGAGTGAATCGTTTCTTTTATAGCTTACTCCTACCTTTTTTAAAAAATAGTGAATTTAAAAACTGTGATGTAATTCGCGGTCTACAAATAACTGGAGGAATTCCAGCAGTTGTAGCCAAAATATTTCTTGGCAAAAAGTTTGTGATTAATTATGGCTATGATTACGCGAAATTTGCGAGTATTGAAAACAAAAAACTGCAGAGCCTCCTTTTCAAAGTAATAGAAATGCCTATATTGAAAACTGCCGAAAGAGTAATAATAACATCAAGTGAAATCTACAACAAACTTTCTAAAAAAATAAATAGAAAGAAATTGTTACTAATTCCAAACGGAGTAGATAATAAATTATTTAAGCCCGCTTACAACAAAAAGTCTAATCAATTTACTGTAATGTTTATCGGCAGGATAGAGAAACAGAAAAACCTGGAAAATCTTATTATCGCTGCACAAAAATTACCTAAAATCAAAATCATCTTAATAGGAAATGGGTCCTTGAAAGGACAACTAAAACTTCTGTCAAAAAGAAAAAAAGTAACGATTAAAATCGTTCCACCCGTAGACTATGAGGAAATACCAAAAAATTTGGCAAGAGCAGATGTTTTTGCTTTACCATCACTCGTAGAAGGAAATCCTAAAATCCTTCTTGAAGCTATGGCATGCCAAAAAGCCGTAATTGGCACCAACGTAGAGGGTATTAGAGAACTAATAATAAACAAATATAATGGTATTTTGACGGATACAGATCACGATAGTATAAGATCAGGCTTAATAGAGCTGTTAGATGATAAGTTAAGACAAAAACTAGGGAAGCAAGCCAGAAAATTCATAATAGAGAATTATGACATTGAAAAACTTTTAGAAAAAGAAAATCGAATTTTATTAAAGCTAGCAAAGTGAAAAAAGTATTATTTGTTTACAGAACTCCAAGAGGGCAAGTGCTTGAAAATTGGAAAAAAGGAAAAGGTCCAGACAGCCTGCTTTTTGGGGCCAATCATCTTAAAAGGTTAGGGTACAAAGTTGATTTTTTTGATATCGCATATTCACCTTTGAATATATTTCACCCCCTCTTCTACTTATTTGAGCACTCGATTATTAATGTCACAAAAATGGGCTTTAAGCTTGATCAGGCAACATTCTTATATTCAAAGTTTTCTAAATACGACGTCATTGTTGCAACGGGTGATTCGGTGGGTTTACCAATTCTGCTTCTAAAATATATGAAGCTAATTAATAAACCTGTGGTTTTTATGACAGCCGGCCTTGCTGGTGCTCTTAAGGACAAGACAAACACTTGGGTTGGAAAATTTTATAAAAAAATTTTACCTAGTGCCGATATATTTACTGCATATTCACAAGTAGAAATTGATTTTTTTGAAAAAGAGATGAGAATAAAAAACAAAATAAGATACATTCCGCTTGCAACCGATTACGAATACTTTTCTCAAAAGTCATCTTCAGAAAGAACAGTAATTTGTGCAGTCGGAACTGAGATAGGAAGAGACTACAAAACATTTTTTGAGGCGATAAAGAAATTGCAAATACCTGTAGAAATAGCATGTCACACGGATAACATCAAAGGTTTAAAAATCCCAAAAAACGTCAAGGTACATATAAACATACCCGAAAGTGAAGTATTAGAACTATATCAAAGATCTTTGCTCTCTGTAATCCCATGCAAAGAAAGATATAGATCGTCTGGCCAAATGGTTGTTTTAGAATCTGCAGCAGCAGGTCTGCCTATCGTTGCAAGTGGCATCTCTGGGATCACATCTGCTTTTTCATTTGAAAATAAAAAGCATATTATTTTCTCAAAACCGCATGATCCGATTGATCTTAAAAATAAAATATCATTTTTGTTAAATAACGGATCAATGGCAAGCAATCTTGGAAAAAATGCATCAATAAAAGTAAAAGAAGAATACACAACCATGCATTTTGCGAAAACTCTTGCAAAAATGATAGATCATCTATGAAACTGTTGCTACCATTTTTAGTAATCCTGGTATCGGTCATCTACGGAATGCCTAACGTGATACTCTACTCTAGGTTTAAAAATGAATACACTCCTTTTACACTCTCCTCAACATCCCCAATCGGTAGAGATGAATCATTCGCTTATGGGCCAGAAGTGAATTATATTTTGTCTGAGAGGAGTTTACTAAAAGAAATTTATATAAAAGAGTATAGTACAATGCCAACACCCTTCCTTGGAGAGTCAGCCTCAGCAGCAACCCTTTCATTTTTTGCTTTTTTGACAAGTTCAGTACCAAAGGCATTTATTATTGCTGATTTTATATTCCCTCCAGTGATATTCATGGGGTTATATTATTTTTCATGTAAATTTATTAACAACCGCGTTTTTGCAGCTTCTGCTGCCTTCGCAACTGTTATATCCAGAGACTTTATAGCAGTCATACCGTATCCGTTAGAAACTGCAAAATATCTTTTAAATCAAGAAAATCAAAACTACCTACTATATTTTTCAAGAGCGTTTCAACCACAAATAAGTTTTCTATACTTTTTGTTAGCGTTAATTGCAACATTAAAAATAATAAATGCACCTAAAAAGATAAGCAACACAGTATTTCTCGGGATTACTTACGGATTGTTATTTTACACGTACGTTTTTAATTGGAGCCTATTTTCTATTTTCTATTTATGTATCCTCATAATATTTATTGCTAGAGAAGAGTTAGCAATAGTAAAATCAATGATATTCGCCGGCATAATAGCGTTATGTATCTCAGGCTATTATTTATTTGAAATCTATCAATTTTATAAGTTACCCAGCATAAACGACTTTGTTGCTAAAAATTCTCTACAAAATGTCCCAATACCGGCAACTTTAATAAGATACAGTTTTCTGGCAATCGCTTTTCTTCTAACAACCAAAAAAAAAGGTTTGCATGTTTACACACTATTTATTTTACTTGCTACTGGGGTACTAGTAACTCCGATCTCAAAGACATTAATTGGTCAAGACCTTGAAACATTCCATTATTTAAGAAGAATTATAATGCCTTTTGCCACGATAGCAATGTTCGCGATTATTTACAATTTACAAGCTAAGAAGAAATATCTGCAAAATGTAACAGCAATTATTTTTATTTTTATTTTTGTAACGTATGGATTTAGAACACAGTTAATTGCAACGGACAAAATTGCTGCTAGTCACAAAAAGGACACTGACCTGGAAAGTGTATTTTATTGGATAAATCATAATACGCCAAAAAACTCCGTCGTAGCCTCTCTGAATCCAAATTTTTCTTCATTGATCCCATTGCATACAAGAAATTATACTTACTTTCCCCCAACCGACAGAACAATAATGCCTACTTATGAAGGAGTAGAGAGGTATAAAATTCTAAACCAGATTTTAGGTACAGATGAAAATTGGCAGAAAAAGAACATTGATACATTAGTTTCATACATGTTTGTGTATCAATCGTATGACGATATGAGAAACTTACATTTAGACTCAGAACGGCGACATGAAGCGGAAAGGCAAATGGATATCTTAAATGAAAATGATAACTGGAAAATGAAGGTAAATAAATACCAAATTGACTATATTATTACTACCCCTGATGAACTGATTAATATAAATCCTGACCCAAAATATTTGAAATTCATAACGTCAATCAATCAGTATCTGATTTTTAAAAAGATATGAAGCCAATTGCATATAAGGAAATGTACGAGAATGAGCTAAGTCATCCTTGGTACACATATACAAGAAAAAGACTACTGAGAACGTTCAAGACACTTATTAAAACAGAAGCAAAAATCTTAGATCTAGGGTGCGGTACTGGGGGCACACTCATAAAGTTAAAAGACGCTGGTTTTAAAAACATTTATGGTTTAGATAAAAGCAATGCGGCGATCGAATATTGTAAAAAAAGAAAACTAGAAAACCTGGTGATAGGGAACATAAATACTTTGCCATATAAGGCAAAGTCATTCGATGCGATAGTTTGTTTAGACGTCCTATATCACGAAGGAGTGAACTTAGAATTAGCTTTAAATGAAATTTATAGAGTATTAAAAAGAGGTGGCATTTGCTATTTACAAGAACCAGCACTAGATTGGCTAAAATCACAACATGACTTAGCGGTCGAAACCAAGACACGGTTTACTAAAACAATTTTAACCAGCGCGTTAAGAAGAAAAAGATTTCGAATAATTTACTCAACTTACTATAATACGTTTTTATTGCCGTTTATTATCTTAAAAAGACTGATAGATAAAACAAGAAAAAAAGACCAGGTTTCTTCAGATGTTTATCAATTACCTCCTGTTATATCAGCAGTTTTTTCATTCGTTCTTAATTTTGAAAATATTATTACCCTGAATTCAGGAAGTTTACCCTTTGGGCTCTCAATTATTATAGTTTCTAAAAAATGAAGCATGCACTAATAATAGCCGCTGCCTCATTAGCTGCAATATTTATTCATGGCTACCAGTTCGCCGTGTCAGACCAAGAGATTTTTATTCCTTACATTCTAAAATGGCAGAACCCTTCACTATTCCCGACAGACTTACTTTTTAACCAGTTTTCTGCAAAAGCCTCCATATTTTATCCCATATACGGTTATGTCATAAGATTTGTAGGCATACAGACAGCCTTTTTCATAAGTTATTTATTATTTCAACTTTTTTTCTTCCATGCTATTTACAAATTGTCATTCACTCTTTTACGAGATAAAAATCTTGCCTATGTCTCTCTTCTACTCTTTTTGCTACCGAAATTTATCGGAGGAACCGCAACACTGACCTTTGATAATTTTTTTGGATACAGATCACTAGGACAAATTTTTTTAATATATTACTTATCTTACTTGATAGAAAAGAAATTCAAAAAAGCAGCCGGCTTTGCTTTATTAAGTTTAATCTTTCACCCTCTATCTATTTTGCCAAGTCTTGTCCTGATGCCAGTTTTTCATGAAAGATTTAAATTACTAAACTTTTTTATAAAATACAAAACCTTTATTTCCATACTTCTCATTATTATTTTTATATTGTTTTTGAATACAAGAGATTACTCGTGGCTTTCAATAATTAAATCTAGAGATGACTACCTGTTTCCCTCTCAATGGGGAATAAGGGGTTGGCTTTCACTTTTTATGTACTATTCAATAGTTTTAATCTTGACGATGCAATTAACGATAAAATACAAAAAAATAGTAACTATTTTAATTTTAATCCTAACCTCATTGTTTATTTTTAACTTCATAGGGCTTGAGGTTTTTCAAAATCCTGCCCTTGCAAGACTACAATTAGTGAGATCCATCTCGCCAATTGCATATATCGCCTTAGCCATCTCACCACTCTTTTTGGGGGGCAAGAATGCTTTACAAACAATTCTAGGTACATTGTCTATTGTTTTTCTTGCCCTGAACCAATTTGAGGTATTCACCCTAGTTCTCATACTTTTTTTACTTTGCCACGCTCTAAGACGCGGAGAACACATAAAGCTAATGAAACCGTTACCCGTATACTTACTTATTTGTACGGTTATTGGCGTGTCCTTATTTGTGGCTTACCTAAATAATAAAAATTCACTATCTACTATTAATTACCCAAAGCCCCAAGACGAGTGGGTTGAAGTACAAATATGGGCAAAAAATAATACAAACCAATTTCAATTATTTCTCATTGACCCAAGCTTAACAGGGTTTAGAATCTTCTCTGAAAGACAAATATCAGGAGACATAAAAGATGGGGCAGTAGTAATTTATGACAGGAGTTATGCAAGATATTGGCAAAACTTAATAAACTCCACAAAAGATTTTGATAGTCTCACAGAAGACCAACTCATGAGAATAAATAAAGATGAAAAGTACCAATTTATAGTCACAAAAAAAAATAACCTTACTTTTTCTAAAACCTTTGAAAACCAGAAATACACAATATATAAGTTTTAACACCATGTGATTAATAGCGTGCTAAAATAAGCACCATGAAAAAAACTACAACAATAGGCATCACCGGCGTGTGCGGATTTGTCGGGAGTAACCTTGCAGAAAGGCTCGTAAGTATGAACTATCACGTCATTGGAATTGATGATCTTTCCAAAGGGAACAGACGAAATATAAATTCTTTAATAGGAAAAAAGAACTTTGAATTTAGAAAGCTCAAAACACAAAATCACAAACAACTAAAAAAGGTTTTTAAAAAAGCCGAAGTAATTTTTCATCTATCATCTGCAAAAATTCCCCGATACGGGGACCGGCTTCTAACTCTTATAGAAAATTCCAAAGGCATGGAATCAGTTTTAGAAACGGCAAGAGTCAATAAGTCTAAAGTAATTTTTACTTCAACTTCAGATGTATACGGTAAAAACACCCAACTTCCCTTTACAGAGGACTCGAACTTAGTCCTCGGATCCTCTGAGGTAGCTAGGTGGGCTTACGCGGCTACCAAAATATTCGATGAGCATTTATGCTTCGCGTATCAAGAGCAATATAAAACAAAAATAGTAATTCTTAGATTATTTGGAGTTTACGGCCCAAAACAACATTTAACTTGGTGGGGAGGCCCGCAAGCACTTTTTATAGATAATATTTCAAAAGGGCGTAATGTGGAAATACATGGTGACGGTTCTCAAACAAGAACCTTCGTTTACATTGATGATGTCATTGATGCTCTAGTAAAATTAATATCTAATCCTTCCGCAATTGGCCAAATCATAAACATAGGCACAACTCAAGAAATAACAATAGTTAATTTGGCCAGAATGATTGCAAAAATTCTCAAGAAAAAATTAATCGTAAAACGAGTCCCCTATAAAAGCTTTACTGGAAAAAAGTACGAAGATGTATTAAAAAGGAAGCCTTCTATAACAAAAGCGAACAAGCTTCTCAATTGGAGTCCTAAAACTGAACTAAAAAGCGGACTTGAAAAAACTATACAATGGCAACTTGATCAATGATTTATTTTTTAATACCTTCCTACAACGATTCCCACAACTTCCCAAAATTATTGTCCAACATTAATAAATCAACACGAAAGGCTAAAAAGGTAATCATCGTGAGCGACGGCTCTACTGATAACACAAAAGAAGTTTTAAAAGGCCTAAGCTATAAATTCTTAGTAAAACTACTAAGCTATAAGCCCAATAGAGGACCCGGTTTCGCATTTAATCATGGTTTTGAGTACATACTGAATAAAGCTAATTCAAATGACGTAATAATTACCATGGAGGCAGATAACACGTCGGACCATAAATTAGTAGAGAAACTTATTAAAGGTCTAGAAAAATCCGAGGTAGTTCTAGCATCACCATATGCAAAAAAGGGTGGAGGGATTGTTGGTATAAGTATATTGAGAAAGTTGTTGAGCGTCGTGTCCAACAATTTGGACAAGCTTTTATTCCGAATCCCCAACGTTAACACGTACACCTCTTTTTTCAGGGCGTATAAGGTTTCCGCTCTATTAAAACTCAAAAAAGGAAATAGAAAAAATTTAATAGATGAAAATGGTTTTCCGTCGGTAGTAGAAATTTTAATAAGACTTCATAATTCTGGAGCAAATATAACTGAAATACCGTCAACGGTTGATTGGACAAATAAATCTGGTAAAAGTCACATGAACGTTACGAGAACTATAACCAGACATCTTGTAGTGTATAAAAATTATCTTCAGGGCAATTACAGCAAATGAAAAAAATAATTTCTATAGTGGGTACTAGGCCAAACTTCATAAAACTAGCGCCAGTAGCAGATAGCTTATTATCGACATATAAACACATCATTGTAAATACAGGTCAACATTACAACAAAGAACTCTCAAAAAACTTTTTTGATGAGCTAAAACTTCCCGAACCCAAATACAACCTGAAAGTAGGATCCAAAGAAAGCAAATTACAAATAACCAGCATGTTTATTAAGCTTTGTCCAATTCTAGAGAAAGAAAAACCATCTTTAGTTTTAATTTATGGAGATACAAATAGTAGCTTGGCTGGTAGTCTTGCTTCTGCATATAATCGGATTCCGATTGCTCATATTGAAGCCGGGATTAGATGCTTCGATAATTCTGTGCCTGAAGAGGTTAACAGAGTAATAATTGATCAAATTTCTGCCCTTTTATTCTGCCCCACTCAAACAGCTGTTGAAAACCTTAAAAAAGAAAGTATTCATAAAAATATACATTTCACTGGAGATGTCATGTATGACATATTCTTAAAAACAAAACCTCAGCCTATAAAACTTAAGTCGCCCAAGAAGTATTTCCTAGCAACTATCCACAGGCAGGAAAACACAAATAACAATACAAGACTTTTAAGTATTTTTAAATTCTTAAACAACCAAAGGATAAAAGTAATAATGCCTCTACATCCCAGAACCAAAAAAGTCATAGGAAAATTAACCAAAAATTATAAAAATATTGCCTTCGTAAAACCAATTTCTCACACTAATTTACTTTCTCTTATAAAAAAATCTTGCGGAGTTATTACGGATTCTGGAGGCATACAAAAAGAGGCGTACTGGCTGGGGGTACAATGTTATGTAATACGCAAATCAACCGAATGGCCAGAAACATTAAACAATAACAAATTAATAAAAAACATTGATACTGATTTTAAACTTAGGATAGAAAAAAGGCATCCCATCAATAAAAATTATTTTGGTGACGGAAAAGCAACCAAAAAAATAACATCTATTATTGCAGCTTATTTAAACGACCCTGAGTGACTAAGAATATCTGTTTATCGCCTACAGAGATATATGCTGGCTCGAAGGGAGGAAAATCAAGTGCTCGAACAAAGTTATAAAATTTCTTCGGACTCCATTTTATATTAGCTTTTTTGTCTCTTAACGAGTTACGCGTATAATACCTAGCAATCTTTTCATTTTGAATTCGTGCTTTCACTGTTTTTCCTTGTTTGGCCTTTTCAATTATTATTGGTAGGTTTTTTGTAAAAACTCCAAGCGCAACTTTTTGTGCTCGCAGGTAGAGGCTGTAGCCCGTATCTTCAATTGAAATCGGTAAAGTTCCTTGAGCAATTATGGGCCCTGTATCAATACCAGTTTCAATATAATGCATAGTGACCCTATACTCCTTATCTCCATTCATGATCGCGTGTGCATAGCTATTACAACCTCTATATTCAGGAAGAGGCGCCGGATGTAAATTTATAGCTCCTAACGAACAATTTTCAAGATGTTGCGCTCCAAATATACCGCCATGCAATACACTAAAGGTAATATCAAACATAATATTATTCCACTTGCCCCAAGGAACAGTTTTAAATCCAAGTCTTTTAATTTCGTCCTCATCCACCACATCTTTCCACCAAACCTTCTCAGTTTTTTTAGGAAAGCAGACTGCTTTGATTTCAACATCATCTCGTTTGGCAAGAAGCTTAAAACACTCAATGCCAAGCCATCTCGATCCTGCAAAACCCACAACTATTTTGTTGTTTTTCACAAATGCCATTTTAAAGTATAAACTTCAGATTAAGCAATACAAGTTGAATAGATACTAAAAATATTAGACAATACTCGAAATTATGAAGGTCGCAGTCATTGGCTTGGGATACATGGGCCAAAATCATGCTAGAGTACTTTCTCAATTAGAGGATGTCGAACTTGTTGCAGTGTGTGACATTGATGATTCAAAATCTGAATCATTAGCAAAAAAGTACAAGGTAAACGGATACTCAGATTATAAAAAAATGTTTAAAAACGAAATGCTTGACGCAGTTTTCATTTGCTTGCCAACGACACGTCATTACCAATCTGCTATTTTTGCTTTAAATTTAAAAATCCCTACATTCATTGAAAAACCAATAGCGGCTACTATTACTCAAGCAAAAAAACTAGTTAAAATTTCAAAAACAAAAAAAGTACCTTTAATGATTGGACACATCGAAAGATTCAATCCTGTAGTTACTGAGATAAAGAATAGAATTAAATCAGGAGAACTAGGAAAAATAATACATATTCACACACAAAGATTTTCTCCACCGCCAACAAGAGCACAGGATGTCTCTGCCATAGTAGACCTTGGAACCCATGATGTTGATATAGTTAATTTTATAGCAGGTGAACAGCCAATTAGGATATTTGCAGAAACTGATACCAAATACCACAAAAAAGAAGATCTTATGTCTGCAATACTCAGATACAAATCAGGAATCATAGGCTTAATAGAAGTAAGCTGGCTTCATCCGACAAAAATAAGAAATTTAACAGTTTTGGGTGAAAACGGTATGTATATTGCAAATTACTTAACTCAAGAATTATTTTTTTATAAACAGAATGAATTAATCGTCAAAAAAACGACAATTCCATCGCCAATTCAAACCTGGGCGGACGTAATAAAAGTAGCTTTTGAAGCTAAAGAACCGCTTCAAATTGAGATAAGATCCTTTGTAACTGCACTAAAAAATAAAACTGAAATGCCTGTGACCCCAGCAGAAGGATTGGCAGCATTAGTACTTATTGAAAAAATAACAAAATCAGGTGCTAGATGTAAAATTGTAAAATGAAAGTCGCGGTTATTGGCTTAGGTTACGTAGGACTCCCTCTAACGTTGCTATTATCGTCTAAAAATTATAGCGTAGTAGCAATAGACAAAAGCATAGAAAAAATAGAAAAGCTTTCAAAGGGAGTTCTGCCTTTTTCTCGCAAGGAGCCAGGCATAGTTGATTTTTTTAATAAATCTAAAATTAAACGAAACATTGTTTACTCAAACTCTTTCGAAAAGCTAAGAGAGGTCAACACTATTCTCGTTTCTGTGGACACTCCCACGCGAGGCAAAAACCCTGATTACAAATCATTAAAAAGAGCTCTTCAATCTATAGCAAAAAATTTAAATAAAAAAACAACAATTATTATTGAGTCTACGCTTGCGCCAAAAACCACTAATAATTTAGTAATACCAATTATTGAGAAATACTCAAGCTACAAAATAAACGAGGAATTTTATGTAGCAGTAGCTCCAGAAAGAATAAGGCCAAACTATATATTTAAGCAGCTAACTACGTTATCAAGGGTTATAGGAATATCTAGTCCAACAATCAAAAACGCAATCAAAAAACTATATAAGGACATAACAATAGGAGATTTAGATTTTGTCGATCCCACAACGGCAGAAACTGTCAAAACGGTGGAAAATACTTTTAGAGACGTAAATATAGCGTTTGCCAATCAAGTTGCTATCGCCTGTGAAGAACTAGGTGTCAACGTGTGGAAAGTAAGAGACCTTGTCAATAAGTCACCTTTCCATAATTTGCATAGACCAGGATCCGGTGTTGGAGGTCATTGTATACCGAAAGATCCTTGGCTGCTCTCTTCCAGTGTTAGTAACAATAAACTTTCTATGATTAAGGATGCACGGAGAACTAACGATAATATGCCCATGCATTTATTTGAGCTTTTTCAGCAGGCACTCAAGGAAGAAAATATCGATCCTAAAAAAGCAAAAGTTTGTATTCTTGGTTATTCTTACGTTGAGGACTCTGATGATACAAGAAACTCTCCCACAATATTACTGATAGATATTTTAAAAACTAAAAAAATCAATTTTACTCTTCATGACCCAAACGTGGATGGATTAAACGCAAATATTTTGAATGCATTAAAAGGAGCTACCTGTTTAATCTTAACTGTTGGACACAAGGAATACAAAGATCTCACTCTTAAGAAGCTAGACAGTCTCCTCAAAAATAAAATAATAATAGACGGAAGAAATTTTTTTGATAAAGAATTATTACAAAAATCCGGATTTACCTATAAAGGCATTGGCAATGTTTAGTGCCCTGATAATTTTGGCCTTTGTTGTTCGATTAGCTTTAATGCCAATATCTGTTCACTCTGATTTATTCTTTATAAATTATTTTCCTAACTTAATTTACACTAAAAATGTTTTTGACATATTTTCCTTTACTCATAATGATTTA
Organism: Patescibacteria group bacterium; assembly: GCA_038063735.1. Classification (GTDB taxonomy): domain Bacteria; phylum Patescibacteriota; class Microgenomatia; order Curtissbacterales; family GWA2-41-24; genus JBBTUN01. The sequence continues at coordinate 142,771 of JBBTUN010000004.1, forward strand.
TCAAAATTAAACGTATCCTACTACCCACCGATTACGTTTTACTTTTTTGGGTTATTTCAGTATTTCTATCATTTTTTGTCTCAAAGTTTTTCACCATGGATGACCCAGATTTATAACCTTAGGATGAGCGGTGTAAATGGACAATCTTATGATTACCTATCTAAAGCTCCAAATGAGCACATTTATAAGGATATATTTTTAGCAAAATTTCCATACCTCTTATTTGACCTATCTTCAATTTACGTGATAATGATATATGCAAAAAAACATCTTCTTAGAAAAAACGCTATTCTAGTTTGGCTCTTTAATCCTGTTATTTTGTATGGTGTTTACTTAATGGGGCAATATGACGTAATTCCAGCATTTTTTGTCCTTTTAAGTTTTCTGTTAATAAGAAAAAATGTTTATCTTGGAATCATTGTGCTTGGGGTTGCCGCAGCGTTCAAGAATTTTGCCTTTATTTTTATTCTTCCGACTATTCTAATTTATATGAAAAGCCCCATCGAGCGCCTCAAGCTTGCAATTGTATCCTTTCTGCCATATTTTGTTTTCCTCTGTCCTACGCTCATTCATGACCCAACAGCGGCAATATTTTCGTTCCTTCCTAAAGTTTATTTATCATACCGCAAGCCACTTGAAGACTGGGCACTTTACTCTCAATACATTAAGTATGGGTTGTTCATGTTAGGGTATGGAGTATTTTTGACTATGTCTTTTTCATTAAAAAGCAGAGATAAGTGGAGACTTGCTGTTGGACTTTGTTTGGCTTCCATTTTGCTCTTTTTTTCCTTTGCACCAAGAATCTCATTTCATTATCTTCTTTGGGGTGTTCCATTAATAATTATTTGGTATAAAAATTCAAAGACATCATTTTTAATAATATTAATCCAATCAATAAGCTTAGCCTCTTACAAATTATTGGCGATACAACTGCAACTAGGACTATTTGCTCCAATAAACCTCGCTTTTTCAGTATCAACAACGTTTAATGGTTACGTAAATAATTTTTTCCCTTATCGGATAATTAGTACAATGGGATATTTTATTTTTCTTTTTACAAATCTATTTTTAATTACTCAAATTATTTTAAACCTATTATTTAGCGAGCCTGCTCTCGTTAAAAATATTGAGAAGAAAAGAGAAAGAAAACAACTTATTTTTCAATCAAGTTAAAAACTACGTAGTTATCATTATCAGCTATTGTTGTGTACTTCTTGTACATATAGTCACTAAAATTTTTATTTAAAAGAAGTTGGTTTTTGTATGAGCTAGCAAATATTACCGCCCCCTGGCTCCTTAGCTTTTCTACTTCATCGATAGCATCAGAGACAACCATGTTACTAACTCCATAGAAACTAAAGTTCTCTAAGATCTTATTCCTCTGCACATCGAATCCCCATCCCCTTCGTTGTGAATAAAAGACTAACGCTGGGCCTGCATCCATAGATCCAATAACAAGGTCATTCGGCCCTGTATTCTTATTAATTACATCAGCAGTCTCTATTACGTAATTAAATCTATCTATTGGCTTATAAGCACGTTGATAAGTTGGTGCAAGCATTGTGATCAAAGTAAAAGCTACCAAAACAAAAATTATCAAACTCGGTTTAACACTTATTCTCCTTATTAAAGAAGACCACATATTTTCGCATGCAATTCCAATAAAAAGACATGCAATAGGCAACATTGGCAAGTGATAATACTCATGTGTCATATTGTGTTTGTTAAAAATTATAAAATAAGCAAATACACCGAACAACCAAAAATAAAGGAATCTCTGATCAGGTTTCAGTTTTTGAAAAATGCCAACTATAAAGAGCAAAATGCCTGTAGGTAAAAGAACTAAATGATATTCAAACCCGAATACATTATAATAATATTGGCGATTCCAAAATAAATTAATGCCGAACCAATTCCCAACAGAGAAGGCACTATGAGAAACCCCACTAAAATCTTTTAGCAAAAATCCATAAGCCGTCCACACTCCAACAGGTAGGCACGCAACAAAAAAGTATAAAAAAAAGAGCCTACCGATTTTGAGTTTAGTGGTTAAGATTAATAATAGTAATGGGAAAAGTAAGAAAATAATTGCTGGCAACTTTGTAAGTATTGCCAAAGATGCAAATATTGAACTAATTACAAAGTAAACTACTTTCTTGTTTTTGGTCCATTTCAAAAGCGTAAAAATCGCCGCCAAAGAAAAAGTGATCATCCATTGATCTGGCTGAAAACTTTTACTAATTAGAACAGATAAAGGAGAAAAAGTATAAAAATATAAAGCAGTCAACGAACCGATATTTTTGGTAAACATTCTCGAAATTGAATATATAAGAAAAGCGGCAATCAACCACGCCCATACAGACACAGCTCGCCCAAGTGTTTCGTTTACACCGCCAAAAATTTTATATGTTAACACTACAATTGAGTTATAGATAGGCGCCTCCAAAAGAAAAATTTTTTTCTCAGGACCTAAATAACTCACTTTTGGTTTTAGAAATTCACTATCATAAAAAAGATTTTTGGTAATTTCTGCTGTCTGAATTTGTCTTGAAGGATAAAATTCAAGAAGAGGAATATCTATTTTATAAAGTCTAACTGATAAACCGAAAAGCAAGATTATTAGAAATAATTTCTGATACGAGGTACTTTTAATTAAGTTCATACTCTGTTCGTTTCAACATATTAAATATTTTGTCCGATGAGTTAGTTCCAAAAGAACAATAATCCAACAAAAACTTAGCTATCTTACTGTTTTTAGTCGCACTTCTACTCCTTAGTATTGTCTCTAGACAATGGTTAAGCTCTGATTTATTCTTTGCGACAGATACACCACTGTTTTCTAAGAACTTCTTGGGAAAAATCATTGAAGGAAAGTAGATAACAGGTTTGCCCATCAAAAGTGCGTATAAAGTTGCTGTGGTTGTCTGCCCGATGATTACATCTGAGCCTCCCAGTAAGTTTACCAAATCCGAATTTTCATCAAAGTATATTTTTAGTTTTTCTTTTTTTGCAATCGCCTTTAAGACTTTATCGGAAGTTCTCGGATGCAATCGAACAATAATGTTCGCGTTAATTGCAGTATCTCTCAAAGAGGCTAAAATGATTTTAAAAGTTTTCTCGGTGTTATTGAATTTGTACTGAGAAGAAAAGCCTTCAGCTTGGTGGTGTAAATACAATATTTCTAGTCTAGATGACTTGAAGTCTCTTTTTGAATTAAATTTATTTAATTTATCAAAATTTGGCCAACCGCCAACGATTAATCTTTTTGCATCAATCCCAAATTTCCCACACAACTTTTTAGTACTTTCTCCCCATACTTCAAAAATGTTAGCCACTAAGTATTTACTATCAATCCCGACATGAAGTCCGTGCTGAATCTCAAGAGTTGGAATTTTATTTTTGTTAGCTTCTCTCAGCATTATTTGATTTGTCGAGTCGTTTGTAACTGCCACAACTTGTTTAACATTTATATTGCGCAGAAGATAGGAAAAAAAAGATTTGTAATTTTCAAGATTAAGCGCATCAACAATTACAACTGAAATTAATTTATCACTAAAAATTGGGTACAAGTCAAAATTTTTGTACTTATAGATAGATCTAGATATTGACCGAAGCAAAATGAAATACCTAAACTTTAAAACCAAGTTAAAAATTAATGAAGATAAGTTAACTTCGCCGGTGTAGTTTAAAAACCTAATGCCACTTTTTACTAGCTCTGGTTCAGCCTGGCCAACTCTGCCTACAACTAAAAGAGAATTTTTCTCAAACTTTTTAATTAGTGGAAAGCACCCTAGGATGTGGTAATGGTGAGCCAAAAAAAGCGTAACATCTTCATCTCCAAACACCGCAAAACTATTAAGTGATTTAATTTTTGGAGGCTTAAAAAGTTGTATCAGATGCTTGATTAAATTGATTTCTACAGTTTTGTTTTTTTTTACTCTTATTCCTTTTTCTTTACAAAGAAACTCGATAAGTGGTGATAGTGTTTCATGATCAAAGACAAAAAAACTTTTTACACCTTTCTTTTCTCTATCTATATAAACTGTAGTAGGCCGTTCTTTATCTAGTAGTGAATTCAAACTTTCAAGTAAATATAAACGTTTGGCAAAAAAATGATGCAGACTGAGATTCAGAGAGCGCAAAACGTCACTTTCTTCACTAACCCAATCTCTGGCCCAGATCTCTGAGTGTTTACTGATAACATCTTTATTCGCTCGGTCGTAAAAGTCTTCAAAGTTCAAATATCTGATATTTTTATTTATCAAGTAAGTCTTGACATCGTCATTTAGCGGTACTAGATGGTTTTTGTCATCGAAGTTAGACAAACTACTAATGTTTGACACGAAGGTAATGTTTTTTGCCATCTTACTGAAGCGAGCTTAAAAGGCCTGGGGAGTTGAAAGCCATTTTTTTTAAATTATTAATATCGCTCTTCTTAATATTTCTATTCATTTCAAGTATTCCTTCTTCAATTCCGATTTCTGTGTGGAAATCCAAAACTCTGTTGATTTTAGAAAAAGAAACTCTATAATTTCTTTTGTCTCCGACTGAATTTAAATTTTTAATAACGACATCTTTAGATAGTTTTTTTATCGTTTCGGCAATCTCGTTGATCGTGAAATTTGAATTATTTGAGCCTACATTAAAAATCTCGCCACTAATACTTTTAATCGGAGATTGCAAAACCATTTCTATTGCTCTTGCTGCATCCCTTACATGCAAGAACGGTCGCCATTGGTCACCTCCGTTAACCGGAATACCCTTACCTTGGCTAGCCAGTAATGTAAAAAAATTAACTACGAGATCAAACCTCGGCCTATGTGACCAACCAAACAAAGTTGAAAGTCTCAAAACGGTTGGTGAAAAATTCTGATCACTTAATCTCAAGAGTTCAATTTCACTTTCAATCTTTGATTGAGCATACAGAGATACAGGTATAAGAGGAGATGTCTCTGCTAACAAATTTTCTGATTCGCTTGCTCCGTATACAGAACAGGTTGAAGTGAAAACTAACCTATTGATTTGAAACTTTTTACAAGTATGAGCAAGATTGATTGTGGCAAGGGTGTTGTCCGATATAGCCAAAGTCGGATTAGCACTTGAAGCTTCATCTCCCACTATTGCTGCTAAGTGAACCACCGCATCAACATCCTTTGCAGCTTCTACCACTTCGTCAATATGCAAAACATCCCCCACAACTAAGTCAAATCCCTTATGCGCCCAAATTTTACTTAACGATTCCTTCCCAAAGCTTAAATTGTCCAAAACCTTAACTTTATACCCACTGTTTAAAAGCTTGCGAACTAAAACTGATCCTAAGTAGCCGGCACCACCAGTAACAAGAATTTTTTCAACTCGTTTTTCTGTCGATTTAGCCAAGGTAGTAAGATAGCTGAGTTTTCCGTCTGTATCAATTATTGCTACATCGATTGGTCTTCGGTGCTTATCGAGGATAGGCACCTGAATTATTCCGCCCGTTGTAGATAGCTTTGAAAGTGAAAGTGCTTTAATCCTTCTATCATTATCGCCCTTGTTTGCTGTAATTGGCCTCCTATTATATATATCCTTTATTTTGTCACTGTCGGCATGCCCCTCAAGAAGAGACCTTCTTAAGTCCCCAAAAGAAAGGACTCCCTCAAGCTTACCGCTGGATGAACACACAAGGACAATCTTTGCCCCCGCCTCGTCCATCATTCTTGCAGCTTTCTTAATAGTAGTAGATTCTTTTAGTAATATCTTCTTAAAATTTTTAATCACGTTATTTTTGAATTTTAATAGGCACTCCAAACGCAATTTTTCCGGCTGGTATGTTTTTGTTTACAAAACTGTGGGCGCCAATTATTGCGTTTTTGCCAATAGTTATGTTGGGCATAATCGTGGTGTGGCTTCCTATTCTAGCACCACTCTCAATTTTTACCGGCCCTCTTTTATTATCTATTGTAGACTCGGAGTATATAGAACAATGCGAACCAATCTGTACATCTTCTCCTATAAAAACTCCGTGTTTTGCATTGATATATGTGAAAGCGCCTATATCTGCACCACTATCAATTGTTAAATTCTTTCTGTTTTGGCACATCCACTGCCATTTAGTCATACCTAATCTATTAAACTTGGGTTGTTTCCAGTGAACAAAACGCTGTGAGTTCTTCATCTTCTTGCTCGTTCAACAGCTTTCTCAAGCGACAGGCAAACTTTTTCAATATCCGATTGCTTCATGTCTGTATAAAGCGGTAATGCTAAGCTGGATGCGCTTGTCGACTCACTGACAGGAAATCTACCAGCAGAAGCATTAATTTTTTTCCAATAAGGTTGCAAATGAATTGATGGAAGATACGGCTTTGACTGGATTTTATTCTTTTTTAGTATAGCCATTGTCTTGTTCCTATCAATGCTCTTGTCTAATAATACAATAAATGCCTGCCAGCTTCTGCTATAAACAGTATCGTCATCACGTAAAGTTTTAATTAAATTATTCTTTTTAAGAATTCTCTTGTAGTAAAGTGCAGCCTTTTTTCTTGATGAAAGTATATATTTGATTTTTTTCATCTGCATCAAACCTACAGCAGCGCTCATTTCATCCATTCTGTAGTTGAAGCCAAGTTTATCATGAGAAAGCCATTGTCCCGAATCACCCCTTCCCTGATTAATCAGGCTCTTCAAAAGAGTATAGTCCTCTTTGTTATTAGTCACAATCATACCCCCTTCTCCTGTTGTAATTTGTTTATTCGGGTAAAAAGCAAAAACTGCCAAATTGCCAAAATTGCCAACTTTTTTCCCTTTATATGTTGCTCCCAACGATTCACATGCATCCTCCACAATTTTCAATTTGTATTTTTCTGCAAGCTTTTTTATTTTTGCATAATTAATAGGGTAGCCAAATATATGAACGGGCAATATGGCCTTTGTGCTTTTTGTAATAGCCGACTCGATATTTTCGGGGTTAATATTCAAAGTTTCAGGATCTATATCGACAAAGACTGGTTTAGCTTGGCAATATAAAATTGCATTTGCAGAAGAAACAAACGAAAATGGAGATGTAATAACTTCATCGCCAGGCTTAAGCCCTAAGGTAACAACTGAGGCATGAAGGCCGGCTGTTCCCGAAGAGACAGCAATGGCATATTTTGTTCCGACAAAATCGGCAATACTTTTTTCAAATGCCTCCAGGTATTTTCCAAGTCCAAGAATTCCGGATCGTAAAACTTTCTGTACAGCTTTCTCCTCGTCAGTTGTAATAAATGGTGGACTCAATGGAATTAACTCTTGTGGTAATTTATTAATTCTTTTCATAAAAATGTTTTTGAATTAAATTAAGATGTAAATTAATTTTTTCCAGTATTTTTGCGATTTTCTTACCGCTATGCCCATTGCCGTAAATATTGTCCTTTTTAAACCTTTTTTTGCCCTTGATTATTTTACTTATAGCAGTCTCTATTCTTAAAGCATCGTAGTCAATATCCACCACGTTACTGTTTCTTTCTCTGCCTTCCTGTCTAGTACCGACATTAACAACTGGCAACCCAAAGGATGAAGCTTCAATTATTCCGCTGGATGAGTTACCAACAAGAACATTCGCAATTCTCAGAGTGTTAGCATAAATTCTTCTGTCCATATTTCTTAAGACTAGGTAGTCTTTTTTCGAACTGAATTTTTCAAGCTCATTGGCAATAGCGTTAGAACCAGGATCTCCATTAGGATAAATCAAAATTCTCGTGCACTTGATGTTTGATACAGCTTTTAATGTTTCTCTTATCTCTCGCCTTGCTGTAGTCGGAGATGTTGAAACAGGGTGTTGTAACAGAATTATTAAAGTGTTACCAATTTTGACACCCAACTTCTTAGAGAGTTCACCCTTGCTAATTACAGGTTCGCTCATAAGTTCATCAAGCCCGGGTGCGCCCACTAAAAATACATTTTTTGGATTTTCTCCCATCCTTAAAATCCTATTCATACTTTTTTTTGTCGCGGGAAAGTGGAAATGGGCAAGTTTTGTAATAGCGTGTCTTATAGACTCATCAAACCCGGCTTTAGAAAGATCCCCACCGTGGATATGAGCAATTGGGATTGGAATAAAAGCTGCAGAAACTGCGCAAGCAAGCGCTTCACTCCTGTCGCCACTTAAAACGACTAAATCTGGCTTAAGCCTTAAAAGAATTTTGGTAAATTCTAGTATCCCGTTGCCTATCTCGAGACTAACCTTCCCCTCAATCTCTTCGTCTATAACAATGTTTACCTTAGCATCTATTGAAAAACCATCTCTATTAATCAGCTCGATTGTGGAGCCATATTTCTTAAGAAGATGAACTCCGGAGACAATAAGTTGTAAATCAAGACTTTTAGATTCGCTAATCGCGGTAACTACAGGCCTAAGAATTCCATACTCAGATCTTCCGCCAGTAAAAACTGCAATACGTTTCCTTTTCATAAGAGCCTATCGCCAATTTTAATTTTTCTTGGCTGCCACTTAGTAACATAAATCGCACCATCTCGGCATTTAACGATAAAACCACCCTTTTTCTTTTTTACAACCTCGCCATTTGCTCCTGGAAAGGTTTCATGCATTTTTCTTGCTTGCCATATTATTAACTTTTTTTCGCCAAACGTACAAAATGCGCCCGGATACGGCCGGGTTGTTGCTCTTATTAGCTTATCAATTCGGTCTAAACTCCAGGACCATTTTATTTTTCCGTCCATTGGTTCTCTAGCTGGCCAATAATTACTCCTAGCCGGCTGCATAATTATTTTTATTGTTCCGTTTTCAATTTGGGGTAAAACTTTGTTAACCATTATTTTTCCAACAGCAATCATTTTTTTGTAAATACTAGCAGCGTCATCCTTAGAAGTAATCTTCCATTTCATTTGATATACAACGTCTCCGGTGTCTGCGCCTTCATCCAAATACATAAATGTCAGTCCGGAGACTTTTAATCCTTTTATTATCGACCAGGGTATTGGTGATCTACCCCGATTTTTTGGAAGAAGAGCCGGGTGAGTTCCAAGAACACCGATTGATGGTAACGTCAGTAATGTTTTTTTAACAATTTGTGAGAGGCCAAAAACCAACATCAAATCTGGTTTTAGTTTTCTTATCAAACTCACATTTTTATTTTCATTAATGTTTTTAAACCAAAAGTGCGGAATCTTATATTTTTTAGCAAGGTCAGATTGATCTCTGTAATCAGAGATGTTTTTTGAAAAATCTGGATGGACGTTGAAAACGCCAACTACATCGGCAAGTTTTTTTTCTAAAATCTCGTTCAGGCAGTACCAAGAGAACTCAATGCTGCCTATATAAACGACTCTCATAATTAATCATTTCTGGCGTATAAAATTGAAAAAACTTCTGCATATTTATACCCGGATCTTAGACCTCTTTCCGAGGCAAGTATCGTTAACCCTTTTAAGGATCTGGGATGAGGGTATTCTTTTAATTCTGATTTGTAAAAACTCATAACCTCCAGCTTATTTTTAAAATTTAAAGAAATGTTCTCGAAGTAATTAAAAACCTGCTTGTTACTTTTTATTTCCGAAAAATTTGTTGTGACTGGAATCTCATAGCTAATAATCTGTTTAACTTCACTTCCATTCCATGGTCTAACAACGGAAAGAACATTACCGGTCACAATTTCATGGTCCAAATGGCAATCGAAAAGCGGTGGCGTGTAAATAACCTCGGCCCTTGTTGACTTGACTGCATTTGAAATTGTATCGGCTATCTCAAGTTGAGGATAACTGGAAAGAGAAGCTGCTTTGAACTTAGCATTAATAACTTTCCGAAATCCATAATAACTCCCAACTTTTTTTATCTCCTTTTTTTTTGCAGTTATATAACGGGCATCCCATTTCGGAGTAAAAGCGCGAGTCACAATGAGCCAGGACAAGCTATGGCCGCGAGATGAAAGTTTTGAGAGAGTTCCCCCCATTCCTATTGTCTCATCATCTGGATGAGCAGAAATTATAAGAATATTCATTCGACCATTTCTGAAGTAATTTCTTGGTCGGCGACAACAGAAGTTTTCAAATTCTTGTCCAGTAACTGTTCAAAGTCCATCGGTGATTGTCTGCCACGAGTTCTTTTAGGAATAAGCAAGTCAATAGTGACCTTGTCTCCTTCGGCCATATCATTCCTTGCCCTGACAGCTTTTCTAAAAAACTCTATATTATTTACCTCAGATGGTTGTACTTTTTTTACTCCATCGCCAAGTGCTTCGGGGTGTTTTATTTCTTTTGAAGGGGATGATTCGGCTTCTCTTATTAAATTAACCATTTCACGAAACTCTTCTGTATTAAGAGAAGCTCTATGGTCGGGACCGTCCATTTTCTTGTCGAGTGTCATATGTTTTTCAATAGAAACCGCTCCAAGTCTGACTGCATCTGCCGGTACAATCATGTCGTCGCCGTTATCGGAAAATCCCACCAATACACCATATTTTTGAGAAAGCTTTTCTTTAAATGTTTTAATAACATCGAGGTTTTGTTCTCGTGTAGGAGTAGGATAAGAAGATGTACAGTGGTAAACAAGGATCGTGCCTTCAAAACCATGTTCTTGTAAAAATACTAGGGATCTCTCAACGTCTTCAAGTGTTCCACCCCCTGTTGAAAGGAACAATGGCTTAGATTTTAAATCAGGATGTTTTGCGATCTTATATAATAAAAGTCCGTTATTTAAATCCGGAGACGCAATTTTAATTACAGGTAAGTTTAATCTGGCTAATATATCTACACTTGTCAGATCGTGGGGTGTAGCATAGAAAATTATCCCCTTCTGCCAAGAATATTGCTGTAGTTGGACAAGTTGGTCTTCTGAAAGTGAAAGTTTTTTTAACATCTCGCGTTGGCTTTCGCCTTCGCCAGTGGTCTCTTTTTGGTAATTCCCTTTGGATGCATCCTTAGTTGCAATCTCATCCGGGATAAAAATCTGAAATTTGACAGCGTCTGCGCCGACAGCTTTTGCTTGATCAATAAGTTTTCTTGCCAAATCCACTTGTCCATTGTGATTGACACCTGCTTCTGCAACGATAAAGCATGGTTGGCCAATTCCTACAGACTTATCCCCAATGCTTATATTTTGTCTTTTCATATCGACGACATTGTAATTAATTGTTTAGTCAAATACAATCAACCCTTTTTATATGCAAATAAAGCTCTGGCTATGTTTAGGTCTTCCATATCATCTACGTCAATTGATTCTAACTTACTAGTAAGAATGTAACCAGACCGATTTTTAGCAAAAGGATACCTAAGCGCTTTTTTAATAAAATCCTTCTTATAAACGTACAAAACGCCATCTATTTCATAATTCTTATCAAAATCTTGTCCACGGATTTTTGAAAAATCATTTGCATAGATAAACTCCAATAGTTCTTTGTTTATTTTAAGAATCCAGTTAGAAGGGAATTTAGTTTGTTTTACAGAAAATATTGCGTCAAGCTTATCCCAATTCCCCCAAAGCTTTTTAATGCCAGAGATGATGGTAGTTGCTGATCTAAAAGGGGAAGTGGGTTGTAACAAGACTACCGTGTCGAATCGCACCCCTTCCTCTTCCAGTGCCTCAACAGAATGTTTCAAAACGGACAAGGTCGAAGATTTGTCTTTAGCATGTTGGTTAGGTCTTTTTATAATCTTTGCTTCATACCTGGTAGCAGTTTGAGCAATTTCTGCATCATCTGTAGAAACATAAATCCGACTAGGGAAGTACTTAGAGATTTTGGCAGATAAAATAGTGTATGCAATTAACGGTTTACCATCGATATCTACGACATTTTTTTTAGGAATTCTCTTCGATCCACCCCGCGCAGGAATAATTGCAATGGCACGGTGTTTCATAAGTAATTATTCTTCAATATCTTTGCTCTTCAATATTCTAGGGATGGGAAGAGGAATTATAAAATCACCTCGGAAACCATTTTTTTTAATTTTAGGAGCCAACTCATCTGCAATATGCCATGATAAAAGAAGTGCATAATCCGGTTGGTCGCTATAAAGCCTATCTTCATCAAGAACGGGAATTACAGTACCAGGGACGTACTTACCAATCTTATGTGAACCTTTTATTTCTAAAACACAATCCAAAATACCATCATCAATTCCAACGTAATTTATTAGTGTACTGGCTCGTGACGGGGCCCCGATTCCATAAATAACCTTATTTTGTATTTTTAATTTTTCCAAAAGGGACATGATCTTAAGTTTTGATAAAGTCACTTCTTTTTGGAATCTAATTAAATTTGCTTTATTAGTAACCGCAGCTTTCTCTTTCTTAAGCATATCCCCAACACTCTTCCCAATTTTTCGAGTGTCTTTCTTGGCAGCGTATACTCTGATTGAGCCACCGTGAGACGGAATGTTTTTTGCATGAAATACCTCAAGCCCATGCATAGCAAGGAGATACTTTAAACTGTGGAGTGAATAATATCTCATATGTTCATGATAAATAGTATCATATTGTAAAGTTTTAATTAACGAATAAAGATAATGAGACTCAGATATAAATACACCGCCTGGTTTTATGAGTCGAATAATATTTTTCAAAGCTTCATGAATATTTTCCATATGTGCAAAAACATTTGTGGCAGTGACGACTGTCGCTTTTCCTCTAGTTTTGATAATTTTATCAACAACTTTTGCAGTAAAATAATCTATTATAGTATCAATCCCTTTTTTAACCGCGAGTTTCCCAATTTCTTCGGGTGTTACCCCGAGAACTTTATGCTCATTAACAAAGTTAGAAAGAAGATTTCCATCATTTGATCCAATGTCTACAATCAAATCCTCACTTTTAAGTGATAGTAATTTTGAAGATTCGCGATATAATTCCTCAAAATTTTCTCTTAAAACCCTCGTGGTGCTACTCGTGTAAGGGTATTCTGGAGGGAATAAAATTTTTGGATCAACGATAAGTCCAAGCTGGACTAGATGACATTTTCGACAGTACAACCATTGAGCAGGGTAGCTGGGTTCCTCAGACGGTCTAGTGCCAATCTTTGGCATCGTGTTGACAGGGGGCAAGTATCCTAGAAAAAGGATAGAGGATAGTTTAGGGTTTTCACATATTTGACATTTTTTTACCACCACGCTGGAACCGGTACCAAAAGCAAAGGAAGAATTCTTAGTCATTAGATAATATTCGCTTCTCCATACATCATTTATTCTAAATTATATTCACTTCGCTTATGTAATTTATTCTAAATTATAAGGGCAGGGGGTTTTAAATGAGCGTTATTATTATACCAATCGGCAGTAATTTGTAAACCTTCGTAAAAACTAAATTTCGGCTGATAGCCAAGTTTTCTAATCTTCGAAATATCTGGAAGACGTCGATTAGTACCGCCTTTTTGTATCTTTCCGGGAATTATTTTTATTTTTTGTCCAAAAAAATCCGCCACCCCCTGTGCCACCTCATTAATAGCAATTTCCTGATCCGTGCCGATGTTATATATCTCTAAATGTTTGCCATGCTTAATTATAGTTTCCAGCCCTTTCACAAAATCATCAATGTACACAAATGCTCTCGTCTCCTTGCCGGAACCCTGAATATGAAATTTTACAAGTCCATGATCCTTTTTAGATAACTCTCTCATTCTGATAACGAATTGTGGGATTACATGTTCCCACCCCATCTCTGGGCCGAATACATTATGGGGACGGAAAATCATTGCACGTCTAAAATATTTTCTACCATAATTCGCGACAAAAAGTTCACTTATTATTTTCCCTCCCCCGTAAGAATAGCGGGGGTTTAACAAATCAGGAACAATTAAACGAACATTTTCCGGCGTCGGCACAACTGGGGGAGTTTGATAAACTTCAGAACTTGAAGCGAAATAAATTTCATCTACACCGTTCCATAAACATGAATCAATTACATTAATAATTCCACGCGTGGACACATCTAATACAACTTCTGGCATCGAATAAAAAAACTTAGTGCCGTTTACAGCGGCAAGATGAATTACTCCATCAACACCCTTGCATGCGATATTGACAATTTTTGGATCCCTAACGTCGCCGGAAATAAATTCAAAATCATTTACGATATCCTTTAAGCTCTCTAAATTACCTCTCGAATTGTTATCTAAAACTCTGGTAGTATAGCCGTTTCTTACCATAGCCCTCGTGACATTCCTACCGATAAACCCGGTGCCTCCAGTCACTAAATATTTTTTTGCAAACATTTTGCTTATCGGCAGTCTTTCATGTATATTCTATGCGATATGTCAAGGCAAAAAATACTCGTTTACGGAATTACAGGGATGACAGGCACAAGATTTGCCGAACTGGTCAGAGATAAATTTAAAATTATTGGCCCTCCTCGTTTCATTGTCGACCTCACAAATAAGAAACAAGTGAAAAAAAATATCCGAGATGTTAGTCCAGATCAGATACTTTATTTAGCAGGAATCACTAAAGTAGATGAGGCACAGCAAAATCCTAAAAACGCATATTTACTTAATTCGGAAGCTGTAAAATATGCTGCGAAAGAGTCAGCTCTCCTAAACATCCCTTTTCATTATGTTTCTACTGATGCTGTGTTTGACGGCAAACTAAAAAACAGACTGTATAAAGAAAATGATAAAACTAATCCGATTTCCATTTATGGTAAAAGTAAATTAGCTGGGGAAAAAGTTGTATTAGAATTTTCAAATAAGAATTCTGTCATCAGGACAATAATGATATATTCTCCAAATTATCCGCATAAAAAAGATTTTGCCAAGTTTGCTTACGAATCACTAAAATACAAAAAACCAATAACTGGAATAATCGATCAATTTATAAATCCAACCTATGTGGACGATTTGGTAAATGGCATCTGCAAAATATTGCAAAAAAGAGAAAGTGGCATTTACCATGTTGCAGCAACAGACAGTACCACTAACTTTGAATTTCTAAAAAAAATAGAGAAAACTTTCAAATTCAATAAAAATCTTATTACAGAAACAACATTTAATGAATTTTTCAAAGATAAAACCGCGCCTAGACAGCAATACAGTAGACTTTCAACCGAAAAATTTAGAAAAAAATTTGGAAACGGAATCCTTCACAAAATAGATCAAGGAATCAATGAATTTAAAAAACAGATGTCAAAACTAGAAACGCAACCTATTGACGTTTAGTCTCACTAAGATCCCGTATAAATACCATCGTACATACTTGGGCAGCCACTTCAATAGTTTAAATTTAGATTTTCCCACTGTTCTATCTCTCCAAACTGTTGGCACATCTCCGATTTTAAAACCGGCATGATACGCTTTTATTATTATCTCGCAAGAGTATTCCCAGCCACCTGTTGACTCGATTTTTATCTTGTCGAAAATATTTCTTTTATACATCTTAAAACCGTTTGATATATCTGTTGTTGGAATTCCCAGTAGAAAAGGACTAAGCTGGCCAGCAAATCTGGAAAGCAAAGTTTTTAAAAAACCTCCACCAATCTTTTTACCACCTTTTCCATATCTGGATGCACATACAATATCAAAGCCATCCTCCATTTTCGTGTACATCTTATTCACTGTTTTCGGTTCATCAGCTAAATCCGCAGGCATGATCACAACCACTTTCCCTTTTGCATTCTTAATTCCGGTTTTAACTGCGTTTATCACCCCTTTTCCAAAATTGTTTTTCACCAAAATTACGCTTTTAAATTTGCGTTGAAGTTTTCTTGCATATGGAATAGTATTATCTTCATCAAAATCATAAACGATTAAGATTTCATGAGGGTTTATTACATCTTTTTCTAAAGCAATTATTTGTGTTGTAATGTTCTCACCTTCGTTATAAACAGGCAAGACAATACTTAAATCAAAATGCTTATTCGAAGAAAAGCTTTGCTTATTCACTTCCAGCCAAATACTTTCTAAGATAAACAAGATAAATCAAAACGTGGATAGCAGCCAGTAGTGTCAGAAGCCAGTAATGCAAGAGATTTTCAGGAAATGCGACAAAACCACCCCTGACGGGAAATCCGTGAGTTAAGACTGGGCTTAAGCCAAAAAATATCAGTATTAAATACAGCCTAATATTACTCTTATTAGTGTTGATTATGGCCAAACATAAAGCGGCTAATATCGTGATGAATAAGTGGTTCGCGTGCACGCCGGTTCTCAAGATAAAATAACTCCAACTTATCATCAAGCTCGCCTGCAACAAACTGCCAACGTCTTTCTTTTTTATTAAGAAACTCTTCAAGATTGCTATATCAACTAACAGAAAAATCACTCCAGTAATTAATGAAAAAATATGGAGATTATTTTTAATAACCATTACGTACGTCTCTGGGTAAAATGGTATAAGGACACCATATTGAATAAGATACACGAAATTTAAAGACCCTATTTCAAAATACCAAACGCCATGACTGAAAGCTTTTCTTAAGGATTCAGCTAAAGAAAATAAAGATAAATGATTTACCAAAAAAACAATAATTAACAAGACAAATACTGACGTAAAGGCCACCAAGAATTTGAATATTGGCATGTCAATTTTATATTCGCTCGCAGAATGCCCTAGGCTATTAATCCACGGATGAATGCGAGAGAATACATACTTTCGAGGACTGCTGTGTATTTTTGCTCGCTCATGTAAACTTAAAGAATAATACCGATGACTTTCAGTCTTCGGAAGTTTATACCGCTGCCCATTTTTTATTATGAAATAAAACAGAAACACTGGTAGCATCATAATAGCAATCCATTTCACCAATACCGCCAAAGCAAAACAAATTCCGGAAGGAAGATACTTCCGTCGAGCGAATAAGGCCAAAGAGAAAATTACATATGGCGCAAAGGTAATATCTAAAGTGGTGAATGCCTGCGAAATAATGGCAAAATACAATCCCCCCAAATAAAGTCCAGAGACAACAGCAATGCTTGTCCAAATTGATTTTCGCCTCAAAATAGTAGATAAGTAAATTAAAGAAACCCATGTTGCTAAATAATAGACCAGCAACATTAGTTTTATCCCTATCATCCAGCTGACGCCAAAAACTGCAGCTGCTTTCATTGCAAGCCAGAGATTAATGAAAGCGAAAGGCGGGTAATCAGTAGTCCAATAATTGTAGTTGGCATTAATACTGTTACTAATAATAGTGTCACTAACACTGGTATTGATAATAGAATAAGCATTCAGGGGACCCCATCTATCAATATGAGCTGTCCATTCCAGCCAAACGTCCATATTCCCCAGTACCATAATTTGGGAAAAAGACAATTATGGGCAAAGACAAAAATATGAGAGCAAAAACAATTAATAATCTCTTAATTTGAACCATAATAGATGAAAATAGTTTGAGTATTACATTGTTTGAAGAAAAAAATATTTTCAAATCTCTTGTAGCAAGTTACTTTACATCCATGCAATAT
Source organism: Patescibacteria group bacterium (assembly GCA_038063735.1). Lineage (GTDB taxonomy): Bacteria > Patescibacteriota > Microgenomatia > Curtissbacterales > GWA2-41-24 > JBBTUN01. Next base: position 160,131 of record JBBTUN010000004.1, read on the forward strand.
CAATACCAAATTCACTTCCTCAAACAAACTCTCTTGATTTTTTAATACCACCTATTTGGTATTATTTCTCTCATTAAAACCGATAAAGTAATAGATAACTTAACTTTTTTTCATCCCAAAACCAACCACCCACGCACCAAAAAACCGAGCAAAAGGAGTTTTTCCTAAAATGCCGTCTATAACATTGTAACATTTAAGCAAAGGTTTAGTTTTCCCCGCGATATAACAAAAGGCTATACCTGATTTTATTTGAATTTTTGTATCAAACCCTGCTTTTGAAAAAGTTTCCCCAATTTCTTTTGCTGTCAACAACCTTTCGTTAGATGTTATTCCTATATTCGAATGCAAAGGGGATGATTTAGAACGATAAATCCAAAATGCCGGGTTAAAATAATGAGGATCGTAAGAAAAGAATGTTCCTCTAGGTCTTAAAATACGATGACCCTCTTTTGCAACTAGTTCGAAATTGGGAAAATGGTGTAATATACCAGAATAACAGGCAACGTCTACAGAAGAAGATTTTATTCTTAAATTTTCTATGTCTCCAACCATAAAATCAATTTTGGGAAAGTCCTTTTGTGCTCTTTTGATGCAACCACGCGAAATATCAACCCCGATAATCTTGCAGTTAGGATATGCTTGATATAAGTGGCTGGTGAACGCCCCGCTTCCGCAACCCAAATCGTAAATAATTTTATTTTTTCGTGGTGGGATAAGATCAGTCATCCACGATATCATTTCTAAATATCCGTCTTTATCAAAAACGTCATATCCACCTTGCTTGTCAAAGTGGTCAAAAAATTTTATTTCTGCCTTTTTATTTTGCAATATCATTAGGTAATAATTCGTTAATTTTACATATTTTCTGACTCTGGATGATAGAGATCAGCTTTGTTATCATATTGGGCACAACTTTCAAAGGACAATGAATTTTTCTAAAAGGATACCTTTCGTATTTATTATTTCGACACTTTTTGTTAGTTTTGCCTTAAGGTTTTATGCATTAGGTCAAGTGCCGAATGGTTTGTCGCCAGATGAAGTTGATGTCGGCTACAACGCTTTTTCTATAATCAAAACTCACAAAGATGTCTACGGGAGAGCCTTCCCGCTATTTTTCCAATCACTTGACGACTATAAAGCTGGGCTTCCGATATACCTTTCGGTAATCGGTATAAAATTGTTTGGATTATCAGATTATTCAATAAGAGCGATCCCGGCACTTTTTGGCGCACTTACCCCGATTCTATTTTTCTTTTTTGCCAAATTGCTTTATCCAGAGAAGAAAAAATTTCCTTTTGTCATAATGATTTTAGCCACATTTGAACCTTGGGGTATAGCAATTTCAAGAGCCATGATTTTTTACTCGGAATATGTCTTTTTGTGTTTACTAGTTTTAATTACATTTTTAATAGGTATGAAAAAAAATATGAAGAATGTTTTATATGTCTCAGGAGCACTTTTGGGCCTTACGCCTTACGTTTATTATTCGTCATTTATTTATATGCCGCTTCTCTTTGTAGCAGTAAGTTTAATTTATAAGGATTTTATATTTAAAAATTTAAAGACTTGCACTATTAGCTTATTGTTTGTTCTTGTTGTTTCTTTTCCGGCCATATCTCTTTACTTAAATCCTCAAAACAGAAACCGTTTTAACGCAATTTCTCTCTTTAATCCAGATACCACTTTGACGCTTTCCATAAAAGAGCAGACGAGCGACATTGAAGAAAAGTTACCTTTTTCCGGCTATGTTCATAATCGCAGAATTATTTATGCAAGCGCATTCCTTGATAATTACTTCGATTACTTCAATTTAGATTATCTTTTTGTTAATGCAAAAAACATACGTTATTTTTATACAAACTATGTCGGTCTTTTTTACCTTTTTGCTATACCCTTCTTTTTGTTTGGTCTATTTAAAATAATCACAAGAAGGAAAAAAGATGACTTATTCATTTTAGCTTTAATTATAATCGGACCTATTTCAGCAGCTGTCACACTTGGCTCACCCTTTCCCCATCGTGGACTGCTTTTTTTGATAGGAGTTCAAGTCGTTTGTGCGCTTGGACTAACTGCTTTTTTTGATAATTTCTTAAAAAGAAAGCAATGGCAATATAAAGCCGCAATCATTCTTATAATTTTTGCTTATTTTTTAAATGTGTACTTTTTCATTCACCAATACTTTATTCATTCACCACAAGAATTTAACGCTGAAAGTAATAACGGAGCTTGGTTTGCAACTGTTAGGGACGTTATGCCATTTGTAAGAAAGAATAAATCCAATTACGAAACTATCATATTTTCGTGGTCTTACAGAAAATTAGTCCCGGGAGTTTATTACGCATTTTATAACAAGACATCACCTTTTGTTTTTCAATCCAAGTCTGCTCTTTGGACTAACGAACCACCATCATATAGGCAAATATACGATAAGATCGAAAACATTGAATTCAGACCAATAGATTGGGAAAACGACAAAAGCAGAATTAAAACACTTTTGATCGGATACCCGGAAGAGTTTCCTCCTGACGTAAAAAATGTGGTTAACAAAACATACTTACCCAATGGTCAAATACATCTCCTTTTTGTTGAAGTGAAAAAAGACTAGATCAGTCTATTACCCCCAGTACATCAATATAGGGACCTGGTCTTATGAGTCTAAAATATGGGAATATTGCTGTTGTGTCAAAAAGAGCCTCGGGGATATCGGTATCGTAGATCTTGCTCCCAGTAGGACTAAAATGTGCAACCAGCCTGTAACGTTTCGGATCAAGCTCTAATAATCTGTCCGAAGATGAATTGTAATTGTCAATAACAATTCTTGAGTTGCTTATTAACAAAGCTTTATTTGTATAATTTACCTTGCTATCGCCTGCTGTAGAAATTGCGTTAGCATACATTATATCTCTAACGTTGTCGGCATATGTATTCCCACTAAGTTTTGCAGCTCTTCCATAATATCCCGGGTTCATCTCCTGCACTTTTTTTATAACAAGCGCATTCGGAACATACCCATAATACCTGTGAGACGTAGCTACGAGCGGGGTGCTCTTTTCTATATTCTGGTCCAACCATTGTCTTATAAGATCATAGGTCGATGTTTGAACAAGAACCAAGTTAAAATAAACAGAATTAAAAAAAGTTAAAATCATAACAATCACAAAAAACAAGTGTCTATATCTGACTCGTAGTACAAATTCATAAAAAACATATCCGGCCAACACTGGTAAAAAACAAAAAGAAATCAATAAATAGCGACTAAGGGGGGGAAAAAAAAGAACCCATATTAAAATATTTATAACAAAAAAAAGTATAAAAGCCCGATGTATCCCGTGCTTTTTGTATTTTGTAAGTGCAAAAATCACAAAAAAAAGAATGATAATTGGATCTGTAAAAAAAACATTAAGAATCGACTTGCCAGCGTTTAAAAAAGAATTTAGGTCCGTTATATTTAACTTAACCAATTCAACGCTGTCCGACCGGTTTGTCGGATCCAAAATTCGAAATACTTTTGACCCTAAACTAACTAAATTTAGAACGAATACAATCATGGTATAAAAAGTTAGCCCGGCAAGTAATCCTCTAATATATTTTTTAATTTTAAGTTCAGAAAAAAAAATGATTAGGCAAATAAGTAATGCGCTCATCGCCCCAAACTGATGGAAACCAAAGGAAACAGCGCTAAAAAAAAATGAAACTAACACATACTTTGGGAACTTGTTTTTGGTTTTTACGGCTTTTACTGCCCAGTAAACAGCAACTATTGAGAAGAAAACTGCTTCTGACCAAGGTCTTGCTTGATGTGAAATTAAGACAAGATTATATGAGGCAGCTGTAAGTAGAGAGCTAAATAATGCGACTTCCTTTTTATAAAACAGTAGTCTAGCAAGTTTATAACTAACCAATATTGCCAAAACACCAAATAATGCCGAAATAACCCTAGGTATAAATAGAAAATATCCTTCGTGAGTTACTATCAGAAATTCTAAATCAGAAATAGAATGAATCTTGCCAGTGATAAATAAAACAAATGATGCAAGAGCTATGAATGGAATTTGAAGATAGGCACCTAAAGGACCGTAGTTTCCTAAGGTAAATAGTGTTTTGCTAGCAAGCATATTAAGAGCGCTAAGGTGGTAAACAGCTTCATCACCCGAAGCATATAATATTGGAAAACCAATAGTTAAATTAATTGTTCTTAACAATAAACCAATTGCAATGATAAAAAGAAGCAAATATTTATCTGGAATATTGGTAACAATACTCTTCAAACTTTGAAACAACATATTTTAATTCAACTTTTCCGATTCCAGGATAAACGCCCATCCAAAAACCATTGCTCATAATCTTATCACTAAATTTTAGATTTCCAACCACCCTATGTTTTATTTTGCAATATGCTGGATGACGCAATAAATTTCCTGCAAAAAGACTTCTAGTTTCTATTTTGTTACTTTGCAAATAATTAACTATCGCTAGCCTATTAAATGGTGCGTTGTCTCGAATCGCCAACATAAATCCAAACCAACATGGATCAGATTTAATATCCCACTTCGGCAGAACAAAAAAGTTATCAAATTTCTTAAGTTCCTCGTATAGAAACTGGTGGTTTTCTTGTCTTGCTTTGATAAAACCGGGGAGCTTATCAAGCTGTGCGACTCCTATTGCAGCCTGAATGTCTGTAGCCTTTAAATTAAATCCAATATGTGAATATGTATACTTATGGTCATATCCATAAGGTAACTTGCCAAGTTTGAAAGAAAACCGTCTACCACACCTGTTATCCTGACCTGTCCTGCACCAGCAGTCTCGTCCCCACTCGCAAAAGGAATTTACAAGAACATGTAAATCGGGGTTACTGGTAACAACAGCTCCGCCTTCCCCCATTGTTATTTGATGGGCAGGGTAAAAGGAAAAAGTGCCTATGTCCCCAAACGTAGATACATAACGGCCGGCAAACTTTGAACCCAATGCGTCACAGCAATCTTCAATAAGCCAGAGTCCGTGCTTCTTGGCAATTTTAGCTACTTTCTCAGCGTCAAATGGATTCCCGAGGGTATGGGCAAGTATTATAGCCTTCGTTTTGTTTGTGATCGCTTTTTCGATCATTTCAACTTCAGCGTTTCTTGTTTCAAGGTTAACGTCAACAAAAACAGGTACAGCGCCAAATTGAATGATTGGGTTTACTGTTGTAGGGAAAGAGCAAGCTGCCGTGATAACCTCGTCCCCGGGTAAAATTCTCCTTTTGCCAAGTTTTGGAGAAGTCAACGCATAAAAAGCGGCTAAGTTGGCGCTTGAACCGGAATTTGTTATAGTCACTAACTTTACGCCCAAAAAATTTCCTAATTTTTTGCAAAACTCTTCAGCATAATGACCTTCAGTTAACCAAAATTCCAATGATGCCTCGACAGCCTTTTCAATTTCATTATGATCAAAGACACGTCCTGCAACTTTTACAGGAGTGACCCTAGGAATAAATATCTGTTTTTTATGATTTTCGGTATAATACCTACGAATAAATGCCTGAAGCTGTTTGTCCATACGCTATATATTAGCTGCCAAACAAAAACAAGTAAATATTAATGAAAAAAATAAGTATTGTTACCCCCCTCTTTAACGAAGAAGAAAATGTCAAAGAGCTTTATAAACAAATAAGCGATTTGATGGCAAAAGAAAAAAACTATCAATTCGAAATTATAGCGGTTGAACACGGTTCAAGCGATTCTACGTTCAAAATCTTAAAATCCATACGCAAAAAAGATCCAAGGCTGAAAATTATTCAACTTTCTAGAAATTTCGGTAATGTTGATGCAGCAATTAGCGCCGGACTCAATTTTTCAAGCGGGGATGCAGCTGTGATTTTAATGGGAGACCTACAAGAACCACCCGCACTCATTTCGAGTTTCTTAAGAAAGTGGGAAGAAGGTTACGAGATTGTATACGGAACGATTAAAAAAAGAGCAGATAATTCACTTATTCGTAAATTTAACTCCCTACTGTTCTATAAAATATTAAGGTTTGCAACCGGAAAAATGTTTCCTGAAAATGCGTCAGATTATAGGCTTGTCGATAAAAAAGTATACGAGGTGATAAATAGCATGGGGGAAAGAAACAAATTCCTTAAAGGACTAACATTCTGGACTGGCTTTACTCAAATTGGTATCCCATACAATAGATCGCCGAGATTTGCTGGCGAGTCTAAAGCAGATTTCATTACTGTGCTTAAGGTAGCCGTAAATGGGATATTATCATTTTCCTACATACCGCTAAGGCTAGTGACAATATTGGGGTTTGTACTTGCAATAGCTTCTTTCTTCATACTGTCTTTAGAAATCATTTTATTTTTAGCCTTGGGTAGAGAAGCAAAAGGAGTTCTAACAATTGTAGTTTTAATTAGCTTTTTGTTTGGCATGTTATTTGTGATCCTTGGTGTTATTGGAGAATATATTGCCAGAATTTACGACGAAGTTAAGCAAAGACCAATTTATATAGTCAAGAAAAAAATTGGTATCTAAGAAGACAAGTGCCCAATGTTCACCATTCTGACATAGGATCTATCGGCAACACCATTAGCACTTTTAGGAAGCTTCACCCACTTAACATCTCCGTTTACAACTGTCTCCATAAGAGGTATTTTCCTCACAGTTTTAAATCCGCAACGTTTATAAAGATTCACTGCTCTTACATTATCATTAAATGTTATTAAATAGAGCCTGTCTATATTTAAATTTTTAAAACCCCAACTGACTAAGGTGGTAACACATGTAGTCATCAGCCCAGGAATATTTTTTAAACCTCTCACGACATTATCTAACTCGCATGAGTTATCCCTTCGTCTGTACCTATAAAAACCTAGATGCCCATAAAACCTACCGTACTCATCCTCAATTGCGAACAAAATCCTGTCCTGATTATCAATGACTAAATCCTTTAACCATTTTTTTGTCCTTTTGACAGTAACTTTAAACGTGTCACCAAACCAGAAAGCCTCCCTCCTTCTCCACAAAGCTATATTCTTTATAAGAATTTTATTTTCAACATCTGCATTGTTTATTACGCGAAGAAAAATTATTATTGAGTGAATTTTGCCAACTTTAATAACAAATTTAGGCCTCTTCTTCAGAGCGTTTATTTTACTTGAATAATGAGACATTAATTTAGAGCTTATTTAGTTAGCTTGCGGACTAAACAGTCTGAAATATAATTTACTTGTTCTTCCGTAAGATTCACACCACTTGGAAGATTAATACCATTTAGGCCAAGATGATGGGCGACAGGTGTGTTAATTTCCTTATACATAGGAAACATGCTAACCGGATAGAAAAATGGCCTTGTGTCAACGAGCTGTTTAGCCATTGCCCTCATTAATTGATCGCGGGTATATTCAAATTTTTTGTCTAAAACAATAGATGACATCCATTTATTTGACCTAGTATTTGTTTTGTCAGGATTCATGGATATTCCTCCTAATTTGCCAAGTTTGCGAGCATACCATTTAAATATTTTATTCTTTCTTCTGACAAACTCCTCAATACGCTCAATTTGAGCCAGTGCGAGGGCTGCTTGGATATTGGACATGTGATAGCTATATCCCACCCGTATTTGCCAAAATTTTCGCTTCGGATCTTTTCCATGCTCGTTTAGCATTCTTGCTTTGTCCAAATTCTTTTTGCTATTTGTAACGAGCATCCCACCAATTCCAGAAATAGCTATTTTTGCCCCCTGAAAGCTATATGCTCCAAAATCTCCGAATGTGCCAGGCTTTTTCCCCTTATATATAGAGCCTAATGCTGGAGCAGCATCCTCAACTACATAAAGTCCATGCTTTTTCGCTATGTTCATAATCTCATCCATCTCACAAAGATTTCCGTACATGTAAACAGGCATAATAGCTTTAGTACGGCTACTGATAGCCTTTTTAATTTTATCTGGGTCAATGCACCATGTGTCTGGCAAAACATCTATAAAAATTGGTTTTGCTCCAAGACGCATAACTACATCGGAAGCTGCGTAAAAAGCTAAATCAGGCAAAATAACTTCATCCCCCGGCTTGATATCCAAGCAGGCAAGTGCAAGTTGCATAGCGCCGGTCGCCCCAGACACAGCCATTACGTATTTGGAACCAATATAATTTGCAAATTTTCTTTCAAGTTTTTCTTTGTAATCAAACATATGATAATTCCACCCGTTAGTGACTGCATCATTTACATAATTAATTTCTTTTTGAGTAATAGAAGGGCCAGCCGTTAATATCATCCCGTGTGGTCTATACATGATAAGTAATAAATGTTACAAGCTATAAGTTATTTTCAGCAGTTGATTTTACAATCATATTGGATTCTAGCTCCTTGGGCAATAGCAAAGGAAAAAGATCCTCATATGGTCTGGATACCATAGAACCGTCCGCCCGTTTCACCGAATGAATTCTAGGCACAACCAATTGCCAATGCCCTGACCTAACGTCACACAATACTGGGCCAGGATAAGAGAGTACTTGTTTTATCTTTTTGTCGATTTCTCGAGTGTTGTTAATTCTTATTCCACGAATTCCATAAGAGCTAGCTATTTTCAAAATATCTGGAAACCACAATCCCGTTTTTGGGCTCTCACCCATGAGTCGACCGGCCATATGTGTTTTTTGAGTATGTCTAATTAGCAAATAGCCATTATTGTTAATGACAAAAATTTTAATAGGCAAATTGTTTTGCTTTACTGTAGCCAGTTCTTGAATATTCATTTGTAAACAGCCATCCCCCGTTACAACAATCGTTCTTTTACCTCCAGAAGCTATACATGCTCCTACGCTACTTGGCCAGTATCCCATTGTTGAAATTCCTCCTGTCGTGATAAACCTTTGACCCTTTTTTAAATTCCACGTTTGGCAAACAACATGAAATGGGGAGCTGGTATCAACAACTATGGTGTCACGATCGGATGCAAATTTAGATAACCGTTCTGTAAAGTAATACGAATTTACTAGAGCCTCTCTTTTGTAATGGGGCAAAACCATAGGATATTTTTTTCTCCAGGAAGCACATACACGAGTCCAATTATCAAAGCCTGGAAGCCTCTTTCTATTGATAGATTTTAGTAGTTTTTCAAGAAATACTTTTACGTCTTTATTTATTTTAAAGTCGATATTGATACCTGGTTTATTTAATTCGAAAACATCTATGTCGACTACAATTTTTTTTGCATGTCTACCCCAATCCTTAGCATCATAACCAATAATACCTGTATCAAGCCTTGTTCCCAGGCAGATAATTAAATCGGCATTTTGAATAGCAAAATTTGCAGCTCGCTCTGGGTATAGTCCCGGCCTGCCAACAAAAAGTGGGTTAGTGCTTTCAATAAGGTCAATGCCAAGTCTTGTTGTTTCAACTGGAATTTTTAAAGTTGAGACTACTTCTTTAAAAAGTTTCTCGGCCATTCCTGTTCTAATGCCCTGACCAGCCAAGATAAGTGGTCGGCGTGATTTATAGATTATTTCCAAAACTCTGTTTATCTCCTCACTGGAAATTTCAGCTATTTTAGGAAATTTTGGTTCAACAAATTTTTGTAAAAGCTTTTCGGGAACTTCCATCCTTTGAATGTCCAGTGGTACCTCTATCCATACAGGACCGCGCCTTCCAGACATCGCCCAAAAATAAGCCTCCTCCATGTAATGCTTAACACTTGCAGGGTCATCTATTGTTTTAAAGTACTTGGTTACAGATTTGGCAATTGGTGCGATGTTAATCCCTTGAAGGCCGAACTGCCTAATTTTTGTTTCCTGCATATAAGAAACCGTAGAGTGTGATGATTGCCCGGAAATGACCAGCATAGGGGCAGAATCTACATACGCGCCAACAACCCCATTTAAGACATTTATTGCTCCCGGGCCTGCCGTTACCATAGCCACACCCATTTTCCCACTAATTCTGCCATATGCTTCAGCCGCCATTCCGGTCGCTTGTTCATGATGATTGAATACAGGTTTAATTTTTTTATTTCGAAAGACCGCATCATTTAAAAACATTGCCTGTCCGCCAGTAACCATAAACACAGTGTCAACTCCTCTGCTTTCCAAGAATTTCACAATGTAGTCAGATACAGTCATCTAATTTATATTAATGCTTCAATTGGGTTTTCTCTCTCTATGGCGCTTTTTTTCTGTTTTAGGTTTGCCGCAATATCCACAATTATATCTTCTTGGCCAGCCACTATCTTCCTTCGCCCCAGTTCAACAAGTATGTCTCGGGCATCCACACCAAATCTTTTCGCAGCCATTCTAGCATGTGGAGCAAATCCACTAAAAACTCCGGCAAGTCCACTCGTAAGGCTGATGGCACTTATTTCCTGCGGTTTTTTCATAATCTTTGCGGTTATCTTTTCGCTATTGTCCATAAGTTTAAAAAGATCAAGATCTAATTTGTAGCCCTTCCTCATTAGAACGGCAACGATTACTTCAAGCTGACAATTACCTGCGCCTGCCCCCAACCCCCTAGATGTAGTGTCGATTATCTTAGCACCAGCCTCAACTGCTGCTAAAGAATTTGCGATAGTCATTCCTAAATTATTATGAGCGTGAAAACCAACATCTATTTTTAACTCGTTTATAAGTAATTTTATTTTTATTGTTACATCCTCAGGTAAATAAGCTCCGGCAGAATCCATAAGTATTACTGCGCTTGCTCCATAACTTTGCATGAGTTTTGCCTGCTGAACTAATCTCTTCGCATCTAGCATATGCGACATCATCAAAACCCCATAAACTTCTAAATTCTTACTTACCCCATACTCTATGTGCTGACGAGTAATATTCGCTTCTGTGCAATGTGAAGCGACCATCAGAGTATCAAGTCCAATGTTTATTGCGGGATTTAGGTCGTTTTTTATTGTGCCAAATCCAGGTATCAAAAAAGCGGCTAGTTTTGTTCGCTTAAGGACACTTCTTGCAATTGAAAGCATCCTAACATCAGGAAGCTTGGAAAAACCCAACTGTAAAGAAGAAGCGCCAAGACCATTGCCGTGTCCAACCACAAGAATAGGAATACCAGCTTCCTCAGCGCCGGTCGCATAGGCCCTTATTGTCTTCACATCAAATTGATGTCGAATGGCATGAGAGCCATCCCTTAAGGTTGAATCCACAATTTTTATATCATTCATAATCTTAGCGTTCTCCTTGCATACGCCTCTGCTACCTCTATGGCAGCGCTATTGATGATATCCAAATTGCCGGCATACTTTGGTAAATAGTCGCCTCTTCCTTCAACTTCATTCATTATGGTAAGACGCCCATTTTCATAAATTGGACCCAGAGTTAGTCTATATCCCAAAACGTATTTTCTTATATCTTTAACCACAGAATCAATTCTATATTTTAATAATTTAATGTTTGGCTTTTCGATTTGGGCGAAAACAGTGTTATGCATCATGATAGGAGGCTCAGCAGGATTAAGAATTATAATTGCCTTAGCTTTAGGAACTTTTGTAAAAATTTTTATCCCATCGCTGGTCGTTTGTGTATACTCATCTATGTTGTCTCGTGTGCCAATACCAGCAGATTTAGATGCAATGTGAGAAACGATCTCGATATATTTCGTATCCGGATGGACACTCATTATTGCGCAGGCAATTGGGGTCGTATCCTGCCCCCCGCATGAAATCATGTTAACGTTAAATTCTTGCAAACACTCAGCCATGTTTATCACAGGTATGCACATCTTCCCGATATTTGAGGGAGTCATATCAATGGTAAATTTACCTAACTTTTTAAGAAGCGGTGCATGGATAGCATGCGATTTAGCGTTAGTAGCATCAAAAACGATCTGACACAATTCTGAGTTAGTCTCAATCTCGGAAATGGACGAAAAAGATGTTTTAACACCAAGCTTCTTGGCAAATTTTAATCCAGAAGATTCCTCTCTTTGACCGGTAAAAATTCCACATTCCAGAAATCTTGATCTTTGTACCTTGACCAATAGGTCACAGCCAATATTTCCCGTTCCTATTATTCCTACTTTAATTTTTCTCTTCTGCATGAATCAAGGGAGATTATTTTACACTGAATACTACATTAATATCCAAAATAACTAACTACTTTGAAAAGTAAGAATGATACCAGGAAAAAACAGAAGCAATCGTACCATCCATATCATTTTTAGATTTCCAGCCAAGCTTTCTTATTTTAGTATCGTCCAGATGTTGACTAGGTATTTCATTTACAGCATTGTTCACGATTTTATACGGAATTTTTTGATCTAGAATATTTTCCATTTTACGAATAACAGACAACACCGATAAATTGTCCCCGGAAGAGAAGTTAAAGGCACCACCCTTAACCTTTTTAAAGTTCTTCAGCAGAAACAAATAACCGTCAACAACATCATCAATGTGTAAATAATCTCTAGCGTATTTACCATTGCTCCTCACCTCAAACATTTTTCTGGTAAATATCGACCTGCATATACCCGGTATCAGTCTTTCAAAATGTAAATCAGCCTGGCCATACACGTTTCCAAATCTGGTTATTATGACAGGCAAATGATAAGTTTTGTAATATGTTTGAGCAATTAAATCTGCACTAGATTTTGATACATCATAAGGATGATCGCCCCGAAGCTGGTCACACTCTCTATAAGATTTTATTGATTTTCCATATGCCTTATCTGATGATGCAATAATTATGTTTTCTATTCCACCTACGATTTTTGCCGCCTCCAAAATGGCAGCAGTGCCCATTACATTTGTTCTTAAAGTTTGGAGAGGTGCATTTAATGCTTTAGTAACTTGTGATTCTGCGGCAAGATGTATTATTGAATTAACTTTATATTTTTGTAGTGCTAAAATTATTTTTTTAAAATCAAGAATATTGATTTTTAAAATTGTAGCCATATTTTTATGCCTTTGGAAATTAAATTTTTCTTGTTGAGTTTTATAGTAATAGGGAACTATTACCTTCCAGTTTTTTTCAACAAGTCTTTCTACTAGATGACCACCGATAAAACCCAAACCGCCTGTGACTAAAATAATTTTTTTGGGCGATCCTACCATATCTTCCAGGGCGCTGTTTTATCCCATAGGGCATTGAGCTCTTCCATATCCTGATACGTGTCCATCGACTGCCAAAAACCTTTATGCTCAAATACCGCTACTCTTTTTTCTTTACTGAGAGGGGTAAAAACTTCTTCTATCATTGAGTTCGGTTTAATATAATTAAATATTTTTTTGCTAAAAACCATAAACCCGCCATTAATTGTCTGCCGTATTTGAGCCTTTCTTTCAAAATTGTAAGCAAAACCATTAGCATCTATTTTCATACCTCCATATCTTAGATAAGGGTAGACACCGGTTATAGTCGCCGTGGCCTTTTTATGTAGGTGGTACTTGTAAAGTTGATTGATGTTTATATTTGATACCCCATCACCATAGGTAACCATAAAATTTGGAGTGTCGATATATTTTTTAATAAGCCTTACTCTTTCGCCTGTGAGTGAATCCAAGCCGGTATCCACAAGGGTAACTTTATAACCGCCCGCAGGTTTGAAGAGATGTCTTATCTTTTTTGTTTTTGTGTCCAGGGTAAAATCACCGTCGTAATATTTTTTATTCGCAAAATAATCTTTAATAACATTTCCCTTGTAACCGAGAGCTATCACAAAATCGTTGAAACCATAATGGGAATAAATGTTCAAGATATGCCATAGAACCGGTTGACCACCAATCTGGATCATGGGTTTAGGAATAAACTCAGTTTCCTCCTTGAGTCTATATCCTCTTCCACCGCATAAAATCACTGTTTTTATATTTTTCAAATGTTGTCATTCTACCTCAAATCCTCACAAATCAACAATTGGAAGGCAACTGGTATAATTTAAAATTAATTGTTACCAAAATGAAAACAAATGCGCATCAATTTTTAGAAACAAGTTTTGGCTATGATTTAAGCCAGCGAGTGCTAGCATACTTTCTTTCAAAAAAATCAGTAAAAGAATTGTCCAAAAGATTAAAAAAAGTTTTTGCAAAAAACGTTCTTGACATCGGTTGCGCTACAGCATTTTACAGAGACGATATCCCTGTTAAAAATTTTACAGGAATAGATATCAGCAACGATTTCATAAAAACTGCAAAAAAACGATTCCCAGGAGATAAATTTTTTGTTATGGACTCTGCTAATTTAACATTTCCCAAAGATACGTTTGATACCGTAATCAGCAAGGGGGTTCTCCATCACCTTCCAGAAAAAAAGCTAATTAAATCCATCAAGGAAAGCCTAAGAGTTACCCGAAGGAAAGGTCACGTAATTATACTAGACGCAATTCAACCGATCGACAGTTGGAATATTTTCGGAAAATTTTTGAGAAATTTGGACCAGGGCCACAACATACTACACAGTTCAGATTATAAATCACTGTTAAAAAAACACTTTATTCTTGATGAATTTAAAATTTATTCAAGTTTCCCTTACGACATTTGTATTTACACGATTTCCAAATCTAAAAATCCATTTTCAACGTCAAAGCCACAATAATTTTCAAATTTGATCCCCTTTGGCTTCTTTTAGATAACTTTTTATAACTTCTTGCGGATTCCCTATTTTTTTGATTTTACCCTTTTCTAAATAGATTACAGTTTTGCAGATGCTTTTTATAGCTCTAAGGTCGTGTGATACAAAAACAATAGTTTTTCTTTTTGCAAAAGAACACATTTTGTCTAAACACTTTTGTTGAAAATTGTTGTCACCAACAGCCAAAACTTCATCTACCAAAAGGATATTGGGGTCACAAAATGCGCAAACAGAAAAACCTAGCCTTGAATACATTCCTGAAGAGTACTTTTTGATTGTGACGTCTAGAAATTTTCTAATTTCTGCAAAATCAACAATCTCATCAAACTTTTTCTCAATTTCTTTCTTCTTCATTCCCAAAATAGCTCCGTATAAAAAAATATTTTCTCTGCCTGAAAGTTCGGGGTGAAGCCCGGCCCCTAACTCGATAAATGCTCCGATTCTCCCTTTTACTAAAACTTGTCCTTGATTTGGGTAAGAAATTTTTGAAATGAGTTTTAGAATTGTAGATTTGCCGGCACCGTTTCTACCGATTACCCCCACTGCTTCGCCATGTTTAATTTTAAATGAAACATTTTTCAAAGCTGTTATTACTCTCCTATTATTTGATTGACTCCTACCAAATGAGAAAAGCTCACCAACCTTTTCACTCAAGAGACCATATCTTCCTTTTGTTATCAGATAATTTTTAGTTACGTTTTTAAACTCAATCGCAAAAGTATTTTGGCTCATATCACATCGGCGAAAATTTTCTCCCTTGATTTAAAAAACCAATAGCCAATCACTAAAACGCAAAGTGATAAAACCAAATTAAATCCTACTTCCAAAAGATTTGGCGACCTGCCATAAACAGTAACCAGTCTGAAGTTTTCAATTAAAGAAACCAACGGATTAAGTTTGAAAAATATTTGGTACTTTTGCGGTACCTGGTTTGTCGAATAAATAACCGGTGTGACGTAAAGCCAGATTTGCAGAAGAAGCGGTATAACAAAACGAATGTCGCGAAACATAACATTGATAGCAGAAAAGAAAAAAGAAATACCTGCCGTTAAAAAAATTATCGATGGAATTATTAATAGTATCAAAAGGAAGTTAAGATTAATTGGAATCTGGTAGAAAAATAATATCAAAATTAAAATGATACCTGCCATCAAAAAGTCAAATAATGCTGCACCTATTGACGATAATGGTAAAATTTCCCTAGGGAAATAGACTTTGGTAACCAAATTTCCATTGTTTACAACAGACAAGGATCCGAATGTTACTGAATTAG
Organism: Patescibacteria group bacterium; assembly: GCA_038063735.1. Classification (GTDB taxonomy): domain Bacteria; phylum Patescibacteriota; class Microgenomatia; order Curtissbacterales; family GWA2-41-24; genus JBBTUN01. The sequence goes on from JBBTUN010000004.1 coordinate 175,949, forward strand.
AAAAAAAAGTCCATGGGACAAGTGCGCTGTAAGCAAATACCGGATAAGCAACCACTCCGGAGTTCACTTTTAAAATTATTCCAAAAACAAAAGTAAATATTAGCGTCAGAGAAAGAGGTTGAAGGATTGCCCAAAGCATTCCAAGGATAGTTTGCTTATAACGCACCTTTATCTCTCTTAAAGTCAAGGCGACCAGAAGTTCCCTGAATTGCCATAATTCATTTATTGAGTTAATCATCTTTAAAGAAATTTTTAATTTCTTGAATGACTATGTATTGATCAGACTTCTTCATGTCAGGAAAAAGTGGTAGCGCAAGTACCTCTCTACACAATCTTTCTGTTATAGGCAGGTCGCCTCTATTTTTACTAAACGCTGGCTGCATATGCACAGGATATGGATAATAAACATCACTATTTATACCTTTACTTTCTAAATATTTTTTTAGCCCATCTCTTTTCTTCGTTGTAATTACAAACAAATGATTGGCACTTTTTGACCCTGGCATCGACTCCTGAAATCTAATTGGAAGACTGGACAACTCTTTCTTATATCTTGCAGAAGCAATCGCCCTTTTCCTGTTAGAGTAATCAATTTCTTTCAATTTAACTTCTAAAATTGCGGCTTGAATTTCATCCAGCCGGCTATTAACTCCCGAAAACTTATGCCAAAATCTTCTCGTCTGCCCCCCGTGTCTCAAAGATCTGGCCATCCCTGCAACACTTTTATTATTAGTTACCATCATGCCGCCATCGCCCATCGCTCCTAGATTCTTAGTTGGGTAAAAACTAAAAGCTCCCGCATGGCCTAAGGAACCGACCTTCCTTTTCCCATATATAGCGCCTATTGCCTGACAAGCATCTTCAATTACAAATAGCTTATTTTTTTTTGCAAATACTTTAATCTCATCCATGTCTGCCGGATTACCGTAAATATGCACTGGTATTATTGCACGCGTATTTTTTTTAATTTTGGTTTGAGCGTCTTTAACATCAATAGTTAATGTTTTTTCGTTTATATCGCAAAAGACTGGTGTCGCCCCCTCCTCTGAAATAGCGACTGCGGTAAATGGGGATGTAAACGCAACAGTTAGAACGCTGTCATTGTCACCAATGCCCAATGCCCTTAGAGCAATTCTTAGGGCGTCTGTTCCGTTTCCGACACCCACTGCGTACTTTGTACCCACGTATTTTGCAAATTTTTCTTCGAAAGATCTGAGTTTTTCACCAAGTATGTAAGAATCAGAATCGATAACATAATTAACTGCAACTTTTATTTTTTTTAAAGTTTTTTTGTTGGATTTAATATTAATAAGCGGAATCATTTGTCACCAGTATTTTTTTTTATTTTTTAAATAATAATTAATGGTCATTAATACCCCATCTGCCGTATGAGTCCTTGGTTCCCAACCTAAGTCTTCTTTTATCTTCGATATATCGGCAACATAACTTCCAATTTCAATTGATTTTCTATCTTTTGGAAAACCTATCACCTTAAACGAACCCTTTCCCAATGTGTCAATTATTTCTTGCACAAATTCCTTTAAAGTTATAGGGTGTCCACCTAAATTATAAATTTGTCCGCTAGTTTTTTTAGAAATAGCGGCCAGCACTAACGCTTCAACAACATCATCAACATAATTCACGTCTCGAATCTGCAACCCGTCGCCATACAGCTCAACTTGCTTATTATCCATAATGAGCCGTATAAACCAATTTAAAACACCTTGCCTGCTATGAGCCATTTGATGTCGTGGACCAAATGTGTTTGTCATTCTCAAGGAAACCGCAGGAATTTTATAGATTCTGTTATAAAGTAAATGATACTTCTCAGCTGCTATGGAGTTTATGCCATTAATGTCCGTTGGCTCTTGTAAATGTTTTTCGTCAACCGGCATATACAATGCTCTGCCATATTGGTTTCTAGTACCTGCAAAGATAATTTTTGCAGTAGGATTATTTTCTCTGCATGCTTCTAGTAGACAAAGTTGTGCTCGACAATTAATATCAATATCCATAAAAGGGTCTTTCATACTGTCGATGTGAGATAAATTTCCAGCCAAATTAAAAATGAAAGCTTTCCCCTTCACAGAACCTTTTAGCCTTTTTACATCTCTTAAGTCTGCAATTGTAATTATTAACTTACTTTTAACAGGTGCTACATTAAAAGTATTGCCCCCGAAATTTTTAATCAGAGAATCATACACTTCCACGTTGGCGCCTAATTCAACTAACTTAATAGCCAAATTGCTTCCTATGAAGCCTAACCCGCCAGTTATAAGTACATTTTTATTCTTCAACCCCATAGTATTTTTTAAACTCTCAAGTACTCACCCATAATTTTAGGCGCAGTTCAACTAACTCAAAAATGGTTTTCAATATTCTTCTATAATTAAAAAATTGAGAGTGGCCGTGTAAACGAGGGTAGTGATTTACTCCAACTTCTTTAAACTTAAACCCTTTATCTTGAAGTTTTTTAACCAGTTCAACACAAATTACCCCACTATTATATTCAAGAGTTATTGCTGCCAAAGCAGATTTTTTTATAAGTCTAAAATCACAATCAACATCCCGAACTTTCAAATTGAACAAAATTTTGGAAAAATAGTGATAAAGCCTTCCTATCACAATTCTGTACCAAGGATCGTACCTTTTTAATTTATATCCCTGGATAACGTCGACGCCATCGCGCATTTCTCCAACAAGCTTCGTAATTTCCTTTACATCATATTGGCCATCGCCGTCAGTGTAGAACACATATTTCTTTTTACTGTTGTCAAATCCAGACTTTAACGCACCGCCGTAACCCAAGTTTTTTTTGTGGAATATAAGTCTAAGTTTTCTAGTCTTTTTAGAAAGACGAAGAAGAAGTCTTCTACTTTCATCCTGGGATCCGTCGTCAACGACGATAATTTCGTAATTATTGGTAATAGTTTGAAGAATCCTATCAGCATCTTCAACTAAAATCCCAATGGAGCCGGCATCATTATAACAAGGGAAAAAAACAGAAATGGGTGTTTTTTTTAATGTATTTTTTTGAGCCATTCTATATAACCTTTTAAACCTTCATTGATTTTTACCTTTGGCTCCCAACCCAGAAGCTTTTTAGCTTTATCAATATTTGCCCAAGTCTTTTTTACATCCCCAATCTGTAAAGGCAGTTTATTTATTTTGGCTTTTTTGCCGACGAGCATTTCCAGAGACCTTATAAATTCTGCAAGAGAAACAGGGTTGTTATTACCTAGATTGAATATTTCAAACCCAACATCGGCCTCAATGGTTTTTTCGATTCCCGCAATTATATCATCTATATAGGTGTAATCACGGTACGTAGTGCCATTTCCAAACTGATTTATAACTTCCCCGCTAATAACCGCTCTTGTGAAAAGAGCAGGCGCCATGTCTGGTCTCCCTCTGGGACCATATACTGTAAAAAATCGCAAAATAACAGATTTAAGGCCATACATCTTGTAAAACATTTCAATGAAAATCTCCGCTGAGCGCTTTGATGCACCATACGGAGAAATAATAAATTCACATCTGTCGTCTTCCGAAAAAGGTATTCTCTTTGAGTTACCATAAACTGATGACGAAGATGCAAAAATGAATTTATCAACCTTATAGTCCACTGCCAGTTTTAACAGGTTTACTGTTCCAACTTTGTTAACCTCTGCATACAACGTAGGATTCTCAAGAGACGGTCTTACTCCAGCCCTGGCTGCCAAATGTATAATAATATTCGGCTTCTCTTTCTTGAAAACACGCTCCATTGCCAGGAAATGAAAAATATCTGCTTTATAAAGTTTGTAAGTTTTCTTTTTTAGAGCATCTGCAATATTTCGAGTTTTAATTCTGGGATTATAGTAATCATTAAAATTATCAACCGCAATAACACTCGCCCCTTTTTTCAAAAGAGCATCAGCAAGAGTCGAACCAATAAAACCTGCCGCTCCTGTGATCAGTACTGTACTCTTGTGACTTATCATTATTGTTGGCATATTATAATAACAAAATTGTTACAATATCCCCACAAAATGCATATGCAAGTAAGAAAACTCACAGCAAAGGACATAAAACAGGTTTCCAAAATGCATCAAAGTTATCTTGATGCTGGAGTAATATCCCACTTGGGCCAGGAATTTTTAATTGAGTTTTATACGTGTTTATTAAAACAGAAAAGTACTTTTACCTATGTTTCCATATCAGATGGTATTGTTGTTGGTTTTGTGACAGGTGCCATTAACTTAAAACTAATCCCTAAACTTTTATTCAAAAATTTATGGTATCCATTTATTCTTTCGACGCTTAAAAATCCCAAAATAGTGGTTCAGGTGATTCAAATGCCCTTTTATCCTAGTTTTAAACAAAATAAGAAGATTGGCGAAATCTTCTCCTTAGCTGTTTCAAGCGAGTATAGAAAAAAAGGCACAGGAAAGTCTTTAATAAGAACAGCCGAGAAGAAATTCAAAAAGATGGGGTATCATAACTATCAGGTGTCTGTAAGGAAAAAAATGATTTCCGCAAATAAGTTTTATAAAAAGATCGGCCTTAAAAAAGTGAGAACAGAAAAATTTTTGGGAGAGAAAATTTGTTTTTGGGAGGGAGTGTGTTAATCAATTATTTCAAATACGTTAAGTTTAAATGGTCTGTCTGCTGTGAGAAATTTCCGAGACAAGTTAAAACTCGCTACCAGGTTTGTTTCTTTAGCTAAGTCTGCTCCTCGCGGCCAGGGATCATTTTCCATCGTCCACTCAAATTTTTCAATTTCGATAAGATACCTTGGTTTGTATTTTTCCCAATCATTATTTACTTCTCCGACATAAGCAAGTCGGGGAGCGAAATAAATAGGTTTCAAAGTATTTTCTATAGACAATTCATGTGCATAGAAGCCTAACACGTATAAATTATCTGTAACTTGGCCAATTAAGTGGCTAGCCTCTCTAAACTTGTAAGTTTTTGCAATAAAGACCGTTGACAACCCAAACAGAGAAAACATCACATAGACAACAATGAGAAATTTAGCGAAATTTTTATAGTTATAGTTAGTAAGCAACGAATATGTTAAAAATAGAAGAAACACACCTAGCATCAAAAGGTAGAGGATTGGATTTGAATAATGATTAATAAGTCTGAATAATATTAAATATTCAAGAGAAATCCTAACAAAGACAAATAAAGGTAGGCAGGTGATCAATAGAAAAACAAATTTTAGTTTTTTATCTAAAAACTTTTTGCTTCCAAAAGCGAATGTCACAATTGCAAACAACACAATAAAAAATGTTAAAACTATGTCAAAATGAAGTTGAATCTGAAAAAACCTTTTTAACAATGTTGAAACAATTTTAGAAAAAATTGCAGCAAAAATTATCGATGTAATAAAATTAATAATAATAAGAACAACCTTCTTTTGATTAGATACCTTCGATAAATTCAAAAATCTTATTTTACTTAAGCGAAGATCATGGATATAAGCTGAAGAAAGTATCGAAAGTGGTATCAAAAGTGGCAAAAGTCTAACATTGGTAATTCCTGACATTAAAGGTGACAAAATTACAGAGCCAAAACTCCAAATTATTAGTTTAACTTCCGGTGTGTTAACTTTCTTGCTGGTGCCTAAGATAGAAAACAACCTTAATAAAGTAAGGATTACCAATGGGAACAGAAATGGAGAGCCCCAAAATGGATGCATCGGAAAGCTTTCCACATTAGAATATAGAGCACTCAAGGATTTTGGACCATACCATGAGCCAAAAGATGAGTAAATTAGATTAATTTTATCGCCACCAAGAGAAAACACAGTTTTAATGATAAAAAATGAGGCCAATAAGAAAGTGGAAAAAAATAATATAATTTCCTTGACGCTTTTACCCTTGTAAATATCCCATAAAGAAAGGAGTATAAACGACGGAATAAATAAAAAAAGTGTGGTCTTGGAAAAAATTGACAATGCTAAAAACAACCCAGAAAGTATCTTTACATTTCTCAACCAAAAAAATAATGCCGAAAATAAAAAAGCGAATGCAAGAGATTCAGGAACTGCCAATCTGTTATGAAGAAGTAGCAAAGTGTTAATCGAACAAAAAAAAGCAGCCACCAGAGAGTACTTTGTATCCAGAAAAAATGCAGCGATTTTATAGCACAATAAAATTGTTATCAACCCCGCAATGGCGCTTACGAGTCTTGCTTGAAAAAACCCAACGCCTAGTGAATTAAAAAATAAATAAGAAAAAAATGTAAAAACTGGAGCAGCTGCAATATCGTGATAAAAATCGTCAAGCGCTAAAGTTTTGAATAGTTTTAAATTTCTTGCATTGTAGACCCAATAGCCCTCATCACCAACTTGTCCAGAGTTAAGAAGTATCGAAGGATCGGAATCCAAAAAAAATAGTCTGGTAGCGGAAAAAAATAATATTAGTAAGATAATAATTTTAATCATCAATAAAAGTATTTTTTCGACTTGGCACAATAGCTAGCGCACCAAGTAGCATGCAGGAAGCACTATAATAGTAGCTTGCATTGCCAATCGGCCCTAAAAAAACGGATACAAAAAAAACTAGGGAAACAGAGGTTATTGTGATGACAATGTCCCTTGATTTTGGAATAATAAACCAGAATAAAATTACAATAAAAAATAAAGATAAAACGAAAAAAATCTCTGGCGGGTAATAATGGAATTGTCTATCCAAAAATGTTGCAACAGTCAAACCAGATCTTCTCAAACTTGCAAAAACTTCCGGGTCAGTATTTATTTTAACTATACTTGTATAAATTGCCCGGTAATCCCAAATTAAAAATGGCAAATGTACCAATAAAAGTGTAATCAGTCCAGGTAGAACAAATTTTCTCGTTCGCAGCTCGGGTTTTTTTAAAAAAAACAAAAATGGTATCGCATAAAAAATTTTGACCCCAAGTGAAAAAGCTAGAAAAATACTAAATAATTCTATTTTATTTTTCTTGTAAAACAGCAATGCGAGCATAACAAAAGAAACTATAAGACCATCTGTCCAAGAGTAGGAAAGAAAATCGATTTGTTTGGGACTGAAAAGGAAAAGTAAGCTTAATAGTTGGGCATATTCTTTTGTACCACCTGACATTTTTGCAATGTTGTATAAAGCGTATACGGTCACAAAAGATGTGATTACAAGTAAGTACCTGGGCTCTCCAAACAAAAAATCAAATGGCAAGAAAAGATAAATTGTTACGGGACCATAAGCGTAATGATAATAACCAAACTTTTTACCTTCGAGGTCAGTCCTAGTGGCTGAAGTCTGGTAAGGGTTCTCGAGTCTTAACACCCTTATGGGTCCATTTTTCAAAACATCATACACATCTATATCTGGCCTTTTTATTACTCTCAAAGATGTTAACTGGATAATTAAAGCAATAACGAGTAATAGGAAATATTTTTTACTAATTAGCCTATTTACAATAGAGACACTACTTTTACCAAATAGGAATAGAATTGAAGCCATGAAGCTTAGAAAATAGAAAAATCTGTTTACAAACATTGCCAAGCTCAACTCTCCATTAATATCAACTATGTTAACCGTAAAACCCAAAAGTATGAATGTTAATAGCACCATAGAAAGAGTTTGCTCGCGAGCTAAATCCAAAACAGGCAAGGATTTGTGGCTAACAAAAACAACGAGTGTTAAAATAATTACGGTAGAAATAACAAGATAAAAACCACTAATAGAAAACCAAGAATTTACAGAGTAAACAAAAGTTCCTGCTAAAAATGCACTTAAGATTAAAGCAAATTTATTCTTTTCGACCACTTTTTTTTATAGCCTTTATAAAAATTTCCATCTTAAAATTCATAAACTTTTGTTTTCTTACAGAAAAACCGTTTCGCTTCACTATATTAATTAGTTTCTTTGGTGTCATACAATTAATGTGACTATTTTGCCAAACGGCTCCTTTAGATTTTGTCCAAAACCACCACACAGATTTAAACAATAAACTATCTGTGTCCTGAACAATAACAAAAGAACCACCAGGCTTTAAGACGCGAAAAATTTCTTTTATTACCTTTTCACAATCATGCATATGTTCAAGTACCTCTATCGCTGTCACAACGTTAAAAGTGTTAGCACGAAAAGGCAATTTATGGGCATCAGCTGAAATAAAGGTCACCCCACAAGGATTTTTTTTTGCATGATTTATAGCATTTTTATAAAGATCTACACCAGTTACTTTTAACTTCGGAAAACTGATTTTTATTTGTTTTGTTGTGGTGCCGTCAGCACAACCAATATCAAGAAGTTTCCCGCTTGAACCTTGTAAAAACTCTGATAGGTTGGACCACTTTTTTGTGTGCCAAATTCTCTGGAACAAATTACTTCTCACTCCATGATCATAGTAATCACCAGGCACCTGGCTGAGAATTTTTTGATACTCAGATGAGGATGGACTACTAATAGTCATAATTCTTTTTGAAGTATTCTATAGTTTTTAAAAGTCCCTTCTCAAGACCCACGGTTGGTTTCCACCCCAATAAAGTTTTAGCTTTAGTTATGTCTGGTTTTCGCTGTATTGGGTCATCTGTTGGCAGTGGATCATTAAATACTATCTTGCTTTGCGACCGAGTTAACTTTTTAATCAACAATGCAAAATCCGTTATTAATTTTTCGTCGGGATTCCCAATATTTATTACTTCTCCGCGAGTGTTTGAGCTCTCCATTGCCAGAACTTGTCCTGTAACCTGATCATCAATATAGCAAAAAGACCGTGTTTGTTTCCCGTCACCGTAAATAGTAATATCTGCGTTTGTAAGTGCTTGCTTAATAAAATTAACAACAGCGCGACCCTCGTTAATGTTCATCTTAGTGCCATAAGTATTAAAAATTCTAGTTATTCTCCCGTCCATATTTTTTTCTCTTACAAATGCAGCTACGATAGTTTCCCCAAAACGTTTCGCCTCGTCATACACAGACCTAGGCCCTGTTGTAGAAACATTGCCGCGGTACTCCTCATTTTGCGGATTTACTTCAGGGTCTCCGTAGACTTCGGAAGTAGAAGAAAAACTAAACTTGGATTTATGTTTTATAGCTAGCTCACACATATTCCAAGTACCCACGGTATTAACTCTCATTGTCTCAAAAGGATGAGACATATAAGATAACGGCGAATTCTTGTTAGGATCAGCCGGAGACGCCAAATGATAAATCTCGTCAATCCGGGAAAACTTTTTAGGTGAGAATGTTTCACAGATATCCCAGTTAAAAAATGTAAAATTCTCTTTCGCAAGTAAATGGGCCACATTCTTCTCGCTGCCAGTCAGCAAGTTGTCCACGCAAATTACTTTAGCGTCTTTTTGCAGCAAAAACTCGCACAAGTTGGAGCCAATAAAACCAGCCCCTCCTGTGACTAAAATAGTCTTACTCATGCAATTTTCTCCATGGCTGCCGCGATATAATCTATCTCCGACTTTTTTAAAGCAGGATACATTGGGAGTCTTATGAGAGTTGAAGCTACCTCCACAGAAACTGGTAAGCTGCTTCGCCTATATCCCAATCTTTTACCCATTGGGGAAGCGTGTAAGGGCAAATAGTGGAAAGAGGCTTCAATACCATATGACCTAAGTCCATGTACGACTTTATCGCGCATCTCTCTCGGAACTCTTATTGCAAATATATGCCAATTTGCAGATGTTCCTTCTGGAACTTTTGGTAAAATTATTTTTGAAGATAATTTGCTCAGCTTCTTAACCATATATTCCGCATTTTTTATCCTTAATTTTGTTATTGTATCAAGTTTTTTTACTTGCTCAAGAGCAATAGCAGACAAAATATCAGAAAGTATTAGGCTTCTTCCCACATTGACCCAGGAATACTTTCTTCTCTCCCCCCGCATAAACGAAGAGCGGTTCGTACCCTTCTCGCGAATTATTTCTGCTTTCTTGAATATATCCTCCTTGTTGTTTGTGATAAAAGCTCCACCTTCTCCACTAGCGGCATTTTTTGTTCCATGGAAGGAGAAGCAACCGACATCCCCAATGGACCCCAAATTAACACCTTTATACTTAGCACCAAGGGCGTGGGCTGCGTCTTCGATAACAAACAATTTGTGTCTTTTTGCAATTTCTAAAATTTTGTCCATGTCGCAAGCCATTCCGGCATAATGTACAGCCATAATTGCCCTAGTTTTTTTAGTTATACTTTTTTCGATTTCTAAGGGGTTAATATTGTAACTGTCAAGACCAATATCAACAAACACCGGTTTTGCACCCATGAGCATCACTGCGTTTGCACAAGAAGAGAAGGTAAAACTTGGAATAATTACCTCATCATCTTTTTTAAGAAGAATCGCGCAAGCAAGCTCTAGTGCCGCAGTTCCGGAAGACGTAGGTAAGACGTATCTAATGTTTAGAATTTTGGAAAGATGAAAAGACAGCTGCTCACTATATTTTAAATCGCCAACCCCTGTCCCGCCTCTCATTGCAGAAAGTGCCGCTCTCTCTTCTTCCTTTCCCCAAAAAGTTTTATGTAAGGGTATTTTAAAATTATCTTGAAGCATTAAATCTCGTCTTCCTAAATTTTAGGCTAAACTTTATTAACTTAATAAAATAATCAAGACTATCAGAAACTAAATTCACAGTTGATTTCTTGTCCAATCTTCTTATAAATAGTACCGGAACATCGGAAACTTTAAGGCCTTCCCAGCAAGATCGAGCACAAATCTCTGTATCCCAAAACCATTTATAGTCGTTAACTTTAGGAAGAACCGTGAGTATTTTTTTTCTATTAAAAAATTTACACCCAGCCTCCGTATCCTCAATTGGTAGTCCCAATAGTGTACGCACAAGTATTGCATAAACTCTGGTGGCCACAACTCTACTAATAGATTTTAATCTCTTCTCATAAAACCTATGGCCGACAACTAGGTCTGTACCTCTTTGAACCTCTCTTGCAAAAAGAGAAATACAAGAAGGGGAAATTTCACAATCAACATCAATAAATCCACAAATTGGTGCCTCTGCCGCTTTAATTCCATCCATTACAGCTTTACCTCGACCCTCGTTTACTTTATGAAATATAGCTTTGCAATTGTCGCCCTTTCTAACTATTTTTTGAATTACGTCCCTCGTATTGTCACCACTTTTGTCCTCGACAAAAATCAGTTGCCATTTATATTTGGTTTTTTTAAGTTCCAAAATAATTCTTTTCACATTATCTTCAAACGTGGGCCCTTCGTTATAGCAGGGAAGTATTAGGGATAGATCGTAAGCGCTCATTTTTACCTGATTCATTTTAGTGCAAAATATTGCAAGACTCAAATGCGCTAAAGCATGTTTTATAATTTTTATCTTTGAAGAAAAAATCTATCCCTTCTCCGGCACCCAGAGAAATGTATGCTTCATAAGATGAAGAAACAGGATTGTCATTAAAGACCAAAGTAGAACCAGGAGGGAGATTTGTTTTTTGGATTTCATCTATATAAAACTTAGAAACTTTGCTTCTTTCTACCACCCAGTTATTTTTTTCTATTAAAGAAATACTTGAAAGAGAAGTAGCAAATAGGATTAATAAAAATATATAAGCACGTTTTTGTCTTATGGAAAAAGCGAATCCGACGATAATTGAAAGCCCAAATATAGATAAATTCATATAGTGTGGAGATAGATGATAGGGTAGTAAAATAAATGGAAAAAAGCCAGAGAGTATAAGAGTGGCAGCTATTAATAGTATCTTCATATTTCCACCCAATCCAAACTTCTTGCTAAATCCCCCAAGGACAGCTAGCAAAAAAATAATTACACCGAAAGAGGTATAAAAATCTCCAGATATTTCGGCGAAGCCTAATACTCTTAAAGCATAATATTTTATTGCCCACAAAGTATCGATAGACAACCTTGGGCTATAAACATCTAAGAGGGTTTTGGGAGTTAAAAATATAAACCTCAAAACAGAAAAAAATAATGAATAAACAATAAATGTCTTTGCAAATTTGTATTGCCTATCAGACTTATCTTTAAAAAATTCAATTACGAGGATAAAAAATAAACCCACCACCATTGCTTCAGAGGCCAAAGTTGATAAAGCAAAAGATAAAAGCGATAAATAGAATTTTTTTCTTATCCACAAAAAAATTGCTAGAAGCAAAAAAACAAACCCTATCTCTGTTGCCCCGCCTGAAATCCAGTAAATGCTCACAAAAAACGCAGGATGAATAGCATAGAAGATAGAACTGACCAAAGAGGAAAACTTATTTCTCAAAAGCGAGTTTACAATTAGAAATATCAGGTAAGAAGCAGCAGCATGAATAAAAATTGCTAGATAATGATAATTTTTATAACTTAGCCCAAATAACCTGCCACTAATCAAATAATAGAAATTATCAACAGGACGCCAATGCGTTTCCTGATACGAAAAAAGCGCTTTTTTCAAGTTATTCGCCAAGCCACTCTGAGCAAATTTCTCAAACATAATAAAATCGTCCTGTACGAAAAAAGTGTTTACAGAATTTTTCCAAACAGCAAAGGTAGTTATCAGCAGTATCAAAAAAATTGCAAGATTATTTTTCATCAAGCCATTCTAACATTGAATCAGTAAGTCCCAGGCTGTTAATATAATCACGTTCTAATGCTTTTCAAATTATTAATTGTAGCTATATTCACTAACGCCTTGCTTTGGATAACATTAACCCCGATTTGGCAATATCCGGATGAGCAAGCACATTTTGCCCAGGTGCAAGATATAGCAGAAATCGGCTACGTTCCGGTTGGTAAAAATAGCACTTCAAATGAAATAGCATTAGCAGAGATTATTCTTCAAACAAATAGAGATAAACAAGGAAATAATTCATACACATACAAACCATATTTTAAGCTTGAAAAACCTTTTGGTTTGAATGGAAGAGGCGAGTTAGATTTAAAAAAACTTCCCCCAGAATCTCGAAAAGAATTTGTAAAAGCAGAATCTACTCTCAATCCCAACACTTACTATAGGTTGGCTGCCCTTGCATATAGGTTTGTGTATCATCATGATATATTTTCTAGAATTTACGTCGTTCGACTTTTATCCATTGGATTTTACATTGCTACCATTCTGGTCGTCTACAAAACAGCAAAATTAGTTTTTTCAACAACTATAGAATCTGTTGCATTTACTGGTTTTCTCGCTTTTGTACCTATGTTTGTATTCACTTCCACTGGCATTCTGCCGGACCCATTAACTAACCTCTTATTTACAATAGTTATCCATTATTGCATTAAATTTATTCTTTCAGCAGTTAGTGTAAAGGACCTACTAATAACCTTGGTCTTTATTTTTGTGGGGGTTACTACACGTCAACACTTTATAATTGCATTCCCAATTTTACTAAGCGTACTCATGTTGAAAATGCCCAAGAGCACAAAAACTATATCAATCTTTGTAATATCCGTAGCAATTTTAATATCAATTGTTATAGTTAGCACGGTTATAGGGGGTGATGTAATACCTTTTATCGCCTATTTTAGGATTCCGGATCCAAATATATTCTCAAAAGAATTAATTTCACTTGACAATTTTCTCCACTACTTCCAAAGTGCGCTAAAAAAGACAATGACACAAACGCTCCCTTGGTATTGGGGTGTTTATAAATGGCTTTCCTTAACCATGCCTCATGTTTATTATCAAATCATTAACAGATTTATTCTTATTATATTATTCGGGTTATGCTTAGAGATTTTTCTCATTATTAAAAACAGGACAATATCTAAGACCACAAAAATACTCGTATTTTGTATTTATGCAAACATCATCTATTTTTTACCTCTAATTATTTGGGATTACTTTTTCACATTAAAAAATGGATACTCGTTTGGCATACAAGGAAGATACTTTTTTCCACTAATTTTCCCCCAAATCTTTTTAATATATATCGGGTATAGTCGAGTCATCAATCTCTTATTTAAAAATAACTTTAAATATTTTCTGTTTACTCTCCTGCTCTTAATTATTTTATTTAATAACCTAACTCTACTAAATCTTGCTATCTCCAATTATCAAACTTTAAACCTGTCAACATTTATTGAACATGCGAGTCAATACAAACCAGACTACCTAAAAGGTAATATTATTTTGGTGTTTATTGCCTTAGCTTTCTTTTTTCAAATATACTACTTGCGAAAGCTATGGGAAGGTTTACAGTTTAAACGATAAATGAAAGAGCTCGAAGAAATTGGAATAAAAAAAGGAGTAAAGTTTGTCCTGTTTGAGTGCATTAAAATTATTTTCATTTTAATGTCATTACCACCATTGAGAAAATTATTCTTGCAAATGCTAGGAGCCAAAATTGGAAACAACACAAACATAATGAATATAAAGTTTTTCAATTGGCATCATAAAGGCCCTGGTGGTTTGTCAGTTGGCGAAGAGGCTTTTTTGGGTGATGAAACCCTAATAGATTTGTACGGGCCAGTAACTATCGAAGACAAAGTTACAATTGCCCAGAGAGTAACGATACTTACTCACATTAATGTTGGATACAAGGACCACCCATTGCAAAAATACTTCCCCAAAAAAGTAAGCGGGGTTACTATTAAATCTGGTTCGGTAGTTGGCGCTTGCGTAACAATTCTATCAGGCGTAACAATAGGAACTAATTCATTTGTTGCAGCAGGCAGCGTTGTCACAAAAAACATACCCGCGAACACTCTAGTAGCTGGCGTTCCGGCAAAGACAATCAGAAAGATCCAATGAATTAAAGGGTTCAGATGTGCGTATTTATATTTAATCACCAGGAAAAATTTCTTATCCCAATCAAAAGTGGTGATAAAAATTTTACAACAATAGGATTTAATTTAAAAACAGAATAGCCTTGTCGTTTTTTACGTACACGCCACTTTTTATACATGCGGAAACTAATTAATTTTCAAAAAAAATATTGGTTTTTAGTTCTAATTAGCTCTTTGGCCTTTATAGTAAGAATATTTAAACTAAATGATTTATTTTATTTCACTTATGACGAAGAAGTACCGGCGCTTATTGGAAGAAGACTTATTCTATGGCACCACATGCCCCTAATCGGAGGGGCAACACCCTTCGGATTTCATCTGGGCCCTTATTTTTATTGGTTCTACGCCTTTCTGCTATTGGTATCTAAACTCAATCCAGTTATTTGGGGTGTTGCTGGCGCAGGAATCTCCATCATAACAATTATCCTTATTTTTCTCCTTACAAAAAAAGTCGGTGGCAAAAAACTTGCAACAACTGCAGCCATTTTTTGGGCGTTTTCCTACCTTGCGAATATTTATGATAGACACCTTTGGGCGCTTTACTGGGGTACTTTAGTTTCTCTTATTACAGTTTATTCCCTAACCAAAATAATAGAAGGTAAGTATAAATACATTTATTTGCTGGCAATCACCTTAGCGCTTGCAATCCATGCCGATCTGTCAAACCTCGTATTTTTTGGTCTTACCATTATTGCCTGGGTTGCATATAAGCTTCCACTAAACAGGAATACAATTTTGGCTGCGTTTTTTGTTCCACTTCTAATTACACCACTCGTAGTTTTTGACCTTCGTCACGATTTTGCCAACACTAAACCAATCGGAATTTTTTTAGAAAACAACAGGGACAAAAATAAGCCAAGCTTTAGTGCATATAGGTTTATAGAAAATAGCATTCTCTTTCCTAGAACATTTTCTCGGATCGTGTATACGTTTGGTGATAACGAAGCTGCGAAACAATACTCTTATTGTAAAGAATTCATAAATGAGAAATTTGACTATATTCCCAACATCATCATTTTCATTTCCAGCATTGCTCTTATCGCTTACCTATATTGGTCCCTGAAAATGCAAAAAAACCCCTTATGGATATTAATTTCTCTAACGACCCTAATCTATTACTTTGGTATCCAGCTATATGGAACCATTTTAAATGGGGACGTTCTAGAGCATTACATTACCGGCTTATTACCATTTTTCTTGATGATTGCAGCGCTAATTGTTTCAAAATTACCAAGAAAGTTATGGGTTTTAGCTCTGATTATTTTTATGTATTCAAATTTGGCTAAATTATCCTTAGCAAAAAATAGCCAAGGCCTGTCGTATAAAAAGCAGGCAATAGAATTTGTTAACTCGCAAGTTGGCAATCAATCATTTTCTCTGGAATCTTTATCCACTTGTTGGCGCTATTCAGGTTATCGATACCTTTTTGCTGTTTTTGGAAAAGAACCTGTCAAAAGTTTTGTGGATCCAAATTTTGGCTATCTTTACGGTACCACTGCTATCGCCAGCAACCATCCGGACACCGTTGTGGTTTTTGTTGCGCACAATTTTATAGCTGAAACAGAAGATTTTTACAAAAGACATGCTGTCTTCAAATCTCATGAAACGTCAAGCGCTATCTTTGGAAGCATAGAAGTGATAATTATGGATAATTCCTTAAAATGGTTTGATAAAAATAACTGATATGAAAAAAAACACAAAGGTTTTTAACGGATCAAGCCACCCATTCAAAGTTAAAGAATCTGATAAGCAGTAGAGATTGGAACAGTATTGCCAAAAAAAGGTATAAATATAGAAAAGTCTTGCGTTTGGCCAAGAAATCTGCAAAGGGGATAAACAAAGGGAAAGCTGCAAGTATCTCCCTTAAGCTTGCCAAGTAGGTACCTGATGAAAGCGGAATTAAAATTAACAGCATACTATAAATCCACATAGGCTTATTTATCTTTTTAAATGATAAGACACCTAAAAATGCGGTAAACGGAATAACCGCTACTTGGAGAAAGTTAATTGGTGGTGGTTTAACGGGGCCAAAAACTTGTCTTACAACTTCCGCTGAATCGAGCATAAGCTTTGGAAACGAATGCAGGCCAATTTGTCTTCCCCATCCGGCCGTCTGATCTGTCCAGAATAGAGTGAAATCCCCAAAAGCCAAAAAGAGATATAAAGCATAAAAAACCAAACCAAGAGGTGAAACCAAAAGCGTCCACCAGTATTTTTTCAAACTAGGAAATCCCCCTTGTGCAATTTTTAAAGCAAGGTAAAAAGTTAAAACTATACCTACAGGTCTCGTGGCGCTAGCCAAAGCAGCCACAAAAGCAGCAAAACCTATATATTTCTTTTCGGTTAGTATAAAAGTAAGCGCTGTAAGTGGTAAAAAGAGCGGTTCAGAAAATGTGCCCAAGAGTAAGAAGCTGGAAGGGAAAGCTAAAAAAATTAAAAGAACCTGCTCTTTAATTCTAGAGTAGCCAAGAATGCTTACAAGACGGCCCAATAGTATTACGAAAAGAAAAGTAAAAAGACTCGCAACTATTTTTGCAACGACAGGGCTTGAACCTAATACCCTGATGGTAAGTGGCCATAGTGGGAAAAATGCTGCGTTTTCTCCCACATATCCATTTTTTGCAATAGCCATGTAATGAGCAGTATCCGCATTATTAGTCCAAATAAGCGTAAATCTTTGAGTTAATGTCACACTCGAAAGCACTTCATTAGGGTGGAACATAGACGGGAATACGACTAGCTCGAATAGATGAATCGCAACAAACCAACCGATAAATAGGGTGAAAGCAACTCTCATTTGGTAAAACATTTTTAGTCTACAAAAATCAACATCAAGAAATCAAATAACGCCTGCGACAATTTTTTAAAATAGATCTGGTTTTTTTAAGAAGTAGAAACGTTTAAACCTAAATTGTATACTTCAACTTATGATTGTTTATTTTAAAAACCTAATTTTTACCGATACGGGTAATGACACTTCCATTGTGATTGTTGGTACGCTGGTTAACATTATAACCGGAGGATTGTTTTTTATAATCGCACCGCGGCTTTTGGGTCCGGCTGATTTCGGTATATTCTCAACAGTTGTTGGCACAGCTTTACTCGTTATGTCATTTGCTAACTTTGGTATAGATTCAGGTATTTTAAGGTTTGCTTCGAAAGAAAATTTTGAGGAAGTTTTATCAATAGCCTTTAAATCCTACTTATCATTAAGCATAATAAGTTCTATTATCGGACTAATTTTAGCTCCGGAAATTGCAAAATTTTTAAACGCCCCACAAATTGCAAATCTATTAAGAATTGCCCTGGTAGGTAACATATTTTTGCTTTTGTCGAATTTTTACATAGCTGCACTCCAAGCAAAAAGGGATTTTCTAAAAGCATCTATTGTGAACGGCTCGTCAAATATCCTAAGAATACTTGTTCTTTTTTTAGCCATGATTAGTTTAAAGAGTTTGGGGATTTACACCATTACGATAATTTTTTTCTTTAGTGCTTTTTTGGCAACGATAACCGGAATGGTCTTACTCCCAATTAATATCGTAAAAACACCCCAAAAAAGCATCATCAGCTTTCACAAGTTTAACTTTTGGATCGCAATGTCACTTATATTTTCATCTATTCCACTTGAAAATTATTTTTTGGTAAAACTGGCAGGTCCTGTTGCGGCTGGAATATATGCTGCCCCATTTAAGCTATTAACTTTTGCGTACCAATTTGGCGGAAACTTTTCAAGAGTTTTAGCAACAAGGTATTCCTCATTTGACACAAACTCAAAAGCTAGGGAATTTTCTGTAAAAACACTACCGCTTGTAGTAGCTTTTTGTGTTGGACTATTAATCCTTATTCCGCTGTCCAAACTAATCATAAATACATTCTTTGGACCGGAATATTTAGAGGCTGTACAGGTTTTTCAGATACTCTCAGTGGGGTTTTTATTTTTCTTTGCTTCCCTAATACCATCAGCAATAATTATTTATTATATGGGTGCATCCAAAATTGCATTTATAATCACTGCCCTCAAATACGGCTTATTTATTGTTTTGCTTTTAATTCTTGTTCCAAAATACGATGCACCTGGGGCGGCGATTTCTTTTTCCGCAACAGAATTTGCAGCCTTTTTGTTTATGGCATACTTTGCAATAGCAAAACTTAGACGCAATGATTAAAAAGATATCGATAGTTGTGCCTTGCTATAACGAAGAAAAGCGTTTTGCCGAGGGTTTTGCCCACTACTATAACTTTCTAAAAAATTATCCAAAGCCTTGGGAGCTTATCTTTGTCAACGATGGATCTTCTGATCAAACGCTCAGCCTAATGAAAACAGTCGCCAAAAAAAATAGTAATATTAAAATCGTTAGTTATAAGAATAATCAAGGTAAAGGATTTGCAATAACCACAGGGATACAAAATGCCAAAGGAGATATTGTGTTATTTACCGATCTTGACCATTCTGTTGCGATTTCTACTATCAAAGATTTTTTAATCCACTTTAACAAAGGCTTCGATGTTGTTATTGGTTCACGTCGCGTCAAGGGCTCTAGATTCTTAAAAAAGCAGCACCCGCTAAGAGAGTTTTTAGGCAAAGGATTCACGTTTCTTGTACAGGTGTTTGTAGACTTTAAAATAAAAGACGCAACATGCGGTTTTAAAGCGTTTCAAAAAGGTGCAGCGCAAAAAATATTCCCGAAATTAACCGTATTTGGTTGGGCATTTGACGCAGAGATTTTATATTTGTGCAAAAAGTATAAAATAAAATATGCACAAGCGCCCGTAACATGGAAAGATGTAAAAGGATCTAAGGTATCAATTGTAAAAGATATCTTCGGATCCTTTGCGGGTCTAGTAAAAATAAGATTAAATGATTTTCAAGGAAAGTATTGGTAAATTTAAAAGAATTCTTTTTGTTTTTCCCCTGCTAGTACACATTATCTTGCTGACAAATACAAGATTTACTCTGTGGCCGGAAATGGTCGTTTACCCATATCTTGTTAACAACGGCTTTCTAATATACAAAGATTTAATAAACCCTTACCCACCAGTATTTATCATATTTTTATCCTTATTTAGTAAAATCTTCGGCTACTCACCTCAACCATACCAGATCCTAACGTGGGCAGTAATAATAGTGGTTGATCTTTCAATATTTAATGTCGTAAGAAAAATATCTAAGAATTATTATCACGCTTTTTTTGCACTTTTGCTTTTCGTTATTTTTTCGCTTCCTTTTGGTATAAACGGTCTTTGGTTTGATTTAATCCAGGTACCTTTTGTTATTTTTTCAGTGTATCACTTTTATCTTTATTTAGAATTTAAAAAAACTTCCTATTTAAATAAATCATTTTATCTAGCAATAGCCACTTTTTTTATTAAGCAACAAGCAGCATGGATAATTATTTTTTACCTGGGGATTTTACTTTATAAAAACAGAGCATCCCCCCAGAAGCTTATACAAAACCTTATTTTACCTTTTGCATTCTCCCTCTTTTTGTTAACAATTCATCTGATTGTTTTTTATAAATTGGGTATATTAAGAGATTTTGTTTTTTGGGCAGTAATACTGCCATTTTTTAAAGCATCGGCCATTCCCGGTTATGTGGCATTGCCTGCACTAAAACAGCTTTTGATTGTATTAATACCGTTTACACTAGTGGTTTTTTCTGCCCTAAACGCAAAAACAAGGGAATATTTTCTCATAATTTGTGCCCTGCCTGTAGCGCTTTTTGCCTATCCAAGATTTGATTATTTCCACCTAATTGCCTATCTAGCAATAATAGCAATCGCACTCGGAATACAACTTAAATCGTTAAAAAACTTGGAATTAAAACAGCTATATCTGCCTATTATAGCGATCGGCCTGCTAAGTATTTTCACAATTCACTATTTCCAAAATAACTGGCTTACAGAAATTAGATTTTTTGAACCGGATATTCAATCAAGTGCACATTTACTTTCTATTGTTACTTCACCTCAGGAAAAAATATACATTCAAAACGGACCAGATCAGCTTTTACCACTTTCGAAGAGATTGCCAATTAAACCTTGGGCAATCCAATTCCCTTGGTATTTTGAAGTCAGTAGCTTGCAGTCTAGAACCATTTCTGCAATAGAATCGCAAAAACCGCAATTCATTGTCTACAAACCTTATGAAGGGAAAGAAAAATATGCTCTCGGTTCATACATGCCCTCTATTCTTGTCACTTACCTGGACACAAATTACATAAACCAAATTCAAATCTCAGATACCTTATGGTTAAAATCCAAAAACTAGTAACAAGGCATTCCCTATTGTTTCTTTGTTTAGTAGTAGTCATCTTCTTCTTGCCTGTGCTAATTAGGCCAGACTTAATTACCAAACGAGACAACGATTTAGGAAGAACTTACGTGCCTATATATAGCTTTATTGCAAAGTCGTTCCATGAAAATAAAAACCTGCCTCTTTGGAGGCCAAGTCAGATGGGTGGCGAAAATTTTGTAGGCAATCCGCTTTCTTCAATATTCTATCCACCAAACGTTATTTTTTTATTACTGCCTGTTGATACTGGGGTAATCATGTATTATTTATTTCATCTTTTAATATCGGTAGTCTCAACGTATTATCTGGCTAAAAGTTTTAATCTGTCAAAATCATCCTCCCTGGCTGCAGCTATTGTTTATACATTCTCAACTAAAATCATTTTGCATATCACAGCGGGTCACATTACCATGGTAGCCGCTTTTACCTTGTTCCCACTATTATTTTTAACTGTAAGAAACATAATTTTAGGCAAAAGCGGAAACCAGTGGACTCTTTTGGGTGCGCTAGCCGTTTACGGGATGCTCGCAACATATCCCACAATATTTTATTACGCACTTATTTTCTTACTCTTTTATATTGTCTATAAATTTAATTTCTTCATCGGAAAATATAAAGATATCATCAAAAGTATCACTCCATTTGCACTAACTTTAATTTTAGGTATTTTATTATCAGCAATTTTTCTGCTACCGCAACTGGAATTTGCTAAATACTCAACCCGCGGATCGCTAACGCTCACAGATGTAGCACAGCCGATTTGGAACGCAAAAAAATTTGTATTAAGCCTATTTTTCCCTTACCCAATTTTTAATAGTCTGAGCCATGAGGAATTTCTTTACCTTGGCTTTTCCCCATTACTACTGGGTACTTATGCATTTTTTAAATTAAGTAGAGGGAAAAAACTCATTTTGTTCATGTTTAGTGTTTTAACGCTTATTTTTATCGCAGGGACATCAACACCAATTTTCGAATTATTTTACAAATACGTCCCTGGTCTTAGCTATTCCAGAATTACTACAAGGCCCTGGTTTATCGTGGCGCTTGTTGCAGCTTTACTGCTTGCCTACGGTCTCGATTCTCTTAAAAACAAAAACCTAGCCTATTTATTTGTATTAATTTTTTTAGTTGAGACAGTTTTTATTGGATATAAAAAAGTTACCTCTGTCCCTTATCTTAAAGCGAATAACGAGGACATGTACCAATATTTAGCTGCCGACAAAGACATTTTTAGAGTGTATTGCACAACTTATTGCTTTAATCCTCAGCTATTGAATAAATACGACATACAGACCCTAAATGGGGAAACACCACTTCAAGAAAAAGCAGCGGTAGATTATATGCAAAAAGCGGGCAACTACACGTTTAATCAGTTTGCTGTTATTTTTCCACCCTATCAGGTTTGGCAGATCAAAAATCCGCCGCAGCCCTACGCGAATTTACTCGCGACAGCAAATGTTAAATACGTAGCGTCTACCTATTTACTAACAAGCGATGAGCTTAAACTTGTTAACAAATTCGATAATATTTACCTCTACGAAAATACCTTGGTCAATCCACGCTATTATTTTCAAGATGACCCGTCGAATGTCAATATAAAAAACTATTCGCCTAACTCAATTCTTTTAACTTTTTCAAAAGCCGACTCACCAAGAAAACTAAATATTTCGGAATTTTATTATCCGGGGTGGTTTGCTTATATGAACAATAAAAAATACCAGGTAGAAAAAGACACAAGCGGATTTATGTATGTAAATGTTGCGCAGCAAACAGATGCTTTAGAATTAAAGTTTGAACCCAACCCCTTTTTTGTTGGCAAGGCCGTAACTCTTACAACGCTGCTTTTATTGCTCGGTTACTTTTGGTATAAACAAAAAAACAAAGACCATGACTAACATCGCTGTTTTAAGTTTTTATTCAGGAATTGTAGATCGCGGAGTGGAAACTTTTGCATATGAAATTGCAAAAAGACTTTCAACAAAACACAGAATAGATATTTATCAAGCCGGTAGAACCATTCAGCTTCCCCAAACCAGAACATACCAAATAAAGGCTTTCGCAAAAGCACCAACTTCTTCAAAATTTTTCCTCTCAAAAATTTATCTGGACATACAGTCTTTAAAAATCGCACTTTTTACTATCAAATCAATCCCAAAAATTGTAAAGGGTAAGTACGATTTAGTAATTCCTTTAAATGGTGGATGGCAGATCGTGATTTTGAAAATATTAAGTAAAATTGTGAATTTTAAAATTTTGGTTTCAGGTCATGCTGGAATTGGTTCAGATGATGCCTGGAATATTTTTTTTCATCCTGATGTATTTGTTGCTTTAACGAAGTCAGAAAGTTACTGGGCACAAAGGCTGTCCAGAGAGCTTAGAGTAGTAACAATACCAAACGGTGTTGATCTTGCGAAATTTAACCCTAAGGTTAAACCTAAAAACATTAATCTGGAAAAACCTATTGTTATTTGCTCGTCAGCTCTCGTTCCCTACAAGAGGCTTCATTTAACTATAAGAGCGGTGGCCAAAGCTAAAAATCTGAGTTTGCTAGTACTGGGCGATGGTCAAGAGAAAGGGCAAATCGACACACTTGGAAAACGGTTATTGGGCAAGAGATATATGAGACTTTCTGTCCCATATGCCCAAACACCTGCCTACTATAGAACCGCAAAAGTATTTACCCTAGCTTCGGAGACAGAAGCCTTTGGTATCTCGTACGTGGAGGCTTTGGCTAGCAATTTACCTGTGATTACAACCAACGATGAGTCAAGGGCAGAAATAGTAGGAGATGCCGGAATTCTAACCGATCCGGTCAACATTGAAACTTATGCAAAAGACTTACAAATTGCAGCCAATACAAATTATCGTAATATTCCATATAATCAAGCCCTTAAATTCTCCTGGAATAAAATTGCTCACGAATATTCAAAGCTTGTTAACCAAATCACAAAATAGTGGACAAATTAATATCTGTCATAATTCCCGTTTACAATGAACAAGACAGCCTAAAGGGCTGTTTGGAATCATTAAGTAAACAATCATACAAACCTGTCGAGGTCATAGTTATAGACGACGGATCAACTGACAAATCGCTAGAAATTGTAAAAAAATCCAAAGCAATCCTTTTAAAACAAAGCCACGGGGGCCCTGGGGTGGCAAGAAATTTAGGGGCTCAAAACGCTCGAGGGAGCATTCTTGTTTTTGTAGACGCCGATATGGTTTTCGAAAAGAATTTTATAAAAGATTTAACGGAGCCGATAGCCAAAAGAGAAACGATCGGAACATTTTCAAAAAATGAATATGTAATCAATCATAATAACCCATGGTCAGTTTGTTGGAATATGAATAGAAATTGTCCGCCGGAGAAAATGATTCCCGAAAGTTACCCCGAGACTGCGCCGGTTTTTAGGGCAATTCTTAAAAGTGAATTTCAAAAAGTTGGTGGTTTTGAAACCACGGGGGATTACACGGACGATTGGTCACTATCCCTTAAACTTAATCTAAAATCCACACTGGCAAAAGGTGCCAAATATTATCACAAAAATCCATCAACCCTAAAAGAAATTTGGAAACAAGCCAGATGGATCGGCAAAAACAAATTTATTACAGGTAACATTCCACGGAAATTAAAATCAATTATTCTATACAATCCAATGGCTTCAATCTTTATAGCAGTATTAAAATCTTTTACTCACGCAAATCCGCGCTTTGTAATTTTCAAGCTAGTTTATGATTTTGCGGTAATTTGTTCCGTTTTAGAATCAACCGTAAACAAAAACAAATATAAATGATTGCGCCAGTTTTATTAATTGGATTAATCTTAAGACTTGTTAGTCTTGACCAGAGTCTTTGGCTTGATGAAGGAATAAATGCAACTTTTGCGCGTTCCTTAAGCTACAGCAAATTGATCTTTAGTTATCCTTTGGGTGATTTTCATCCACCGCTCTATCACGTAATATTAAAATCGTTCATATCACTATTTGGCTCTTCAGAAATCTCCCTTAGAATACCATCCGTCATTTTGGGCGTAATGACAGTTTTTATAACATATTTAATAGGCAAAAAACTTTACGACAAAAAAACCGGTGTTATTGCAGCTCTGCTTATAGCGACAGGCCCCCTGCATATTTATTATTCCCAAGAAGCAAGAATGTATATGCTGGCAGCTTTTCTTGCCAGCTTATCCGTATATTTTTTTGTATCACTTTTAATAAAAGATAGGCTCCTCTTGTGGGTAGGCTTTATTTTGTCAACTGCATTAATGCTTTATAGTGATTATCTTCCGTACATACTTTTGCCTGTATACGTTTTATTTTTAATAGTCTCACGTAAAAAATTTGCTAAAAATACCTTAAAATCTTTTATTCCTGCATTCTTGTTAATATTGCTGTTAATTGTTCCCTGGCTTCTCATGCTACCACAGCAATTAAAGGTAGGTTTATCCGCATCGGCTGCTTCTCCGGCTTGGTCTGGCGTCGTTGGTAGCTCGAGTATTAAAGATCTTGGTTTAGCTTTCGTAAAGTTTGCAATAGGGAGAATCTCAAACGACAATAATTTGTCATACGCCCTTCTCTTTTTGCCAATTGGGCTTTACTTTTCATTTTTGTTTTTAATTTCAACTTTAAGGCTAACGCGCATTAGATCATTCTTATGGTTCTACTTATTGCTCCCTCCGGTAGTTGCGTTTTTGATATCTTTTTTTGTTCCTGTTTTTTCCTATTTCAGAATGTTATTTATTTTACCGGCGTTTTATATATTGCTCGCCGCAGGAATTAACAACATTAACTGGTCACTACCTACGAGGACATTTCTGTCATTGGCTCTTATAATAAATTTAACATCAACCTTCATTTATTTTGCCAACCCAAAATTCCAAAGAGAAGATTGGAAAAATGCAACTAAGTATGTCACTGCCAACTCGGATTCAAAAACATTGGTTTTGTTCGAGTCTAACTTTTCAATGCCGCCTTTTGACTACTATAATAATGGCGCTGTCGAGGCAAGAGGTGCCCTTGAAAGCTTTGATCCCACCCAAGGGAATGTCGTTCAAAATATAACTAGTTACACCCAAAACAAAAACAAAGTATTTCTCTTTCAGTACCTGTCACCAATAACAGACCCTCAGGGCTTTGCTTTTCAATCGCTTATCGACCTGCACTTTATCAATACAAAAACCGATAATTTCCAAGGAGTTGGATTTGTTTACGAATTTGTAAAATGAATAAATATGCATCATCTTTATGAATTTAAACGTTGAGAAAAATTTGAGAAATTTTTTCGATAAGTATTTTTGGGGCCAGCATCCAGAAGCTGCTTTGCGTTACGCCCCTGTTGTTTCGGAAATTAAAAAAGCAAAACTGCAAAATTCAAAAATACTTGAAATTGGATCCGGCTCTTTGGGCATCACCCCTTATTTTAAAAAGAGGATAGATGGAGTTGACATTGATTTCGCTGGTCCAAAAAGTGACTATTTGAATAAAATCAAAGGAAGTGGATCAAAATTGCCTTTTCGCAAAAATACTTACGATGTGTCAATATCTGTTGACGTTTTGGAACACATTTTGCCTACTGACAGAGAAAAAGCGATTTTTGAAATGATGAGGGTTACAAAAAAATTGGCGATCATCGTTGTTCCTTGCGGAAAAGGCGCAGAAGAACAGGATAGGCAACTAAACATGTATTGGCAAAAACTTATGAAAAGTAAAAATAAATTTCTAACTGAACACGTAGAAAATGGCTTGCCCAAAGCAGATGAAACGCTTGTTTACATCGACCGCGCCAAAAGGCTCCTTAACAAAAATGCAACAGTAACGTCATACCCTAATCTAAATTTATTTGTTAGAAATGTGCTTATGAAAACATGGATTACCAACAACAAGTATATTTACTACCTTTACCTAAAAGGTTATTTATTTGCAGTCCCAATTTTAAAATTTTTCAACTTTTCGAAGGCTTATCGACGCGTGTTTGTGATAAAATTCGCGTATTGAAAATAGCAATCGATGTATCTCAAATTGTTTATCAAACAGGTGTATCACGTTACACAGAGAACTTAGTCGAGTCATTGCTCAAAGTCGACAATAAAAACGATTATCTCCTCTTTGGAACATCACTTCGACAGCTCCCTAGACTAAACAAGCTTAAAAAAAAATTTGCAGCTCTTGAGAATGTCCAGTTCAAATTTTTTCCTTTTCCAATTGGCTTTTTTGAAATTATTTTCAACAAAATTCACCTAATTAAGCTTGAAAAGGTTATAGGCAATTTTGATATTTTACACACCTCCGATTGGATTGAGCCGGCGATAAATCAGAATGAGTCAAAGAAGATAACCACGATTCACGATGTGGTTCCTTATCTTTTCCCATCTTCCCTGCCAAGGAGGATACTCAAAAACCAAGAGGTACGTCTAAAACTTGTCAAAAAAGAATCCGATTTAATAATTGCTGTATCAAATTCAACAAAAGAAGATGTTGTTAAATTTTTAGAAATTCCAAATGAAAGAATAAGAGTAATAAACAATGCCGCATCGCCAGCATTTAAGCCCCAGCTAGAGGAAAAAATCAACGAGGTTTTATCTAAATTCAAAATAAAAAAACCGTATATTCTCTCAGTAGCAACGCAGGAACCACGGAAAAATATACAAAAACTTGTGGATGCTTTTGAAAAGATTAATAAAGCAAAACCAGAACTTAATTTAGTCTTAACCGGAAAATACGGGTGGGGTCCGGCGCTGGATGTTGTCCCAAACGTAATCCAGACAGGTTTCGTAAAAGAAGAAGAATTAATATCTCTTTATGCCGGTTGCGCTGTTTTTGTTTACCCATCTCTTTATGAAGGTTTTGGTTTGCCCGTGTTGGAGGCCATGGCTTGTGGGGCTCCGGTTATCACATCTAATAATTCGTCACTTGTCGAAATTGCCAAAGACGCAGCAATTCTCATTGACCCCAGGAGCGAAGGACAACTGAAAAAAGCGCTTGAGATCATTCTTAATTTGGATACCGAGGACCGTCAAAAAATGGTCAGAGCAAGCCTAGATCGCGCAAGGCAGTATTCCTGGTCTAAAACGGCAAAAGAAACCTTAAAAGTCTACGAAGAGTTAGCAAGAATCATTGTCAGATGAAAACATCTCCCGTCAAGCTATAATTTCGTAGAAATTACATGAGTTTACGAATATAATTAAATTATGTTAATAGGTCTAGATGGAAACGAAGCAAACGTCAAAAACAGAGTTGGCTCCGGTCAATACGCCTACTCCATGCTGGCACAATTTGCCAAAAATAAAAGCCACGATTTTATTGTTTATTTAAAAGAGAAACCACTCTCGGATTTGCCAACCAAAACGTCAAATTATAAATACCAGGTCTTTGGGCCTACAAGGCTTTGGACACAATTTGCCTTGCCTATTAAGCTCACATTCTCGTCAAAAATCGACCTGTTCTTTACACTTGGTCATTACGGCCCGCGTTTTTCCCGAGTTCCATACGCTATAACAATCTTTGATCTTTCGTATCTGCATTTTCCAGAACTTTTTAACAAAGACGATCTTTATCAGCTAATCAACTGGTCCAAATATTCAATTAAAGCCGCAAAGCACATTTTTGCAATTTCAACCTCTACCAAAGACGACATAATCAAAAATTACGATATAAATCCAAATAAAATCTCCATAACACACATGGGGTATAACGAAGAGCTTTTCAAACTACAGCCAACAGCAAAAATTAAAAAAGTTAAAGAAAAATACGCAATTACAGGAGACTACATAATTTTCGTGGGCACGCTGCAGCCACGCAAAAACGTTGAGAGCCTTTTAAAAGCCCTAAAATTAATAGACCTGGGTATTAAGCTGGTTGTTGTAGGTAAAAAAGGGTGGTTATTTGACTCTATTTTTAAAAAAGTTAGAGAATCAAAACTCGAGGCAAACGTAATTTTTACGGACTATGTTACTCAGCAGGAACTGCCAGCCTTAATTTCCGGAGCTAAACTATATGTTTTACCTTCGCTCTACGAAGGATTTGGCATTCCGGTTATCGAGGCTCAAGCCTGCGGAGTACCGACTGTGGTATCAAACACATCCAGCTTGCCTGAGGTAGTAGGCAAGAGTGGAGTATTAATAGACCCTACAGATTCCAATTCTATTGCAAAGGGAATTAAAAAAATTCTTTCAAGCGAAAAATTATCTCAAGATTTGGTTAAAATGGGCTACGAAAACGTAAAGCGCTTCTCCTGGGAAAAATGCGCCGCCGAAACTCTCAAAGTTCTGGAATCACTAAACCGATAGTAAAGTGGCAATTTGCCCAAAAACTGAACCCATAGTACAATAATTGGTAAAGTTAACCGCCATTGTTTATATTAAATGTATGAAGGACCGAATGGGCAAAGACCTATCTTCAACTGAAATCGCTGCAAAAGCGGCGAGTCGCATTAATTGGATCTTAATGGATTTTTGGCTGTACATTCTCAATCGTCTTGCTTATAACGTACCCTTCCACTTTATTCGCAGATTTTTCTTTGTGATATCTGGAATGAAAATGGGAAAAGATTCGTTTATCCATATGTGGTCGCGTGTTTATAACCCCGCAGGCATAGAAATCGGCGAAGGCACAATAGTTGGCGACCACGCATTCCTAGACGGCCGTGCACCGCTTATCATTGGAAACCATGTCGATATCGCCTCTCAAGTTTTAATTTACAACAGTGAACACGATGTTCATTCCAGCGGATTCGATCCACGAGAAGAGCCTGTGGAAATTGGCGACTACGCGTTTATAGGGCCAAGAGTAACGATTTTGCCTGGAGTTAAAATAGGTAGAGGAGCAATAGTTGCAGCCGGCGCAGTTGTAGTAGAAAACGTCGGTGACTTTGAAATAGTTGGTGGGGTACCCGCCAAAAAAATCGGGGAGAGAAAAAACAAGGATCCGCACTACAAACTTGGCCGCGCCCGTCTTTTTCAATGATTCCAGCAATCTTTTTATTTGCACTGGTATTAGGTGGAGCAGGCTCGGCGCTCATTAAATTTGGTGGCAGCCAAATCAATCCAATTGCCCTCGTTTTCTTTCGGGCACTCGTTTCACTTATTATTGTGCTGCCCTTTGTAAACAGGCAGGAAGTGACCACAGCTATTAAAAACTCAAAAACATTAATAGCAGCAGGATTATTGTTTGCTCTAAACTGGATATTTTTTGCATACGGTATTCAAAGAACTAATGTGTTCGTCGGTCAGCTCATCTATGTCCCCACGTCGCTGATCGTAGCAGGATTAGGCTACTTCCTTTTAAGGGAAAAATTAACAAAAATACAAATAATAGGACTTTTACTCACCTTAGTCGGAATGCTTATTTTATTTCTTGGTGCGCTTGGATCTCAAGAAACATTCTCCTTGGGCACCCCGCTCGGCAACTTTTTGGTCATGGGCGGCCTTATCTCATGGTCACTGTATATAATAATTACTAGAAAAGTAAGTGACAAATTTAGCCCTCTTAGCATCATATTCGTAGATTTTTTCCTGACAACAATACTATCCGGCATCTTGTTAATTCCTGCATCTGGACAAACAGATTTTTTGCTATTGAAGTTTGAACCAAACTTAATTCTTTCAATTATCGCAGCCGCTGTTATCTCTTCCGTGGGATTTTTTATTTTGAGTCAATGGCTTATAAAAAATACCTCAGCCTTTATATCTTCCACTTTTATTTATCCAACTACACTGTCTGCGTTGGTATACGGAATAATTTTTTTTGGGGAGAGATTGTCCTTGGTAATAATTTTAGCTAGTATTTTAATACTGGTTGGCGTTTTTCTTGGTACAAACCTATCCATAAATTAAGAAGTAAAATGGACGTAACCGTAATTATTGTCAACTGGAATACAAAAAAACTTCTTCAGGATTGCCTTGAATCCATTTATAAATTTACTAAAGGCATCTCGTTTGAGGTAATAGTTGTCGACAACGCTTCGGAAGATGGCAGCCAAACAATGGTAAGGCAAAAATTTCCCCAAGTTAAATTAATCCAAAACAAAAACAACGCAGGTTTTGCAACAGCTAACAATCAAGGCATAAGAGAGGCAAAAGGAAAATATATTTTTCTCCTTAACTCAGACGCGTATTTGATAGAAAATTCGCTTAAAAAACTTCTGGAAATTGGCGATTCAAACAAAAATTTAGGGGTTCTGTGCCCCCTGCTCCTTAACGAAGACAAAAGTATTCAACAATCTGTCGGATTTTCTCCCAACTTATGGCGGGTATTTTTATGGATGACTTTTATAGATGATCTGCCTTTTGGCTATCTCTTAAAACCATTTCATGTTGATCATGATGCTTTTTACAAAAATTCCCAGGAAATAGATTGGGCAAGTGGCGCCGCAATCTTAATTCCAAAAACTGTCATAAAAAAAGCAGGTTTACTTGACGAAAAAATCTTTATGTATGGTGAGGATGTCGAGTGGTGCTATCGCATTAAAGTTTCAGGCTTTTCCAATTATTTTTCACCGAAAACCAAGATCATTCACATTGGCAGGGGATCCAGCGGTAAAATTGCCAAAAATGCTTTCTTGGGAGAATACATAGGTCTCATTTACTTTTACAAAAAGCACAGGGGAGTTATTTCTTTGCAATTACTGCTAGTCTTCCTTAAAATAGGAGCACTGGCAAGAATTTTTATCTTCTCTATTTTGGGGAGAAAAGAGCTTGCCAAAGTTTATGAAGAAGCTTTTAAAGTGGCTGGATGATCATATTTTAGAGTATCTAGCCTTTGCCCTTCTTATAATTATTCCTCTTTACCCTAAAATTCCCCTCGCGGATATTTTACCGGGTTACATTGTAAGAATCCGTTTGGACGATTTTTTGGTAGGTTTTACTTTTTTGGTTTGGGCAATATGGGTTGTTCGCAAAAAGGTTACCTTAAAAGATAATCCACTCCTTGTCCCAATTATAATTTACATAATTATTGGCTTTATTTCATCCCTTTCTGCAATATTCATAACTAAAACTGTACCATTTCAGGCAATCCATATAGAAAAAATCTTTCTTCACTGGGCAAGAAGAATCGAATATTTTTCCGTGTTTTTCGTATTTTTCTCATCAATTAAGTCACTTGTGCAAATTAAAAAATATGTTTATCTGGCAGCCATCGTGTTGTTGCTCGTGTCCATTTATGGTTTCGGTCAAAAATATTACAGATTTCCGGTTTACTCTACAATGAACCGGGAATTTTCCAAGGGTATTGCGCTCTATTTAAGCGACCACGGGCGTGTACTTTCCACGTTTGGTGGCCATTATGACCTTGCAGCATATTTAATGATTGTTCTCACATTATTTATTCCTCTTGCCCTTGTTGTTAAAAAATGGTGGCAGAAATTGTTATTTTTTATCGTTTCCATGTTTGGTTTTTGGCTACTCATACTGACAGTATCAAGGACATCGTTTCTTGCTTATTTAGTTTCAATAACCGTAGTATTTGGGGTTCTAATTCTTAAAAAAGGGTGGTTTTGGGCACTCTCCAGGTGGTTTGCAGTCATACTAATCTCAATGACAATAATGTTGTCTTTCGGTCAACTTTCCGAGAGGTTCGCGCACTTATTAAAAATGGATAGCTTAATTGCTGTTGCCTTTAAACCTTTAAAAGATGCACCAAGTGGGGCCGGCACCGCCTTTTTAGATGTTGGCTCAAAATCAGATATACCCCCAAGTGCCCAAAAACCGGGGCAGGAGCAAAAACCTGCTGACGTTTATACGGATGTCCCGGAATATGGTAATGATGAAGGTTTACCTTCCACCCTCGCTGCAAAGCCAAGGATTTACTCCCAAAACGCCATTCAGTATGACCTTTCAACTAGTATTAGGCTAGACTACACCTGGCCAAAGGCGATACAGGGTTTTACCAGAAATCCCCTCCTAGGCTCAGGCTACTCGACATTAACAAAAGCTAATATTGAAGATTTTACAGAAGCAGAATCAACCGATAACGATTTTCTTCGCACACTTGGAGAAACCGGCATGCTCGGTTTCCTGTCCTTTTACGGAATTATCGCCGTAGTTTGCTACCAAGCCTTCTCCGGTTTTAGCAAGATAAAGGACTTGTTTCATGCAACCGTTGTTGCCGGCCTTTTTGCAGCTACAATCGGGCTTCTGGTAAACGCTTTTTATATAGATGTTTTTGTTGCATCAAAAGTTGCTTACACTTTTTGGATATTAGTCGCAATTCTTCTTGCAACTGTAAAATATTCAATCAACAATAAAAGCACGTGAAGAAAATTGAGCTTCTTATATTTGCAGCAATTATACTTTTGGCGCTTATTCTCAGACTCTATAAAATAGACAGGCCCCTTGCTGATTGGCACTCTTGGAGACAAGCAGATACGGCAGCCGTTGCCCGGAATTTCATTAAAGAGGGCTATACGCCTTTCGTACCAAAGTTTGATGACATGTCGGCCCAAGCCAATGGACAAAATAACCCAAATAGATATCGTTTTGTCGAATTTCCAATCTATAACTCAATTGTAGCCGCCGTTTGGCTAGTTACAGGGGTATCCACATTGTCCGCGCGGTTGGTAACCGTAGCTATCACTATTGCCTCTACAATATTTTTATATCTTGTTGTAAAGCACTTTTCTCAATGGGAAACAGCAGCCCTAGCGGCATTTTTCTTTGCAACAATCCCATACAATGTTTTTTACTCATCAACAATTCTACCCGGGCCATTCATGGTTTTTAGTCTTTTGGCGCTCTACTATTTCTTTATAAAATTTCTTCAAAAAGAAAATTTCGTTTTCCTCTTTCTTTCAGTCATTTTTACAAACCTGGCTCTTCTGTCTTGGCCAATAGCAGTTTTCTTTTTGCTGCCAATTGCATACTTGACCTTAGAAAAATATGGATTAAAGGGCATCAAAAACTATAAATTATGGATTTATGCCATTTTGTCAGTTTTACCGCTACTCGCCTGGAGAATTTGGATTCTAAAGTTTCCGGCAGGAATTCCAAACTGGCGTTTTTTAATTAACGAGGGAAACATTCGTTTTAAGGGGGCATTTTTCCGCTGGATTTTAGCAGAACGCTTAGGTAAATTAATCCTGACGGTTGGTGGTTTTGCTCTTGCAACTATTGGTGTTATTAAAAAGCCTGGAAACGAAAAACTCTTTTATTATTCACTATTTGCATCGTGTATTCTGTATGTTTCCATTTTTGCATCAGGCAATGTAAGACACGACTACTACCAAATTCCCTTAATCCCGATAGCAGCTATTTTTATGGCAATAGGCACCCGTTGGTTAGTCGATTTTAAATCATCACTCTTAAATAAATATGTGTCTTTAACTGTTGTAGTGTTTTTGCTTTTTTTAATGTATGCGCTAGGCTGGTATGAGGTCCAGGGTTACTACTGGATAAATAAGCCACAAATAATTACTGCAGGGGAAGCAGCCGACAGACTTCTGCCAAAAGACGCAACCGTCGTTGCTCCCTATAATGGCGACTCAGCGTTTTTATATGCCACAAACAGGTATGGTTACCCAATTGTAGACAGGCCCCTAACAACACTCGTCGGAGAAGGTACAAAATATTTAGTTACGGTAGATGTAGAAGATGCTGGCATAAAAAACATAATCGCAAACTGCATAGTTTTAGAAAAAACGACTGACTATGCAATTTTAGAAATGACACAAGAGTGTTTACAGCGGTAATGAAGATCCTAATGATCACCCCGTACTTACCTTATCCTTTGGTGTCTGGCGGACAAATACGCACTTATAACTTATTAAAAAACTTATCCTCTAAACATAAAATTACCCTGGTCTCGTTCATAAGAGAACCGAAAGAGAAGCAATACTTAAAAGACTTAAAACCGTTTTGCGAAAATATTTTAGTTTATCAAAGGAGAAAAGCCTGGTCACCGCTTAATATAATTCTGGCAGCGGTTACCCCATACCCATTTTTAGTGTCAATTTATATAAGCAGGTCCTTGAGGCGGGATATAAGTAACCTTCTGGAAAAAGAGAATTTTGACCTGATTCACGCAGAAACATTTTACGTCATGCCGAATATCCCGCAAACTAACGTACCAATATTTTTGGTAGAGCAGGTAATAGAGTACCTTGTTTACCAAAGGTTTGTAGAGGGGCTACCGTCCTGGTTTACATTTTTAAAACCATTTTTAAAATTCGATGTGGCAAAAATTAAATGGTGGGAGAAGCATTACTGGACCAGGGCAAAAAGGTTAGCGGCCATGTCCCAAGACGACAAAAATTTCATAGAAGGAATAGATTCTAGTTTGAAAGTCGATGTCGTTGCCAATGGAGTAGACATCCACTACTTTGCAAATATCAAAAAACAAAAGACAAATAAACCAACAATTTTATTTGTAGGAAACTTTAAATGGTTGCCAAACAGGGATGCGGCTCAATTTTTAGTAAAAGACATATGGCCGCTGATTAAATCCCAAATAACTGATGCCAGACTTTGGATAGTTGGCAGAAACCCAACACCCGACCTTAAAAATTATGCATCTGGTGACATATCGATTGATGAGGGTGTTGGGGATATAAGAACAGCCTATGGCAAAAGTGACGTTCTTTTAGCACCAATCAGAAACGGTAGGGGAACAAAATATAAAATTCTGGAAGCAATGGCTACTAAAACTGCAATTGTAGGCACCCCTCTTGCAACAGAAGGAATTAACATAATTAACAATAAACACGCACTTATCGGGGAATCAGCCAAAGATTTAGCCGAAAAAACCATTCGCTTGCTAAAAAATCACGAAGAAAGTAAAACCCTGGCACAAAACGCTTACGAGTTGGTAGCCACAGACTACAACTGGAAAAAAATATCAAATAGCCTGGACAAAGTTTATAGAGAGGTTGGCGCGAAGTAATGGATATCTCTGTAATTATTGTTTCTTATAACACCCGGCAGTTGCTAAGCCATTGTTTAAATTCCATTGAAGAAGCAAAACAGAATCTTAAAATAGAAATTTTTGTTGTTGATAATAATTCTCACGACAAAACCACCCAAATGGTCAAAAAAGATTTTAGATTGGTCAAATTGATTGCAAACCGGGAAAACCTGGGTTTTTCCAAAGCTAACAATATTGCCCTTAAAAAAGCCCGCGGTAAATACATTCTAATTCTTAATCCCGATACAACGATAGACAAAAACACTTTAGGAACAATGTTTAGCTATATGGAAGAAAATACAAACGTTGCTATGTCTACATGCCGGGTCCAGTTGATCAACGGACAGCTGGATGCGGATTGTAGGAGAAGATTCCCAACACCATGGAGAGCCTTCACTCACTTCTCGAAACTTTCAAAAATATTTCCCGGCACCAAACTGTTTGATAGTTACAGGTACGGAGATATAGACAGAAACAGTGAACACGAAATAGAAGCTTGTGTAGGCGCCTTTATGTTTATAAGGACTAAAGTCCTGGAAAAAATTGGTTATTTTGACGAAGACTACTTTTTTTACGGAGAAGATCTGGATTTGTGTTACAGATTTAAAATGGCCGGCGAAAAAATATTTTATACACCCCGCACCAAAATAATTCATTAT
Organism: Patescibacteria group bacterium; assembly: GCA_038063735.1. GTDB lineage: Bacteria > Patescibacteriota > Microgenomatia > Curtissbacterales > GWA2-41-24 > JBBTUN01. The sequence goes on from JBBTUN010000004.1 coordinate 212,510, forward strand.
AAAGGCGCATCATCCGGCATCAAAAGCCATTCAAAACACCTAAGTATTGCAACGCTTAAGTCAAAACAAAAAACGCTTAGGGAATCAACAAGGGCGATGGAACTTTTTTACAAAAAACACTATCAAAAAATTTACCCTAGACTTATTACATATCCGGTCCTACTTGGTATTAAAGCTATGGAAAAATTTCGCCTCGCAAAAGTAAAATGAGGATAAACAGAGTTTTTCTGCGAAAAAGCAAAGCTTTTCTGCGAATAGGCATAGATGCCAGATTTGTCGGTCCGCAAGGAACCGGGCTCGGTAAATACACAGAAAAGTTAATCGAGAATTTACAAAAGATCGACAGCAAAAATTCCTATGCTATATTTTTAAAGCAAGCCAACTGGGATCACTTAAAACTCCAAAACAAGAACTTTAAAAAAACACTGGCAGACATCAGCTGGTATTCCCTAGAAGAACAATTAAAAATGGCAGGCATTTACAACGAGCAAAATTTAGATCTTTTGCATGTCCCCCACTTCAATGTGCCAATTCTTTACAGGAAAAAATTCATTGTCACCATTCACGATCTTATTCATCACGATTTTTCCCAGGAATCGGCTACAACCAAAAACCCGCTTATTTACAAACTTAAAAGGGGGGCATACAAATATACAATTAGAAATGCCGTAAAAAAATCACAAAAAATAATTGTCCCATCAGAATTTGTAAAAGGGCAATTGCTGACGAAGTTCGGCACAGACGAATCAAAAATTAAAGTAATTTACGAAGCCGCAGAAGAAGAGTATTTCAACCATCAGCCATCAACCATCAGCCATCAACCATCTTTTCTATATGTAGGTAATGCATATCCGCACAAAAACCTCAACAACTTACTCGATGCTTTTAGAATACTCACCACCAACCACCAACCACCAACCACCAAACTAATCCTGGTTTGTCCAAGAGACATTTTTTGGCAGAGATTACAAAAGGAAATAAAAAGCCGTAACTTGGAAAAAACAGTAGAAGTTAAAGGTTATTTAGACACAGGTGAACTAAGCAAACTTTTTCAAAAGGCTCAAGCGTATGTATTCCCATCTCTTTCCGAGGGTTTCGGGATTCCGGGGCTAAACGCAATGGCAGCCGGTGTGCCCGTTCTTGCGTCCAACATCCCAACGCTTCAAGAAATTTATCAAGACGCAGCCGTTTATTTCGACCCCAATGATCCAGCAGATATTGCCGACAAAATTATCACCCTGCTCAGTTCGGCAAAAATAAAAGACGAATTGGTAAAAAAAGGCTTAGCCCAAGTAAAAAAATATTCCTGGCAAAAAATGGCCGAAGAAACCCTGGCAGTTTACGAAAATAGCTAGTGCGATATAATTCCCAGGTGCCTAAACCTCCTAGTGCAACAAAGACGCAAGTTAGTAACATCTTAAATCGACCATTTGTTCGGCCTCTGCTGTTTTACTTAGCATTAAATGTCATTATTTTTCTCCCAATTTTCAAAGGTAAAATTAACCTAAATACACACCTTCTTATAAGCAGTTATTCTGTATTCGATCAATTATTACCTTCCAAAGCAACTAGTTGGGATCAGTTTAGGTTTTTTTATCCTCAAATCAGTTACACGCAAACACAGCTTAAAGCCTTTCAAGTACCTTATTGGAACCCTTATATTTATGCAGGTACACCTCATTTTGCTAACTTTCAAAGCGCCTTGTTTTATCCACTAACTGTCTTTGCCCTATTTTTATCTACGTATAGTTACTGGAACTTTCTCCGCTTCACACCATACTTTTTAGGAGCCATTTTTACATACATTTACATTAGAAATTTAAAACTGAGTAACCTTGCGGCTTTTTTTGGCGGGTTAACATTTGGATTTAGCCCTCTCATGCTGACTTGGGGCGAAGAAATTGTAATTTTGCCTCACAGTATTATTTGGCTTCCCCTGGTCTTATATTTTGTGGACAAATTTGCAGAATCTAAAAAGTTTAAGTACATATTGATACTTGCGCTTGTGCAGTCACTTCAAATTTTCTCTGGTTTCGTTCAGTCATATATTTACACGGTCATAGTGGCGGGTCTTTATTTTTTTTATCGAGCGCCAAAGAGTTTTAAAATGGTAACAGCTTTTTTCGGGAGTGTATTTCTCACCTTTGCTATCAGCGCCATTCAACTTCTTCCATCAATGCAGCTTTATATTCTTTCTGCCCGCAACGCTTATAAACCAACAGATTTGTATCATTTCTTGCTTCCTGTATCTCAATTAATAACTTTTTTTGCACCCGACTACTTTGGAAATCCTGCAACTATGAATTCAATTGGTGGCAAAGGGGCAACGTATTACGAAGGAGTGTTTTTCTTTGGTATTGCAGCGTTAATTTTTTCACTTTATGCGATTTGGCATCATAAGAATAAGCTAATCAGTTTCTATTTAATCACAATTATTATTACCTTGCTGCTAACTATTAATTCTTATTTTTCTAGGCTTCAATTTTCCCTGCAAATTCCATTTCTGTCGTCCACCATCCCCAATAGAGCACTTTTTATAACTACTTTTTCCTTTGCAGTCATTAGTGCATTTGGACTCGAGTTTTTTATGAAAAAAAGAAGCGCGGCAATAAAACCGGTCATAATTTTTATGACTTTTCTATACTCACTCTTTATCATTTCTCCCGCGATGTCCCTAATATTCAAGGCTCTGTATTATGCAGATAAATCAGCAAACGCCCTTATCTCTTTAAGAAATTTGGTTGTACCAATGACATTGTTTTTTATTACATCTCTTGCGCTAATTTTCTCCCAAAAAAATGACCGATTAAAAAAATTCGCGCCCTACCTCATAATAGGCCTAGCCATAATACACGTTTACCTTTTTGCGAGTAAATATTTCACTTTCACAGAGCAAAAATTTCTCTATCCAAAAATAAAGGCCCTAGAATATATCCAATCAAACCAAGGCTTATACAGAAGTTGGACAATGACCGGAGACAGACTTCTAAACAACATATTTGTGCCATACAAAATTAACTATCCAGAAGGTTACGACCCAGCAAACATAAATTCGTACCTTCAATTCACATCCTACTTTAGAGAACCAAATGAGGCCAATTTACAAAGGACTGTCGCAGAGCTAGGAATGAGGTATAGCGTTGACCAAACCCTAGGTGACAATTCTAAATTAAGGTTATTAAACATTCTCGGAATCAAATACATTTTAGGCAACAAAAGCGCCAAAGAGGAATTTGAAAAATACAATTTTAAAACAGTTTTTGCAGACCAAGGTGATTCTGCCCTCGCAGTGTATGAAAACCCGCAAGTATTGCCAAGAGCATACATGGTATCTTCTTATGAGAATTTTGCCATAAACAAAAAAGGGGAGGATACCTTAGATGGGCTCAAGCCGATATTTATTCGGATGAGGGCAGAGAATTTTGATTACAAGGATTCGGTAATTTTAGAAAATCAAACGCCCAACTTTAATCCGACAAAAGGTGAAGCAGTTGTTCAAATTGTTAATTATGGGCCTACAAATATAGAAATAAGAACCAAATCACAAAACCCCAAAATCCTAATCCTTACCGATAATTATTACCCAGGCTGGAGAGTAAGCATAGACGGCAAAGAAACACAACTACTGGTCGCCAACCATACGTTTAAAGCCGTTTCTGTTTCCAAAGGGGATCACGAAATCAAATTCTATTTTAAAAACAACGTCTATAAGTTTGGAGCATATATAAGCGCCATCTCATTATTATTTACATTTTTGTTGCTGTTATTTACAGGCACTAGGAAAAATTCTGATAAAAGCATAAAACAAAAATAGTCGATTTTTACAAAGACAAATTAAGTAGCCGAGCTAAGTTATAATTTCCCTATGAGGATTACTCTTGTTCACGATGACTTTTGCCAGATTGGCGGGGCGGAGAGGTTATTTGCAGAAATTGCCAAGATTTATCCCAATGCACCAATTTATACATCTTTAGTCAATTGGTCAAAAATTCCAAGATCAATAAGTCCAAATCGAATCCATACTTCATTTATCCAAAAAATTCCATATGCAGCTAAACTCTATAAAATTCTACTGCCGCTTTATCCACTGGCCTTCGAAAGCTTTGATTTTTCAGGCTTTGACCTTGTAATCAGCTCAACCACTCGTTTTGCAAAGTCAATTGTCACAAAACCAAGCACCATCCATATTTCCTATGTAAACAGTGCCCCTCGATTTCTTTACAATCAGGATCAAGCAAATGAGTACCTGCCACAATCGTTAAGGTTTATTCTCAAGCCTTATTTTAATTGGTTAAAAAGATGGGATAAGACTGCTTCATCTCGAGCAGATTTTTATGTAGCAAATTCGCAAAACATCGCTGCCCAAATAAAAAATGTTTACGGCAGGGAGGCAGGAATTGTGCACCCCGCGGTAGATACTGACTTTTTTCAAAATAGCCGTAAATCTCAGAAGTCGGGTTATTACTTGGTTGTTTCCAGGCTTGTTAAATGGAAGAAGATTGATATTGCCATCGAAGCGTGTCAGCAGCTTGGTGTAAACCTTAAAATTGTCGGCAAGGGACCAGACACCAACCGGCTCAAAAAATTATCTGGAAATAGCATTGAATTTATAGACAATGCTACCCGCGAAGAACTGAGGGGTCTTTATCAAAACGCAAAAGCCCTAATTGTGACTCAAGAGGAAGATTTTGGAATGGCCATGGTCGAAGCTCAAGCTTGTGGAACTAGCATTATCGCTTATGGATTTGGCGGTTCCAAAGAAATTGTTGTAGACGGAAAAACCGGCTTATTTTTTAATAAGCAAACTCCTCAATCGGCAAAAGATGCAATTAACAGGCATTCTAAGTTAAAATGGGGAAGTACCGCCTGTAGGAAGAGCGCCTTGAGATTCTCAAGAGCGACCTTCAGGAATAATTTGACTAGTGCTGTCAGCAAATATGCCATCCCAAACCACTGATCTTAAAATAAAGTCGCGCAATTCGCGTTCCTCTGATTCCAGCGCGCTCAAAATAGCCCTCTTTTGTGGAGGTACAGGCACCAGAATGTGGCCCATGAGCCGCAAGGCTTTGCCTAAACAGTTCCAACCCCTAATCGAAAATCAGTCTACCTTCGAAATGATGATAAACCGTCTTTCGTCTAAATTTGCCATGCACAACATCTTTCCGGTGACAACCCGGGACAATGTTGGTTGGATCGTAAAACTTGCGCCGGAAATCCCCCTTGAGAACATAATCATTGAGCCGGAAATGCGGGACACCGCAGCAGCGGTCGGCTTAGCAGCAGCAGTTTTAGATAAAAAGTTTAATGACCCAAGCGTTGTAAGTCTCTGGAGCGATCATGTTGTTAGAAACGAAAAGCAATTCATAGCGGCAATTGAGCTCGCCGCAAAAACGGCGCAGGAAACAGGGAAATTCGTAAAAATCGGTGTTAGACCAACGTTTCCAAGCGTCGCTCTTGGCTACTTAAAAGTGGGCAAAATGTTAAAGCGTGAAAACGGTATGGCCATTTTTGAATACATCACCCAAATAGAAAAACCCAAGTACGAGGAAGCAAAAAATTTTACCGAGAGCTGGGAATATTTATGGCACATTGGTTATTCTGTTTGGTCGGCCGCAAAAATGCTGGACTTTTATGAAAAATATTTCAAGGAGGGGGCGAGTCCCCTAGTTAAAATCCAAAAAGCCTGGGGCACACCTGAGCAAGAAGCAGTTCTGAAGGAAGAGTACACCAAAATACCCAAAACTTCCGTAGATTTTGCAATATACTCGCACCTAACGCCGGCTGATCAGGTAGTAGTTTCTGCCGACCTTGGTTGGCGTGACGTTGGGACCTGGAACGAATTAAAGGATGAAATGGCCGCAAAGCCTCAGGACAACATTTTTCAAGGCCTGGTAATGGACATAGACCTTAAAGATTGCTTAGTATACAGCAATAAAAAGGAAAAAATCATAGCTGCAATTGGCCTTGAAGGGTTAGTAATAGTTGATACAGAAGACGCTCTTCTAATTTGCCCCAAAGACAAAACGCAAGACGTTAAAAAAGTTATTGAGAGACTAAAAGAAGAGAATAAAGAAGATTTTCTATAATTCCCAAAATGTTTTACGACACGGTTAAGCGCTTTATTGACATTATTGGTTCGTCCATCGCTCTCGCGATTTTTTCACCCGTAATATTACTGTTTATGGCCCTTGTAAAACTTACCTCCAGTGGTCCAATTTTTTATACACCAAAAAGGGTAGGCCGTGGTGGCAAGCTTTTTAAAATGCTTAAGTTTCGAAGTATGTATATGTACAAAATAGACGGAAAGCTGGTTCACGCTCAAAAATATTTGGACATTAACGTCAAATTGAAAAAAGAGTATCAAGAAAATAGCTTTAAGCTGCAAAATGATCCCAGAATAACCCCGATTGGCAAAATCCTACGAAGGCTCTCAATTGACGAATTACCTCAACTGATTAATGTACTTGTCGGCGACATGTCACTCGTTGGACCAAGAGCCTATCAGCAGGATGAACTTATTCATCAACAAAAAGTCTATCCCCAAACCTCAAAATACGTTAAAATTATACTTAAGGCAAGACCGGGTGCTTCTGGTCCATGGCAAGTTTCCGGAAGGTCTTTTATAAACTTCGATTCGCGGGTTGTAATGGACGCAAAATACGTAGAAAAGCGCTCAATAATTTATGATACCTGGATTCTTATTAAAACCCCTTTTTCTATGGTTGTTGGGACTGGAGCAGTGTAAATAAAAATATGAAAAGAAGACTAACCTCTCTTTTGTTGCTCCTTGTAGTTGTTTATGGCGTCTTAACGGTTGTAGCCGGTATTTCTCTAAGACAAGCCGTTAAATCAACCGCGAAAGTCGCTGAAGCGGCAAAAGCGCAAGATCTGGACGGAATCAAAAAGAGTATTGGTAATGCAAAAGGAGATTTTAGTAGAACTAAAGTCATTCTTATTGCCTTTACGCCTTTAAGAGTTATTCCTGTTTTAGGTTGGTACGTAGCCGATGCCCAAAGAGGGGCAAGCGCGGCAGTTGCAGGTCTTTCGGCGACGCAAACCTTAGCAGAAGCCGTTACGCCCTATGCCGACGTTTTGGGCTTAAAAGGCAAGGGCACGTTCCTGGGGGGAACCGCCCAGGAAAGGTTGTCAAGCGTCGTAGAAACTTTGTCAAAAGTAACTCCACAATTGGATTCTGTAGGAAAAGATTTAACGGTTGTCAGAAAAAATGTTGACCAAATTCAATCATGGCGATACCCAAACTTTTTGCCAAAGAAACCTGGCGAGAAAATTGATAGAGCCAAAAGTGCTATAGACGAAGTAGAAACATTCATTACAGAAGCACGCCCCCTAATTGAAGTACTTCCGGAAATAATGGGTCAAAATAAGGAGAAAAAATATCTAATTTTAATCCAAAACGATAAGGAACTGCGGCCCACCGGGGGTTTTATTACGGCCTACGCAATTTTTAGAGTCAATAAGGGAAGCATTCAATCGGAAGGGTCACAGGATATATATCAACTTGATGCTACCTTAAAAAAGCAAATATCGGCACCGGACCCGATTAGAAAATATCTCGAAGTAAACTCCCTGCACATCAGAGACTCTAACCTTTCACCGGATTTTGTTTCATCGATGAATCTTTTTCAAAACTTGTACGCAAGCTCCAGCGCCAAAAAAGAATACGACGGCATTATAGCTGTAGATACACAATTTGTGCTGAACCTTATTGATGTTTTGGGTCCAATTGAAGCGTTAGGTCAAAAATTCACGGCAGACAAAGTTGACGCATGTGCTTGTCCCCAAATTATTTATGAGTTGGAAAAATATGCAGACGAACCTGTTTCTTATGAAAAAGACGACAGGAAAGGCATAATTGGAGTTTTAATGCAGCAAATTATGTCTAAAACATTTGAAGCTCCACAATCAAAATGGCCCGACATAATCAGTACCATGCTCTCCTCCCTGCAGCAAAAAAACATCCTACTTTACTTTAAGGACACCAAATCTCAAGCTGCTGTCGAAAAAGTCAACTTTGCAGGCCGAATTTACGAATACAACGGCGACTATTTAAGCATTAATGAAACAAACTTTGGCGGTGCCAAATCGAACCTGTACATAGAGGAAAAGGTAAAAATGCAAGTTAAAAAAGACAACGACCAGTTAAATAAAAAGGTCACCATCGAATACAAGTATCCAAGAAAAGGGGACAATTGTAACTTAGAGCGCAGTGGCGGCCTGTGTCTTGCAGGTACTTACAGGGACTGGATCCGTATTTATGTACCAAAGGGTTCAAAATTGATTAAATCAAGCGGAATCGAAGTTCTGCTTACTTCAAGTGAAGAGCTGGACAAAACAGTCTTTGAAGGATTCTTAACCATTGCACCCGAAAAAACAGCAAAATTGGAGTTTGAGTACACCTCTCCTGTTAAGGTAGGTAAAGAGTACAAGTTGCTTATCCAAAAACAGCCAGGCAATCCTGGACACAGTTACGAAATAGATGCATTTGGTAAAAAGCAAAAAAGTTTCCCGCTAACTCAAGACAAAGAGCTAATCGTCAAAATTTAGTATAGTTGAAGTAAAGAGCCATGAATCAAAAAGCTGAAGGAATAATTTTGTCTCGTAGAAATTTAGGAGAAGCAGACAGAATTTTAACGATCTACACAAAAGAGTTTGGAAAAATAAGCTGTATTGCCAAAGGAGTAAGAAAGCCAACCTCAAGAAAGTCTGGCCATGTAGAGCTTGGAAGTTGGTGCAAAATATATGTAGCACATGGCAAAAGTTTAGATATTCTAACGGAGGTGGAACTTAAAAAATCATTTGGCCACGACGACTCAACCCAAGAAAAAACCAATCGTATCTACCACATGCTGGAGCTCGTAAATTGTCTTACTGCTCAAAATCAAAAAAATTCACAAGTCTTCTTCCTTCTAATTGAGTATTTAAAAAAACTCGCGCAAGGCGAGAGTTTCAACCTTATATCAACCGTTTTTAAACTAAAATTGCTCTCTGCGCTCGGTTTTTTCTCTTCCGTTAACCTTAAACATACACAGTCAAAATTATTGTTGGAAAAATTTGAAAGCGACAAATTTGAAGACCTTAAAAACATAAATATTAATGAAGAAAATTATTTGAAACTTCTGGCATTTCTTGATAGCATTATTGAAAACGTTACCGAAAGAAAACTGTATACCAACAAGTTTATAATCGCTCACTAAAAATCGAAAAAAGCGATTAAGCAATTTATTAATGCCACAATCTAAAAGAAATCTATACATAATTGCCGCAGTTTCCCTGCTATTAATTTTTGTTGTTATTTATTCCTTATTTATATTTCAAAAACAGCAAAAACAAATAAAGGTGAACGACACCCCCGCGGAGATCAAACAAATTACCGACGTGGACATGTCCAAAAGGCCGTTTATTACCCTAACGCCAACTGCCAACGGATCCGAAATCATCATATCAATCGAAAACATGCAGGAGTTTGAAAATATAGAATATGAGCTAACATATCTTGCGGACAATCCACAAATACCAAATGAAAAAATAGAACGAGGCGCAACAGGCACCGATATAAACACAAAAGACGAAAAGTATAAAAAATCCATTCTTCTTGGAACTGCCTCAAAAGGTGCTGCCAGTCCGGACAGGGGAATCACCGACGGTAAACTAACACTGCACCTTTTTAAAGGAGCTATCGAATATCAATCAGAAAGCAAGTGGCAACTTCTCCAGGTTGGTCTGACAACAAAAGAAATCATAAGCGATGATGGGAATTTTGTTATAAAATTACCGCCATTTACCAAAGATTATTATGCAATTCTTGCCGATACTGTCGGAATTCCGCCAAAAGGGGAGTTTGATGTAAATAAGGTACAGTTACCCGTATACGGTGTGTTCTCAACAGCACCAAAATTCCCCAAAAAAGGCTCGTTGTCGATTAAAACTGACAAACAAGACCCAAAACTTTTTGTTTACAACCACCAGGATTCAATCTGGGGTAATCAAGATGCGACTCGCGAAGGCGACACTCTCACAAGCCAAATTGAATTTTTTAGCACTTTTGTGGTAGTCTCCTCAAAATGAGTCTCGACAAAATAGTCTCTCTTGCCAAAAGACGCGGTTTTATTTATCCGGGGTCTGAAATTTACGGAGGCTTGGCCGGAACTTGGGATTATGGCCCGCTAGGTGTCGAGCTCAAAAACAACATCAAAAAAGCCTTTTGGAAATCTATGGTTTACGATCGCGATGATGTCGTTGGGCTTGACGCTGCGATACTCATGAACCCTAAAGTCTGGGAGGCATCCGGGCACGTTGAAGCATTTGCAGATCCACTAATCGAATGCAAAATTTGCCATACCAGGATTCGCGCAGGCCAGCAGGAAGTTGTTGAGGATCACGAAAAAACACATAAAGGCAAAAAAGTAGATTGGACCGAACCCAAACAGTTTAATCTGCTAGTTGAAGCAAAGCTCGGGGTTGTCGAAGAAAACAAGCAAAAAGTCTACCTTCGTGGGGAGATAACCCAGGGAGTCCACGTTAACTTTAAAAATGTCTTGGATTCATCCCGCACACGAATCCCTTTTGGTATAGCCCAGCTAGGGAAAGCTTTTAGGAATGAAATAACACCCGGAAACTTTACATTTAGGTCTCGTGAATTTGAACAAATGGAACTGCAGTTTTACATCAAACCCACTCCAACTGAATCCAAAAAATGGTACGAGTACTGGAAACAAGAAAGAATGAAATGGTACTTGTCGCTTGGCATGACAAAAGCAAATCTCCGTTTTCGTCAGCACGATGAAGATGAACGTGCACACTACGCCCAGGACGCTTGGGACATTGAATACAATTCGCCTTTTGGCTGGAAGGAATTTGAAGGCATCCACCACCGCGGTGATTGGGACGTCCGCCGCCACCAGGAATATTCCGGAGTAGATATGACTTATTTTGATCAGGAGGCGAATGAAAAATTCTTGCCCTACATCATCGAAACTTCCGGCGGTGTCGACCGTGCAACACTGTTTTTCTTAATCGACGCCTACCATGAAGAAGAAAAGCGCATTGTCCTAAAGCTTCACCCAAAACTGGCGCCGTACAAAGCTGCTGTTTTCCCGCTTCTTGCCAATAAACCCGAACTTGTCAAAAAGGCTAGAAATATCTACAGTGAACTATTAACTGTGAACAGTTTACTGCCTATTGCTTGGGACGACCGAGGTAATATCGGCAAACGCTATTTTGCCCAGGATGAAATTGGTACCCCCGTCTGCATCACCGTCGACTTCCAAACACTGGAAGACGACACGGTTACCATCCGTGACCGCGACACAGCAAAACAAAAAAGGGTGAAAGTTGCAGAAGTTAAAACAGAACTGATTGTATAAAAGTTATTTAGTTACTGAAGAAAAGGCAACCAACTTAGAGCCACCCGGAATTTCAATCTTAGTGCCTTTAACTGCCTTATTATATGTATCCTCATCTGTTTGATAAGTACTCGTACCACAAGACTGTACAGAAGTATCCGCATCTGCTAAAACAAGCTCGCAATTGTCTATCATCACAAAATATCTTTTATTCTGAATAAAGCTGGTATTGTCGACTGGGCATGCCTCAGTATGATCACATATAACAGGGTTTGTTCGCTGGTCTATACCCGCTTGTGCACCTCTATTTATTACGAGGCCGCTTATAGTTTCTTCACCGTCGACAGTATCAACCGCAAAATCAATAGTATTACGTCCTAAATATGTCGCATAAGCAAGCGCACCGACCGTGGCGGTAGGAAACACCAGCCATCGCCAGTATTTCTTACCCAAGTTTACGGCACCGGTACGGAAACCAGATTTTTCGGCTGATCCTGTGGGGTTGTCTTCGTGGCTAGTCATAGTTGGCGAATAGTACCATCTTTTAATTTTAGCTGTCAACTATAGGTTCCTTGACTAAACAAACGCAAAACGCCATACTTATAAGAAGGAAATCCCCTTGTGCAAGAACCTGATGGTCTAGAATTTCCGGATAAACCTTACGATCATTGCGGCTTAGCAGGCGCTGTTGTAAAAAGCGGTCTTAATGCCACAAATATTGCTGTAGAGATGGGCAAAGCTCTCCAGCACAGAGGCCAAAACGGCGGGGGAGTTGCCGTAAAAGGTAAAGGCAAGCTCCTAAAAGTTTATAAAAAAGCCAAAGCATTCAACGAAATTTTCAACTCGGTTGAAGTCGTAGAAGACCATTCACTGCGCGGAGAAATTGCCATTGCCCATCTTAGATATCCAACAGAAGGCTCAAGCCGCCAAAATTGTGACGCACAGCCGTTTTATGCTTCTTATGGCGGCTGGGAAATTGCTCTTGGCCACAACGGCAGCACAGTTGACGTTAAAAAACACAGGAGGAAGCTTCTTAAATATAATATTAAAACAGAATCGGATTCAGACTCGGAAATTCTGGCTTGGCTCATCGTTACATCACCTGGTGCAACATGGAAACAAAAAATTTCAGCGGCTCTTGCAGATGTAAAAGGAGCTTATTCGCTTATTATGGTCACAAACGACGACAAGCTTCTTGCGCTTCGCGACCCATGGGGAATTCGTCCGCTGGTCTGGAGCCAGGACAATGGCCACATATTTGTCGCTTCCGAAACCTGCGCTCTGGACAGAATCAATGTTAGGCACAGTCAAAAACTGGAAGCAGGAAAATTGTTGGTCGCAGATAAAGACGGTGTCTCAATCTCCGACTGGGCAAAACCTCAAAAGCAAAGTTTTTGTGTTTTTGAAAAGCTATATTTTTCTCACGAAACTTCGTCCTGGGATGGTGTTATTGGCCAAAATAGGGACAGCCTCGGAGAACAGCTAGCAAAACAAGAAATTGCCTTATACAAATCTGGCAAGATTAAAAAAGAAACCCTAGAAAAAATAGACTACGTAGTTGCGGTACCAGATACCGCAAGGCCTGGAGCCTTCGCCTTTTACCAGGCGTTAAAAGCAGAACTGCCCGTTATAACCAAATTTAAATACTTTAGAGGTTTAGTAAAAGAGCGATACGATTATGCAAAAAGAACTTTTATCGAAGACGATCCATATTTAAGAACAAAACATATAGAAAAGAAATTCTTCGTCTCGCCGGCAATTATAGGTAAATCTATCTACCTGATAGACGACACCGCGGTACGTCTAAACACTTATAAAATCTTGGTTGAGCATTTGCTTAAAATTGGCGTTCGTGAAATTCACTGCCGTTTTTTAGCGCCAAAGTTTATAAACCCTTGCTTTTTAGGGGTTAATATCGGCTCCCGAGACGAACTTGGAGCGGTCACCAAAGATAAAGACGGAAACTACAGCGTTCTAACAGAGGACGAGATTAAGAAGATTCTTAAAGTTGAATCTGTCCACTACCTCTCTATGGAAGGCTTGGCGCTCTCACTTGGTCTTACAAAAGACAAGCTGCAAAAAACCCACTGCACAGGTTGCCTGGATTACAATAATCCGTTTGATATGAGGCCATACGACAGCGAATTCAAAAAAACTCCTTACGCGAAAGTTACTCCCTCAAAATCTCTTCCAACATACACGCAAGTACAAACACACTTCGGATGACGCTCAAAAAGATTCTAATGCTAATTGCGGCCGCTTTTACGCTCCTGGTCGCTCTTTCATTGTTAATTTTTAAGATTACCTTCTAAGACCTACCGAAATATAAGTATTTCCCCCTTGACACGAATTCAAAAATGGTGAAAAATGGTAATAGATGGTGATAAATGGTGAAAACCAAACCATCAATAACTCCTGAAAATTAGGCTGTCCGGGGGTAAAAGTTAAGGTTGTAAGGGTTAAATGTTTCTGGGCAGCTACATACCTTCGTTTGATCTAAATACTAGAAGGATCGCTTTACCAAAAAAAATACGTGACTATCTTGCGACAAGTGAAGTTATTCTGTCTTTCGGCTTCGAAAAATGCATCTTTGGCTTTGATGTCAGGGCATGGGAAGAAGAAGCTAAAAAACAGCTTGATTTGCCTCTTACCGAAAGATATCGACGAGATATACGGCGCTTTATTTTTTCAAGCGCAGCCGCTATCAAATTCGATGATCAAGGTAGGTTTGTTATTCCTGTTAATTACTTGGAATACGCGGATATTAAAAAGCCAATAGTAATTGGTGCTGGCGACCATTTTGAGATTTGGGACGAAAAGAATTGGAAAGAACAACTGTCAGGGATTGAAAAGGGGCAAACATGAGTCGGTTTCACGATAGTGTACTAAAAGATGAGGCAATAGATTTACTGAATGTTGTACCTGGTAAGAAGTATATAGACGCAACAGCAGGAGGCGGAGGACACACGGAAGAAATGGTCAAAAGAGGGGGAATTGTATTAGCAATCGATAGGGACCAGGAGGCGGCAGAGGTTTTAAGGAAAAAGAACTTTAAGGGGGTAGTTGTAGTAAAAGATAATTTTTCGCGTATTTCGGAACTTGCGCAGAAATACGATTTCGAAAAAGTAAGCGGAATCCTGTTCGACCTTGGTGTCTCATCGCATCAGCTAGATGATCCAAAAAGGGGATTTAGCTTTCAAAAAGAGGGGCCTTTGGATATGCGAATGGACGCTGATTCAAACATAAAGGCAACAGATATTATTAATAATTTTGAAAAAAGGAGGTTAAATGAAATCTTTCAAACTTATGGTCAGGAGAAGTTTAGTTTGGCAATTGCTGACGCTATTTGTAGCGCCCGTCAGATAAGACCATTCATAACTACGCTGGATCTGGCAAATATTGTAAGCGAGGTGTACCGGAAAAAAAGAATGAGGACCAAGTTGCATCCGGCAACGAAGGTTTTTCAGGCGCTGAGAATTGTAATAAACAGCGAACTATTAAATTTGGAAGAAGCGCTCGCGCAGACTGAACCATTACTGGAAACAAATGGCCGGTTGGTAATAATAAGCTTTCATTCTCTTGAGGATGCAATAGTCAAACGATTCCTCAAGGAAAGTAACTGCTTAAAACCATTAAGCAGATTACCAATCGGCCCGGGTGCGGAGGAGGTGCAGAAAAACCCGAGATCTAGAAGTGCAAAGATGCGAGCGGCCGTAAAGATAATTAATTAAAGATTGAGTGTCTAAGCTCTAGTAGCCAACAAACAAACATGATATCAGATTATAAAATTAAAAACAGGCAAAGCAAGCAAAAGATATTCGCTTTGTTTTCCGGAGAAATAAAACTAAAAATTATTTTTTTGGCCGGCCTTGTTATTACAAGCTTGTTTTTTACTCAACTCGTTTTTGCAAATAGCTTGGCAACAGGCGGCCAAAAGCTATCCGAAGTCCAGGAAGAGATAAAGAGGTTGGATAGAGAGAATATGACGCTGCGGGCCGATATTGCCAGCCAGTCATCTCTTACCAACCTTGTAAAGAAATCTGAACAACTGGGGTTTAAAAAACCGCTCAAGATAACTATCTTGTAATAAATTACTCTTAGATACCTCCTTCTGATAAACTTGAGAAATGGACAGAATTAGAATTTTTCAAGTAAGTATTTATTTTTTAGCCTTCTGTATTCTTGCCAGACTCTTCTACTGGCAATTCATTTCGAGTGTATCCTCAAGTTCGGATTCCTTCTCGCAGGAAATCAAATTACCCGCGGCACGCGGTGAGATTTACACCTCAGACGATTTTCCGCTTGTGGCAAATCAGGAAGCGTTTATTTTATATGCAAAACCCAACGAAATTTCCCAAGATCCCCGAAAGGTAGCAAAAACTGTTGCACCCTTTTTAATCTCGGAAAAATATTCTACAAGTGAAGCAAAATTAACTGAAGACGAGCAGAAACAAAAAGATACTGAGACAGAAAATAAAGAGAATGAAATCGCACAAAAAATATCCAATAAAAAATTATTCTGGGTACAGCTTGCCAGGAAAGTGAGCCTGCTTACAAAGAAGAAAATTGATGAATTTAATATAAAAGGGCTGGGTTTTGACCAGGACTCCAAGCGATTTTACCCGGAAGCCTCGATGTCGGCGCATCTTTTGGGGTTTGTAGGATCAAACGAAGATGGAGACGATACAGGCTATTTTGGCCTGGAAGGGTACTACAATAACCAGCTAAAAGGGAAAAACGGTCGAATAGGCCAGGTCAAAGACCCCTTTGGATTCCCTATACTTGTCGGCAAATATAGGCCTCTCGAGCCCAAAAAAGGAAGCTCGCTATACCTTTCAATCGATAGGGCAGCTCAGTTCATTGTTGAGGAGAAGCTAAGACAAGCGGTGGACAAATACGGCGCCAAAGAAGGCACTGTAATTGTTGCCGACCCGTCAAGTGGCAATATAATTGCAATGGCTTCATATCCGACCTATAATCCTTCAATCTTTGGGGAATTTTCCGAAGATTATTTCAAAAATCCGTCGGTAGCAGATACGTACGAGCCCGGTTCAACTTTTAAGCTTGTAACCATGGCTGCGGCTCTGGATCTGTCACTTGTTACCCCAAATACAGTTTGTGATGTTTGCCAGGGTCCAAGAAAGATTGGAGGTTATGAGATATCAACTTGGAATAATAAATACTATCCAAATTCAACTATGACAGAAGTTATACAACATTCTGACAATATCGGTATGACTTTTGTTTCCGAAAAGCTCGGCGTTGATAGATTCTATGACTATATTGATAAATTTGGATTTGGAAAAACGACCGGTTTAGACTTGCAGGAAGAAGCATCAGGTTTTATTAGACAAAAAGATGATTGGAAGCCTATTGATCTGGCAACGGCTTCTTTTGGGCAGGGACTTGCAGTTACCCCGATTCAAATGGTTCAGGCGGTGCAGGCTATTGCCAACAACGGGGTTGCAGTAACACCCAAAATAGTTCAAAAAATAAAATCACAAGGTACTCAGGAGATAGTAAAACCCGGTGGAAAACACCGTGTTATTTCGCCAAAAACGGCAGCTCAATTAACAGAAATGATGGTCAACGCTGTCGATCAGGGAGAAGCAAAGGCCTTTGTGCCTAAGGGTTACAGAATAGCCGGTAAAACAGGAACGGCTCAAATACCTGTTGCGGGCCATTACGACCCAAACAAAACTATCGCCAGCTTTATTGGCTTTGCGCCGGCCAATAAACCCAAGTTTGTGATGCTTGTGCGCTTTCGTGAACCGTCGTCATCTGTTTTCGGGTCCGAAACTGCAGCACCGACTTTTTTTTCCATTGCGAAAGACTTATTTGGATATTGGGGTATATCACCGGAGGGTAAATGATATACTGTGTATACTAAAATGGATAATTTCATAATAAGTACATTCCTTTCACCAGCGACTAGTCAAACATATTTAGTGCAGATAATATTTTTCGTTATTTTTGCCTGGTCAATAATCTGGAAAGGCTCTGCTCTTTATCATGCTGCCAGAAATGAGGATAAGTTATGGTTTGTAGCTATCATTTTAGTAAACACTTTAGGCCTCTTGGAAATTGCCTATCTTTTTTATCTTTCCAAAAACAAAATAACCCTGGAAGACTTTCGAGGCTATCTGGCAACAGCCAACAAACTAAAAGCGAAGAAAATTAAACAAGTACAAAAATAAGTAACTTGGCAGTCAGGTACTCCTAAGTGCCAGGCACTCATAAGTCGATTTTACCCCTCTGCAGACACCCCTTCGACCACTTCTGTTGCCTCCGGTGCGCCGTGAACCATGATTTCAAAGTTAATTCGCCTTATTTGATCCAAGTTACTTCCTAGCTCCGTATTTATCCTTTTTAATTTGTCCGGGTCAGCCGCTAAACACCCTGCTACAAAGTCACGAGACATATCAACAACCGCGTTTAACATCCTATCGGCCAAGTGGATGCTTGCGGCCAATTAAACCGTCTACCATCTGTACCAAATGTTCCTCTCTTGCACGAAGCCTCTGGTTGTTATCACAACTGATCCATTCGTATACTTGCCTTTGCCTATCGTTGGCTGGTCTTTGTAAAAAATTCTTCGCATCCTGGCTTATCATCAATCTGGCAATAATGCTTTTTGCTGCATCTCGCTGCGCAGTTTGCAAAGGGTCATGCGGATCTTGCAATCCGTCATGATTTGGCCCTATCCACAAACCATAACGGCCTCTTCTCCACATCTTTTGAGCGGGTTTTAAATAATAGCTTGGTGGAGGTAAATATACTGCAAACAAAGGAAAACGCTTATCTTCTTTTGTTTTGGCACGTGGTATTTCAATTGTGCCTATTATAACTCAAATTTTTAGACAAATAAAGCCTATAGAATTTGTAATAAGTGTAAAAATATGCTAAAATTGCCTCAATTCCGCAATGCGGGATTTTCTTTTGAGATGATAAAAGAAATAGTCTTTTCAACACTTGCCGCGACGGGCATAATTGCCTCAGGTGCCTGTGGTGGTAATGCCGCCCAAAACTCGGAAAGAACCCCAATATCAGGTACGACAAATATTAACGGTAAAAACTTGCCCGTTTATCCTAGTTTGGCAGGGAAAAGTGCCGTGCCTTTTATAGAAAAAAATGAGGATTTTAAGCGGAAAGCTCTGGAGAAACTAAGCCCGGCCTTCAATTTATTAATAGGTTGTCAGGACACAAGAGCAAGAGATGTGGCAGATTATTTTAATCAGCTTATCCAAGAGCTAAAAGTCGTAATCACGAGCCAGGATTCAGAAAGCATTGTATTTGCAGCTTTCGTAAAAAGCGGAAATGTTTCCCATCCAAGAATCACTATTTCAGACTCGCTGCTAAATGGCGATCAGGATATAGGCGAACTTTCAGGCCAGATATACCAAGCCGTTATTACCTACCAATCAATGGTAGACGGCAAACGGCCTCCATCACCAGGCACAGGTAGTGCCACAATTCGAGATGCTAACTGCCTAGTTTAAAGTAAAAGGTATAATTTACACATGTGGCAAAAGATTAAAAACATTTACCACTACTTGCAGGCGCTCATTTCTGCAATTTATTTTGGTTTTCCCTCAAAAAAATTAACCGTAATTGCCGTAACAGGCACAGACGGCAAAACGACAACCGTCAACATGATCCACCATATATTCACCGCTGCAGGTAAAAAAGTCTCGATGGTTTCTTCGATTGGTGCCCAAATCGGTGCAAAATCACAGGACACTGGTTATCACGTATCTACCCCAAACCCTTGGCAGATTCAGGGTTTATTAAAGAAAGCGACAGACGAAAAATCAGATTATTTTGTGCTCGAAGCCACTTCTCATGGCCTTGACCAAAACAGACTGGCTTTTATCAAGATTCACACGGCTGTTATAACCAATATCTCCAGCGAGCATCTGGACTATCATAAGAACATCGAAAATTATTCTCTTGCCAAACTAAAACTGTTTAAAAATTGTCAAACTTCTATACTTAACAGAGACGACACCTATTTTGATGTTTTTAAAAAAGCAGCTCGGGGTAAAATAATCACGTATTCGCAAATGCACTCGGCCGACATAAGCCCAAAAAATTTCCCGATCAATCTACAGGTAATAGGCACATACAACCTTGCAAATGCTCTTGCAGCATCAGCGGTAGCACAAACACTGGACATAAAAAAATCAGTCATCCTAAAATCACTTACCACCTTTAGCGGCATAAAGGGCAGAATGGAAAGCGTAGATTTGGGCCAAAACTTCACTGCGATTATCGATTTTGCCCATACTCCAAACGCACTCAAAGAAGCCCTTACTTCGCTCAAAAAACAATATCCCAAATCAAAAATAACAGCCATGTTTGGGGCAGCTGGCCAAAGAGACAAATCAAAAAGACATACAATGGGTGCTCTCGCTGCAAAACTCGCAGATTTTACAGTTATAACCTCGGAAGATCCAAGAAGAGAAGATCCTGGAGAAATAGCCTTAGAAATAGCCTCAGGTTTTAGCGAATTTTCCAAAAAAGAAGAGAAAGACTACAAAATCATTTTAGACCGCAAAGAAGCAATCCACTGTGCGATCGAATCTGTAAAAGACAATGATGTGGTAGTGTTTTTTGGTAAAGGACACGAAAAAAGTATCTGTGTCGGCAAAACAGAAATTCCCTGGGACGAGTACAAAGAAGTAGAAAAAGCAATTAAAAGGAAGCTAAAAAATGGAAAATAATAATTTTGCTGCAATAATTCTCGCCGGCGGTGTCGGCAGGCGAATGAAATCCGCTCGGTCAAAAGTCCTACACCCGATTGGCGATAAACCCATGATTCAAAAAACAGTAGAGGTGGTCAAAAAAGCAAATCCAGCACAAATTATAGTTGTTGCAAATAAGCACAATTACAAAGAGCTCAAAGCGATTCTAAAAGGTGTTTCTATCGTAGTCCAAGAAAAGCCGCAAGGAACTGCAGATGCAGCTTTAATTGGCCTGGGTAGCCTTAATGTGAAAACGCACAGCACAGCCATTTTATACGGGGATGATACTGCCTTTTACAAACCCCAAACCATACTGGCAGTCTTTAAAGCGCATCGCGAGTCGGCATCGTCAATAACATTTGTTACCGTAAAAAAAACTACACCCTACGGTTTAGGCAGAATAGTAAGAAAAAACGGGGCTCTGGTCGCAATTGTGGAAGAAAAGGACGCATCAGAAAGCCAAAAAAAGATTACGGAGGTAAACGACGGGTTATATTTTTTCAATACAAGATTTTTAGAAAAAAATATCCGTCTCCTTGCGCCATCAAGTGCAACAGGCGAGCTATATATCACAGACCTTATCGAGCTTGGACTTAATAAGAAAGAAAAAGTAGAAACTTTCTTACTCCAAGACGAAGACCAGTGGCATGGAATTAATACCCAAACAGAACTAATAAGAGCAAACCTGAGACTCAACAAACACATTCATTTTATGGGTATCTCTGGAGCCGGAGCTGCAGCTTGCGCGGGTATTGCCTCCCAGCTTGGGAATGAAGTGACAGGTTGCGACGTAGAACCAAATTCACCCTACATTAATAGAAAAAAAATAAAAGTACTCAAAAATCATGACCAGTCTCACGACAAAGGAATTTCGTGCCTAATTTTATCGCCGGCTGTAGAAAAACTGGATTTTGCAAATCCGGAAATCATCGCCGCAAAAAAAGCGGGTATACCCGTTATTAGTTGGCAGCAATTTATGGGAGAAATACTTCAAGAAAACAAATTCGTTGTGGCAGTTGCCGGTGGTTATGGAAAGTCTACAACCACAGCGATGATATCCAAAATCCTAATAGATGCAAAACTCGACCCAACATGCCAATTGGGTGCAAAAGTCCTGGATTGGAACTCAAACTTTATTGTAGGTAAATCTAAATACTTTATCTGTGAAGCAGACGAATACAATGATAATTTTTTAAATTATCACCCCTACATCGCAATTGTACTCAATTTAGCCTGGGATCATCCTGACTACTTTAAGACAAAAAACGCACTTTACAACTCGTATGCAAATTTTGTAAATAATACGCGCGAAAATGGCCTTTTGATAATAAATCCAAAAAGCTACCAAAAACTGAAAGACAAAATACGAAAAGATATAAAGATTCGCTTCATTGAAGAATTTAACATTAGAAACCTAAAAATAATTGGAAACTTTAGAAAAGAAAACGCAAATGCCGCGCTAAGCGTAGCAAAAGCGCTAAATTTGGGCTTAAAAGGCGCCATAAAGTCAGTCCAGACATTTAACGGTCTTGGTAGAAGATTAGAATTTAAAGGCAAAATCGCAAACACCACGTTTTACGACGATTACGCTGTCCAACCTTATACAATCCTAAAAACCGCTAATGCGATTAAAGAAAAATTTAGCAAAAACAGAACATTGTTAGTGTTGGAACCACATACCTATAGTAGAGTAAATAAATACCTCAAAGAATTTATTCGGGCATTAAGGAACACAAAAGTTGATCGAGTACTAATAACCAACACTTTTGCGGCCAGAGAAAAAGGGGATTCTATCAAGACATCAAAAAATCTGGTGAAACTTGTTGGTAATAAAGCCACATATACGGGTACAATTCAAAATACAGCTGCCATTATCGGCAGACAACTAAAAGACTATGATTTAGTTTGTTCCATGGGCGCAGGCGACATCTATAAAATATACGATCTTGTTAAAAATGGATAAATACGAAAAGTTCAAAGAAATACTTGGTCCACTGCGGGTCTACGAAAACGAATTGTTGTCAAAACACACTTATTTTAAAATTGGCGGCCCGGCCAAATTATTTTTTGAAGCAAAAAACATCGATGACCTTCTTCTTGCTCTTCGTACTGCAACAGATCACAAAATACCGTTTATTGTACTTGGAGCAGGGGCGAATGTGTTAGTGTCCGACGATGGGTTTGGAGGCCTGGTTATAAGAAACAGAACAGATGGCGTGAAACTTGTTGGTATCAAGGGCTCACTAGGTAAAGGTGGAACCGGTATAAATAAAGCACTTATCTGGGCAGCATCTGGCACTCTCATGAATAGAATTGCACGCTTCACCATCGACCAGGGGTTAGAAGGTTTAGAATTTTTACTGTCCGTTCCGGGTACCGTTGGCGGCGGTATAAAAATTAATTCCCACTACGAAGTAGAAAAAGGGGAGTTTATCGGCAACGCACTTGTAAGTGCAACTCTTTTTGACCCGAAAAGTGCCCAGGTTAAAAAAGTTGACAACGACTACTTCAAATTTGCTTACGACTACTCCAGAATTCAGGAAACAGAAGAAATAGTAGTTGATGCCACTTTTGGTGTCCAGTCGTCAAAGGACAAAGATAATCTTTGGCAAAAGGCAACAAACGACGTAAAAAGAAGGAACGAAGAACAACCTGTTGGTGTGGCTTGCTCAGGATGCATATTCCAAAACATTTCACCCCAAGATGCCCAAAGGCTGGATACTCCAAATTACACAACTTCAACAGGCCACATAATCGAAAGACTTGGTCTAAAAGGAAAAAGAATCGGTGGTGCAGAAATATCGACGCGTCATGCTAATTATATCCTTAATACCAAAGAAGCTTCGGCAAAGAATGTCTACGATCTGATAAACTTAATTAAAGATAAAGCTAAAAGCGATTTGGGGCTCGAACTTAAAGAAGAAATATTCTTAATAGGTAACTTTAACTAATAATGGCTAAATTCATTGTCAAAGGTCACGCAAAATTGTCCGGCAAAATAGAAATTGCCGGTAATAAGAATTCTGTCCTGCCAATCATGGCAGCAGCCCTGCTAACAGACCAAATTAGTGTTCTTGAAAATGTGCCCAATATTTCCGATGTAGCCGTAATGGCAGACTTGCTGGCCCAGTGCGGTGTAGAAATAATAAATCTTGGTAACTCAAAAATTAGCATTAACCCATCCAAATTAAAAAAATCCGATTTGCCAAGGGAACTTGCAGAAAAGTTGCGCGCCTCTGTTGTTTTAATTGCGCCCATGGTTGCAAAACTCGGTCACATTAAAATGGGTTATCCCGGCGGAGATATTATTGGTAGACGTCCATTGGATACACACTTTCAGGCGCTTGAGGCATTAGGTGCCAAAATAAAGAAAGAAGAAGACTATTTTGAGGTAACGGCAAGCGCCTTAAGAGGTGCGGAAATATTTTTAGAAGAAGCGTCCGTTACTGCTACAGAAAACGCTATTATTGCAGCTTCAGTGGCCGACGGGGAAACTGTTATCAAAAGAGCCGCATCGGAGCCGCATATTGTTGACCTCTGCGAATTTTTAATTAAAATGGGTGCAAAAATCGAAGGAGTTGGTAGCAACGTCTTAAAAATAACTGGAGTTAAGACTTTTTATGCCACAACGCATTTTATTAGACCGGACCACATAGAAGCAGGAACTTTTGCAATCCTTGCAGCAGTCACTAAAAGCAAATTAGAAATGAGTCCGGTTATTGGGGAAGACTTGGAAATGATTCTTTTAACACTCAAGAAATTTGGTGTCGATTGCAAAATGGACAAGAACACTCTTACCGTTTCCGCAACTAAGCTCAGAGCTGTAGAAAAAGTAGTAACAGATGTCTGGCCCGGTTTTCCAACAGACCTAATGGCCCCCATGATAGTTCTTGCAACACAGGCGGAAGGTGTTACTATTCTTCACGATTGGATGTACGAGTCCCGCATGTTTTTCGTGGACAAGCTGCTTTCTATGGGCGCAAAAGTTGTAATTGCTGACCCACATAGAGTTTTTGTTTACGGCCCAAGTAGTCTCCATGGACAAAGACTGGACACTCCGGATATCAGGGCAGGCATTGCATTGGTAATTGCAGCGCTTGCCGCCGATGGCAAAAGCGAAATAGACAAAGCAGAGCTAATAGAACGCGGTTACGAAAATATAGTCGAGAGGCTGTCTACACTTGGCGCAAAGATTCAAAGAGTGAACTAAAGCATAACAAGTGAACAAGTTAAACGTAGCAGTACTTTTTGGCGGGCAATCGCAGGAGCGCGCCATATCCGTTATCTCAGGCACAGAAGTTGTAAAAAACCTAAATAAAAAAAAATACAATGTTTTCCCGGTCAAAATTGAAAAAGATGGCATAATTTGGAAATACAAAAATAAAAGAACCTCAGATTACTACGCCCTACTCCACGGTCTCAAAATAGATATTGTGTTTATCGCCATGCATGGCCCATTTGGTGAGGATGGTACCATTCAGGGTTTACTTGAGTTAATAGGGCTAAAGTACACAGGTTCAGGCATTCTAGCCTCATCTCTTGCAATAAACAAAATATACTCGAAACAATTATTTACTCAAGTAAGATTGACCGTGCCAAAGGGTTTTCATCTCACAAAAGGCCAACCAATACCAAAAAAATTGGAGTACCCCTTATTCGTAAAACCTTTTAATCAAGGGTCATCGATTGGAACTTCAAAAGTAACTAACTCAAAAGGCCTAGAAAAAGCATTTAAAAATGCGTTTTCTTATTCGGATAAAATATTGGTCGAAGAATTCATAGCAGGAGTCGAAGTAACCTGCGCAATACTAGGCAATAATAGTCCAATGGTCCTGCCCTTAGTTGAAATAGTGCCCAGATACGAATATTTTGATTTTAAATCAAAATACGACCCAAAAAGAGTTCAAGAAATATGCCCGGCAAGAATAAATGATAAATTAACAAAAAAAGTTCAACAAGCAGCCGTTGCTGCTTATAAAGTTTTAGGATGCAGAAGCTTAGGAAGAGTAGATATGATTATTAAAAACAACCAAGTATTTGTTCTAGAGATGCAAACAATTCCAGGATTAACGCCGCTCTCTTTACTCCCTAAAGCGGCACTTGCTGCCGGCATCGATTATCCTAAGTTGTTAGATAAGATAATTGAATATTCATTCAATGATAAATAATATTAAAAAATTACTTGGAAAAAGTTATTATCCCTAGAACGAAATCGAAATAAGCCAGGGAGCGCTCAAGCGTAATTATAATTTTTTATCCCAAATGGCTGCTCCCCTAAAGGTTGCCCCTGTTGTTAAAAGTAATGCATACGGGCATGGTATCGAGCTTGTAGGCAGTGTACTGGACTCATGTAATCCACCGTTTTTTTGCGTTGACAGCCTGTTTGAGGCCTATCAACTAAAAAATTCCGGGATAAACTCCGAAATCCTGGTAATGGGGTTTGTCGATGCCAGAAACATACAAGTAAAAAAACTGCCTTTTGCCTATACCGTTTTTGATCTCGATTTTGCAAAAGCGCTTAACAGATACCAACCGGGTGCAAAAGTTCATATAAAGGTTGACACAGGTATGAACAGATTAGGTGTCTCAACAAAAAATTTGCCAAATTTCCTGGATGAGATTAGGAAATTAAAAAAAGTTAAAGTTGTGGGTTTAATGTCGCACCTTGCCTCCGCAAATAGCTCAAAAGCTCAAACAAACTCACAAATGCAATCCTTTAAAGACGCAAGAAAAATCGTCCACCAAAAGTCGCTCGACCCTAAATGGTTTCATGTTGCAGCGTCTGACGGGCTTTTTAATATAAATAAGAAGGTTCTTGGCACCGTATCAAATTTAACTCGGGTTGGAATAGCTTTATACGGCGCCGATGAATATGGAAAAACTACCCCGGTATTAAAGTTAACTTCTAAAATAGTCCAAATAAAAGACATCCAAAAAGGCGGGAAGGTTGGATATGACGGAACCTACCGTGCGCCGTCTCCTTTAAAGATTGCTCTGTTACCAATTGGTTATAACGATGGACTCGATAGACGCTTGTCGCAAATAGGAGTCCTGTCCTACAAAAACAATAAATGTAAGATATTGGGCAGGATAAGCATGAATATAACTGCTGTTGACATATCAGACATTAAACGGTCAAAAATTGGAGACGAGATTACTGTAATTTCTAACAAACCTGGAAATTTTAACAGTGTGAATAAACTTGCTCGAATCTGTTCAACGATCCCGCATGACCTGCTTGTACGCTTACACGCAAAATCAATTCGCAGAACATTAGCCCCATAGTTTGATTAGTTAGCCTTTTTGGCTTATAATTTAGCATAAATTACATGAACGAAGTGAATTTAATCAAGCTTTAAACAACCATGAACTTGCAGCTTTACGGTGAGGTAAAGAGTTGGAAGAAGCCCATACATAAATCCAAAATGGCACTCGCCCGTGCCTATTTAAAACTATTATCAAATGTTGAAATAATAGGTATTGCCGGCAGTGTCGGCAAGACCTTAACCCAGAATGCAGTTCATTCAGTTCTATCCCAAAAATTTCCTACAGTAGTCGGAGAAGAGAATCTCGACCCCACTTTTAGAATTCCCCAGACAATCCTAAAAACCAAACCATGGCACAAATACATGATTCTGGAGTACGGCATAGAACACCCCGGAGAAATGGATTACTACACACAACTTGTGACTCCAAAATACGCCTTACTCACCATAATCTCGCCGGAACACACCAGGTATTTTGAAAATATCCAGGGTGTTTTAAATGAAGAGTCCAAAATTATAATAAATCTACCAAAAAGCGCTTATGCACTACTCAATGCGGACGACCCCTATGCGCACCAAATATCAAAGTTGTCCAAGGCAACAGTAGTCTGGTTTGGCCAAAGAGCCAAAAGGGGAGTCAAAATTTCTCATTATAAACAAAATCTGCACGGCGCATCCTTTAGAATGCATTATGGTGGAGAGGTAGCGGTTGTCAAATGGAAGGTAATCGGACATCATCAGCTTACATCAGCATACGCCGCAGCAACACTAGGTATTTTATCCGGTCTAACTCTAAAGCAAATTGCCAAAGGATTATCAGGGGTAAAATCGCCCGAACACAGGTTAAATTTAAAAATTACCGAGCACGTCAACATTCTGGACGATACCTACAACTCCTCTCCAAAAGCCGCTCTGGAATCAATTAAAACTCTCGTCGAAGTTGGCAAAGGTAAAAAGAAGGTGGCGGTTTTAGGCGAGATGAGGGATTTGGGAGGCTTGTCAGAATCGGCGCACACAGAACTGGGCGAACAAATTGCCAAAACTAGAATAAATTATTTGTTAACCGTAGGCAAAATCGCCGGCCTCATATCAATCTCCGCCAAAAAAGCGGGTTTCAAGGGTAAAATTTTAAATGTAAAAAACACCAAAGAAACACTTGTTAACCTAAAAAGCTACATTTCTCCCAAAGCAGTTTTTTTAATAAAAGGTTCCAGGCACGAGCACCTTGAAAGAATCGTTTTGGGCCTAACACACAAGTCAACAGCCATTGAATGTTATCACTGCGGAAAGCTAAAATGAAGGTATGGTTCAAACACTTGGTTTAGTCCTTCTGTCCTTTGTAATTATAAGCGTTCTACTTGTACCTTTCATCAACCTTCTTTACAAAATTAGATTCCAAAGGCAATACCAAAAAACAAGAGACATGTTCGAGGTAAGGACACCCATCTTTGATAAATATCACGCGCACAAAGCAGGAACACCGGTAGGTGGCGGTGCACTGATAATTTTTGTTGTCACACTACTGTATATTTTTGTGACCGGCCTTATGCCGTATTTTGGCATAGAAAGAACATCGGTTTATCCATTCGACAAAGAAGTACAAATCCTGCTCTACACGTTTCTTTCTTTTGGCGCCCTAGGGCTTTACGACGACGTTCGTAAAACTTTTGGCTTCAAAAGAACAAGTTTTTGGGGGTTAAGGTTTAGATATAAATTTGTCGCGCAGTGGATCCTGGCGCTTGTTATATCGCTCGCCCTGTATTATTCGCTGGGAATAAGCATACTAAACGTAAGATATTTCGGCGTAATTGATCTCGGAATATTTTATATACCTTTTGCAGCCTTTGTAATTGTTGCCTTCACAAACGCGGTAAATATTTCAGATGGCCTGGACGGTCTTGCCTCCGGACTTCTGCTGATATGCATATCGGCATTTTTGATAATCTCTGCAGCCATTTTGGATACCACATTATCGGTTTTCTTAAGTCTTTGGATAGGAGCATTAATTGCCTTTTTATACTTTAATGTTTGGCCGGCGCGAATAATTCTTGGCGACGTTGGCGCACTTTCTTTTGGGGCCACACTGGCTGTTGCTGGCTTGCTTCTTGGAAAACCGATTGCCCTGGGTTTTATTGGCGGAATGTTCGTTGTAGAAGTCGCCTCTTCACTTATTCAATTACTGTCAAAAAAACTAAGAGGCAAAAAAGTTTTTGAAGTAGCCCCGCTTCACTTATGGGTTCAAAACAAAGGTTGGCAGGAACCCAAAATTGTCTTTCGGTTTTGGCTGGCCCAATTAATGC
Source organism: Patescibacteria group bacterium (assembly GCA_038063735.1). GTDB lineage: Bacteria > Patescibacteriota > Microgenomatia > Curtissbacterales > GWA2-41-24 > JBBTUN01. The sequence continues at coordinate 241,183 of JBBTUN010000004.1, forward strand.
TTGCAATACTTGGGCTCTGGTTGTCATTTTTTTAATATGCCAAATAACAAGCCAATAGGTTTTTTCGATTCGGGTATTGGCGGTATTTCTATTTTAAAAGAGGTAAAAAAATTACTCCCCAACGAATCAACAATTTTTATTGCAGATCAAAAAAATATGCCCTTTGGCACAAAAAGTGCGCCCGAGCTGAAGGACATAACCAAAAAACTGACAGAGTTTTTGCTAAGAAGCGAGATTAAACTTTTAGTTATTGCCTGCAATACGGCAACCTGTTCCAGCCTTAATTATCTAAGAAAAGTTTTTGACATTCCAATTATCGGGGTTGTTCCGGCAGTGAAATATGCAGCGAAAATAACTAAGAAATCCAAAATTGCCGTCATGTCTACGCCCGGCACCTACAAAAGCAGGTACTTGGAAAAACTAATAAAAGATTACGGGGAGAACGTGAGTGTACTAAAGGTTGATTGTTATGGTCTCGAAAACGCAATTGAGTCCGGAAGCAAAAATAAGATAGAAAATCTATTAGACAAATATTGCGCGCAAATAAGAAAATTTGATGCCGATGTGGCCGTCCTTGGGTGTACGCACTACCCGCTGATTAAGCAAAAAATAGCGGACATCTTAGGCAAAAAAATATGTGTCATAGATTCAGGTGAGGCAATTGCCAAAAGGACAAAAACAGTAATAGCAGATCTGGATATAGGCGCAATAGGTCGATCAAAAGAAATTTACTATACAACTGGCAGCCCGAAAAAATTTGCCCTTGCCTTAACATCAATTCTGAATCGCCCAATTGCTGCCCAACAAGTGTCTGTATGATCAAAAACAAAAAAATTGCTATATTCGGCCTTGGCTTGGAAGGAATATCTGCAGTAAATTACCTTTCGAAATATAACGAAATAGTAGTCTTTGACAAGAAAGAAAAACGTGATTTGCCTAAAGTTGCCCAAGATTTATTAGGGCGTCACAAATTAACCGCACACCTGGGCAACTCTTTCAAACAACAAAAATTTGACTTAGTACTGCGTTCTCCGGGTGTACGGCCCGACGATCCAAAGATTTTAAAACTTGTTAAAAATGGTGCCAGGCTTACCAGCGCCACACAAATATTTTTCAATGAATTTAAGGGGCAAATAATAGGTGTCACCGGTACAAAGGGCAAAGGTACCACCAGTACCTTAATTTTTGAACTTTTAAAAGCTAAGTTCGATGATGTTCATCTGGCCGGAAACATTGGAAACCCAATGCTAGATCTTCTCAAAGATTTGTCCCCAAAGTCAAAGGTTGTACTGGAGCTGTCCAGCTTTCAACTTACAAACCTTCAAAAAAGTCCACACATTTGCGTGATATTGATGATAACCTCAGAGCATTTAAACTGGCACAAAAACAGGGAAGAATACATAAATGCCAAGGCCACAGTCGTCGCGAATCAAACAAAAAATGATCTTGCAATTATTAATCAGGACTTTCCCGCCTCAAGAGGCTTCGCCAAAAAAACCAAGGCAAATGTATATTTTTTCTCAACCATTGGCAAAACAAACGGGGTTTATATAGAAGGCCAAAATGTTAAATCCAATATCGAAAGCCAGGAAACAATTTGCAGTATCACTCAAATACTTTTACCCGGAAGGCATAACTTGCAAAACGTTTGTGCCGGCATTTCTGTTGCAAAAATAATGGGCGTGGAAAATAAAAGTATTATAAAAGTCCTAAAAACATTCAAGGGCCTCAAGCACAGGTTGCAAATGATTAAAGAAGTTGAAGGCGTCAAGTATTATGACGATTCTTTTTCGACAACCCCGGAAACGACAATAGCGGCGCTCGCGGCATTCAAAGAACCGAAAATATTAATTCTCGGAGGCTCTTCAAAGAAATCTGATTTTACAGATTTAGTCCACATGATAAACAAAAACAGCAGCCTAAAAGCAGTTGTCTTAATTGGTATAGAAGGTCAAAGATTAAAACAAATATTCAAAGAAACAAATTCTACCCGCACTATCATAGAAGGGCCCAAAAATATGCAGGAAATCGTAAGTACTTGTAAAAATCTGGCACTAGGTGGCGACATAGTACTTTTATCACCTGCATGTGCCTCTTTCGGTATGTTTAAAAATTACAAAGATCGAGGAGACCAATTCATCAAAGAAGTAAATAAGCTATGAAAACCCAGACAGAAACCTTAAAACTTCGTTCGCAAAAAAAAACCTTCGATTATTGGCTTATTGGCGTCACCGCACTACTGGTTTTAATAGGTCTTATCGTTATCTACGACGCATCTGTTGTTGCCGCATATCGCGATTTTAATGACAAATTTCACTACATTAAAAACCAACTTATTTGGACAGCGCTAGGCGCAATATCACTCACTTTTTTTAGTTTTTTCAATTATCACAGGCTCTTAAAGTTCTCCAGCTATTTTTTAGGGCTCAGCGTATTTTTCTTAATACTTGTTCTTATCCCCCACGTGGGTACGCAAGTTTTGGGTGCACGCCGCTGGATAAACATCGGCAGTTTTAATTTTCAGCCATCGGAATTCGCAAAACTCGCTGTGGTTTTTTATGCGACCTTTATCATCGACAAGTTCGAAAACTACAAAATGACTCTTCTGGACATATTTATCGTCTACTTTTTACCAATTTTAATAACAACCACCCTCGTTATTATCCAGCCGGACCTTGGCACAGCACTTATTTTCTTTGCAATAACCATTATTATTTACTTCATTGGCAACGCACCCATATGGCATTTTTTGCTTACGGTACCTTTTGCGATCGTCAGCGCTTTAGTCGCAATTGCCACGCACCCTTACAGAATAGACAGAATCAAGGCGTTTTTGGATCCCAATTTTGATCCACAGGGAGCGTCCTATCAAATTAATCAGATAATAATTGCACTCGCATCCGGCGGGTTATTAGGCGTGGGCATAGGCGCGTCCCGCGGTAAGTTTGAATTTATTCCGGAAGTACACAGTGACGCTATTTTTGCAGTTCTGGTTGAAGAACTCGGATTTCTAGGCGCGTTCATTCTTGTTGGACTATTTTTGTTTTTAATAACCCGCGCCATAAATATTGCCAGAAACGCTCCGGACTATCAGGGAAAGGTACTGGCCTCAGGAATAGTTGCCCTCATTGCCGTGCAGACTCTTTTTAACCTGGCGGCAATTGTGGCGCTCGTCCCCTTAACAGGAATCCCCCTGCCTTTTATTTCCTACGGAGGGTCGTCTCTTTTTGTAACTTTAAGCGCAATCGGCATCTTGCTTAACATTAAAAAACAGTCATGAAAAAAGTATTAATTTGTGGTGGACACTTTACGCCAGCGCTAGCCTTAATTGAAGAGCTGGAAAAAAACAAAAATATAGAGATTGTCTTTATTGGCAGAAAATATTCTGTGGAGGGGGTAAACAAAACGTCGGTAGAATACAAAGAAATTAAAAGAAAAGGGATTAAATTTTTGACTCTCACAACAGGCAGACTTCAGCGCAAATTTACGACCCGCACCATTCCCTCACTCCTAAAAATACCCTTCGGTTTTTTTCAAAGTTTTCTTTATCTTCTTGTTGTAAGGCCAAATCTGGTCATGTCTTTTGGGAGTTACGTATCCACACCCGTCGTTGTAAGCGCTTGGCTCCTGGCAATACCGGTTCTTACCCATGAGCAAAGTTCGATACCGGGCCTGGCAAACAGAATTAACGCAATCTTTGGCAAAACTGTGTTTGTTGCCTGGCCCGCTTCGACAAAATATTTCAAGGTTAACAAAGAAGTAAAAGTTGTCGGCAATTTAATTAGAAAGTCCGTGTACAAAACCGACGCCCAAAGCCCCCAAATAAAAAAATTTCTCAAAGATCATAAAAACATAATTTACATAACAGGTGGAAACTTAGGGTCACATATAATCAACAATCATATTTTTGCAGCTTTGCCGCTAACGGGTTTTAGTGTTATTCACCAGGTTGGAAGTATAAATTATAAACAGGACCTGGAAACTGCCAAAGGTATAAAAGCCCAAAATTATTTACCCCTCGACTATATTTCGGAGGGTGATATCGGTGCCGTTTTAAACGCTGCCCAAATAGTTATCGCCAGAGCTGGTGCTAATACGGTTTGGGAGCTGGCGTCTCTGGCAAAGCCTTCCATATTAGTACCCTTGCCAATAGCTGGTGCAAACGAACAAGCAGAAAATGCCAAAATTTTAGAAAGCGCCGGAAGCGCGGTAATCATCCACCAAAAAGATCTGACCCCTGCTAAGCTTAAAGAAGAACTGCACGCCGTATCGATTAATTTAGAAAAATACAAAAAAGCTGCACGGAATTTTAAAAAAACCTTACCCGCCGACCCGACAAATTTGGTATTGTCCGAAGCGCTTAAATATCTAAAATGAAAAAGAAGCTTACAACTGTTTTAACGGCTTTAATCCTGGCTCTAATAATTTACACAATATTTTTTTCGTACGTTTTCAAAATCAAAACAATTCAAGTTGCTAGCGAGTCATGTATAACTCGCGAGCAAGTGGAAAGCACTTTGTCCCTAACTGGAAAAAACACAATCCCTATTAATACCGAAAAATTAACGCGTCAGCTTAAAGACAAATATTCATGCCTGGAAAATGTCCAGGTTAAAAAAATCTACCCAAATACGATTAACATTCAAACCCGCTCCACCCAACTGGTCGCAAAAGTTGAGGGAACGGATTATTTTATTACAGAAAGGGGCTTGGTTATAGAAAAAACCCAGGACACTCAATTACCAAAAATATATATCCCCCAGGGCACAGAAATAAAACTTAATCAAAAACTCACCTCAGACAAAATATTGTTCGCTCTAACGCTCACCCGGGAGGTAGCAAAAACCGATTTTACGCCAGCCAGCGTTCGGTTTTTAGAAGAGGGTGACGTTGCTGTTTACAGTACTCAAGAGGCAATTGCCCTGTTTAGCACAACAAAGTCGGCAGCTGGTCAGGTTGACTCTTTACAGTCAGTCTTGGCAAAAGCTAAAATAGATGCGGCTAAAATCGAAAAAATTGACCTACGTTTCGATAAGCCAACTATAGTTTACAAAAAATAATAATGACCAAAGATAAAGTTGTTGTTGGTATAGATGTAGGATCCACAAAAGTAACAACAATAATCGCAACAATTCAGGACGATTTTTCTCCAAATATAATAGGTGTTTCCCAGGCAACTGCAAAGGGCCTGCGAAAGGGCCAGGTAGTAGATATCGACGAAGCGGTTGCCAGTATTACCGGCTCAATAGAAGCAGCGGAAAGAATGGCAGGTTACTCTGTTGGGGCAGCATTTGTCTCTGTCGACGGAGTTCATATTGAATCACAAAACTCAAAAGGGGTTGTCGCCATTTCCAATCCTCAAGGCGAAATTTCCCAGGAAGACATTACAAGAGTTATCGAAGCGGCGCGGGCAATTTCGCTGCCCTCATCAAAAGAAATCTTGCATGTCATCCCCCGCTTTTTTACTGTGGACAGTCAGGGTGGCATAAAAGACCCGATTGGTATGAACGGGGTAAGACTGGAAGTAGAAACTCACATCGTAACCGGCGCAACCACCGCACTTCGTAACATTGCCAAATGCGTGTCTCAAGTTGGTATTAGTGTAGAAGGAATGGTTTTTTCCGGACTGTCATCATCATATTCGGTCCTCTCGGACACCGAAAAAGAACTTGGGGTTATTTTAGTTGACTTCGGCGGCGGAACAACAGATATTGTCATTTTTGTTGACGGAGCCCCGGCTCATTGCGCGGCACTGCCGGTTGGGGCCAGAAATGTCACCAACGATTTGGCCATAGGCCTGCGAATTTCTCTGGATTCAGCCGAAAAAATTAAGCTGGCTCTTTCCAAAGAACCGAAAATTGCCGTAGAGCCAGACGAAGAAGGCAGGGCAAGAGATAAAAAAGAGTCAGACCAGCTAGACATTTCCAGCCTGTCAATAGAAGAAGATTTAAAACTGGTCTCCAAAAAAACATTAACCGACGGAATCATACGACCAAGACTGAGAGAAATAATTAACATGGTCAAACTTGAAATTCAAAAATCAGGATACTCCGGCCTTACACCCGCTGGCGTCGTCTTAACCGGCGGAGGCGCGGCAACTGCCGGGCTAGTAGATATTGCCAAACAAGAACTAGGCATGCCGGTCCGCCTCGGTCTTCCTCAAGGTGCGACTGGTCTAATCGATGAAATCGCCTCTCCCGCATTTTCGTCGAGCCTCGGGCTGGTAGTTTACGGCGCCAGTTTTCAGCAGGAAGACGTCCGCCTGCCGCTGGTGGGCAGAATAGAAATCAAAGGCATTTTTAATAAAGGTATTAGCCTTATAAAATCGGTTCTTCCCTAAGCCTAAGTCCGCTTGCAAATAAAAAGACTCTGTGTTAAATTGTGACAGCTTTACAAGGTCTTCGTATCAATGTTAATAAAACCGGACGTTAATAGATTCGCAAAAATAAAAGTTTTAGGCATAGGTGGCGGTGGAACTAACGCCCTAAACTCCATGATTACCCAGGCGCAAATTCAAGGTGTAGATTTCGTGGCGGTTAACACCGACCAACAGCACTTGCTAGCATGTCTGGCCCAAACAAAAGTCCAGATAGGGGACGGTTTAACTAAAGGTTTAGGAGCCGGTGCCAATCCCGATATCGGCAAAAAGGCGGCAGAAGAATCGCTGGAAAGAATTAAAGATGTTGTAACTGGTGCCGATATGGTTTTTTTAACATATGGTGCCGGTGGAGGCACAGGCACAGGCGCCGGCCCGGTTATCGCCGAAATGGCTAAAAAGCTGGGCATCCTAACAGTTGCAGTTGTTACCAAACCGTTCGGTTTTGAAGGGACCCGAAGAATGATTGTTGCAGAGGACGGCATCGACAGTCTCAGGGACAAAGTAGACACCCTTATTGTAATTCCAAATCAAAAACTCCTGGAAGTTGTCGACAAAAATGTGTCGCTCTTGGAAGCATTTAAACTCGCAGACTCAATTCTTTCCCAGGGTGTACAAGGCATTTCGGACATCATAGTTATGCCAGGTCTAATTAACGTCGATTTTGCAGATGTCAAGGCCATTATGACAAACGCTGGCTCAACTTTAATGGGTGTAGGAACCGCCTCCGGAGAAAACAGGGCAACAACGGCAGCCAGAACAGCCATTGCTTCACCGCTTCTGGACTCATCAATAGATGGCGCCAGGGGAGTCCTCTTCAACATAACAGGCGGCTCGGATATGGCCATGAGTGAAGTTGACGAAGCCGCAAAAGTTATCACCAGTCAGGCAGACCCGGATGCCCAGATTATCTTTGGGGCTGCCATCGACGAAAAGTTAATCGATCAAATAAAAGTAACGGTAGTAGCAACCGGTTTTGACGAAACTAGAAGAAAGTATGTCCAGATAACTCCGCCAGACCTTTCCGTTAGCATGACTCAGCAACTGGAAAACCAAGACACCTCAATCGATGGCCAAATAGACGAAGACGAATTCGACGTTCCCACATTCCTACGTCAGATAAGATAATCTCCTTTTAAAATCTAAAAAGAAAGTTAAAACTAAGGTAGTTCATAGTGTTAGTTACTATAACACGCTCCCTCGTCGCAACAAGACGAAAAATAGGGGAGTAGAAATGTGGATTTGCTTGTCCCAATAGGATAAACCTATTGACAAGCTCTTAGTTTTTTGTTAATATGAGAATTAATCCTCGCAAGATTTTTCTCAACCACAAGCTACTCCCCAAAAAGGGAGTAAATGCACATACCAGAAGAAGATTTTAAGTCTTATATAACTATCAAGCTCAGTCTCGCCCCAAATTCTGTGCGCCACGATATGAGCAGGCTTAGGCTAATTAACCAATGGTTTTCAAACAAGGAACTCACAAAAGAGAACATCGAAAAGTATTTTTACGAGAGAAAACAAGATGGCCTTGTAAATAATTCACTTAATACTTACCACACAGTATTTCGACACATTCAGGGCTACTGCAAGGATAGAGGTCTTCAGGCTGATTTTTATGAGGGCTTCAAATCTTTTAAAAAGACAAAACCACACATTGTAATTTTTACAACAGAGGAGATAGAGAAGTTGTTAAGCATAAAACTTTCTTATGGTCATTTTCGAGGCAAAGACGTGTCCTTTTTAGATTTCCGCTATAACACTCTGACTAGGTTTCTAGCAGAAACAGGTTGCAGGTTCGGAGAAGCAGCTACATTAAAAATTAAATACTTGGACTTGGGCAGCGGCAAAGCAACTTTTGTAGATACTAAAACGAATGAGAATAGAACGGCCTTCATTACAGGACCACTCATTGCAGGAATCAAACAAATTACAGATGGTTGTGATCCTGATGATTACGTCTTTCGCAACGCCGTTGAGAAGCCTATGAGACCCCAAGAATATATTCCAGATTTAAAAAAGCGGGCTACTGCGGCTGGCATTTTGAATTTGAAAAAAGTACACCCACATAACTTTAGACATACATACGCAACAATGCTGCTTGAGGCTGGTGTGCAAATAACAGAAGTGTCAAAACTTTTAGGTCACAAAGATATTCAAACAACCTACGATACTTATATGCATCTGGCTGATCGAACATTACAAAGAGCTGCGATGAGGTTGCCATTGATAAGGGGGAGTGTAGCGCCTGTTGAGACTATCAAAACAATAAAAGAAACACTAGAGAACTTCCATTTGGAGAGTGATCAGCGCTTTGTTTATATAATTTCCGAATCCGACGGTGAATTTAAATTCTCACTAAGAGCAAAGTAAAAGGACTAGTCGTAAAACCAGTCCTTTATCTCGTTTCACAAGCTACTCCGTTATTTCTCCTCGCAAGAGTATAAAACGGCAGCCTCAGTTAATCTCATTTAAATTTCACCTTTTTCTTCGGCCTTTTCAAAATCCTCTATAAGCTTGTCTGAAGTGTATTTCTGTAAACTCGCTGGTAACTCTTCGGGTGGAATAAACCTCACAGGGACAAATTTGCTTGCAGCTGCAACTGAATTTGACACTGCGCTTCTTATTTCTTTACATTGATCTGAAAGAAACCAACTTAGGTCTTCTTTTAAAGTTATGTTTTTCTCTTGACCAGTAGCCCCGTATCCCTCGTTAATGTCTACGATACCCAGCACTTTTAATGCCTCCATTTCCTTATGCGCAGTTGTGTGTGAACAGTTAAGTGTTCCCATAACTTGATTTGTGAGTAGTTCGCCGTTGTTGTCTACAAGAAGTCGAAAAAGGTTTGTTCGGGTCCTAGGAGCACTGTCAAGAGTCACATCGATGACTAATGCTAGGTCACCTTGGTCAATTTGTCTTCGGCCTGTAGCCACAGAGTGCCCCCTGGCCAAGTTATAAAGCAGTTGATTTATTCTATCCGGTCTTTCAATAATTGGATCAGAGGACTTATATGATTCTTTGTCCTCCTTAACCCAACGATCTTCCCAAACATTAATCGTCGCCCTTAGCCTTGCAAGCAGTTTTGCACATCGACCGATAACAACTAAAAATTCCCGCGGGTCCTTAGACTTGTCCCAGTCTATACCGTTAGGTAGAGCATTCCAGATTTTATCAACGTGTTCTCGCGTAGCAGTTTTGCAAAGCTCCTGCTTTTGCAACCAAGACGCGCTTGTTAGCTGATCTGCTAGCTCATTTTCATCTTTTTCCTTACTTCTTATTTGGCTAAAAAATAACCTAGAACCAAGATTTCCTGACATTTTCCAGACACGAGGAGGAATCGGTGTAGAACCAGCAAGGAGCATAAAGTTATATTCGCCCTTGTAACCTCTTTTGCCGTGTAAACCACTATCAAGTTCTAGTCCCTCACCATCAAGAACCCTGGTTAAAACGCCCAAGTTTTTAAGAAGATCTTCCTCGCGCTCTCCAAAGATTGTCGCTAAATCACGAATAATCAATACTTTGTTTTTAATTTTAGGCAGTAGATCTATCTCCTCTAGTTTCTCTTTTTTCACATTAGCTGCGTGAGAAACAAATGAAGCAGGGGTGAAGTTGTCTGTTGTGTAAACCAATTCTGTTAAATCTGAAAACATATTTAAAGTGATGGTCTTGCCAGCACTAGGCACGTCGACAAAAACTAACGCAAAAGGGTTTTTAATATCGTTAATTTTCAGCTGTGATATAACACTAAGACCGATCTCGGCAGGCCTTACGAGATCGGGAAAGTTATTTTCTATTGTCTTAATCCAAGCCGTATATTGGTTTGTATTTTCCATAATAAAAACTCCCGTTTCAGGCGGAAACCCAAACGGGAGCATTTATCCGCCTGAATTTTCTTAATGAAATCACGACTAAAGGTTAAAGATCAAAGTTGAAAAGTTAAAAAAACGAGGCTAGTTTTTTCTGTTATATATTACGACTTATAAAAAATGTAGAAAAAATTAGTATATTGAGATCAATTTAAAACACCGATATTTATAGGAGTTAAATATATCTTTTTATTCTTAGTTTTTAATTTATAGCCAATCATTTTGAGTTTTTTATTTATATTGATAATTAACTGTTTACCATTGTTGACACCTACTTCTTTTTTAATATCCACAATGCTCAAGGTTGTATCTCCTGCGATTTTTAAAATAAATTTACTATGTACTTTGTTTAGGCTAGTAAGTTTCAATTTACCCTTAAGGGTGCTTAAAAACAGCTTTTTTCTTTGTCCCGGGGTGGTTATAGATTCAATGCTTAAGTTTAAAGCTTTAACTTCTTGCTTTAGTAATTCAATGTCGATAGCTAAACTTTCTAGTGATAGATTTTTATAGTTAGCTCCGATAGACATCAAAACAGCTATTTGTGCGGACTTGAATGTATTCTTATCCATATTTAATCTTGATTTTTAAGGCTCATCGATAGTATCTACAGAATCAAGTGAATCAAGTGCGTCTACCATCTCTTCATAAGTCTCACCTGAATAGTATTTTGCTTTTCTAATGTCACTATTGGCTTGTTCAATATTATCGTTAGCTTCCTGCAAAGCAGTCTTTAAGTTCCCAACCTGCGTATCTAATTCATCAGCTTCTGATGATATCTCGTCATATTCGTTATACCAGCCCTTTGCTGTTTTCCCATCATATTCGCCAATCGAACCTAAACCATTTCCTACACTACTTAAAAACCACCAACCAATCAGTAAAGCAATACCGATAACAAAAATGAGTACACCCCAGGTGAAACAGATCCCAACAATCTCAAGCGTCTCGTCGCGTTTGTGGACCAGCCAATCTCTAAATCGCCCCTTAGGCACGTTGCTAATCGTGATGCCAGCCAAAATAATCCAATATACAGGTTTCAAACCATAATTAAATAATAGTGAAAATAATAAAAAAGTGGCCAAAGATAAAAAAGCAATCCACTGAAACCAATGGTTAATTGTTTCTTTTTTTGATCGGACAATTGGTCCTGGGTTATCTTTATTATTCACTTAATTTACTCCTACATACACTTAATCCCCATTGGGACACCGCCGTTATTCAAGCAATCCATCCTCAAATCGAATTCCAAATCTTTCTGCTTTTTTTCAATGACATCAATTTTAGACTCAAGATCTGTTGTATCAATACTCTGAACAGGTGTTTCGTAGGTGTAATTATTAGTTGGCTTGCTTTTTTCGGCTAAACCCTGCTCCCTTAAGGATTCAAAGTAAACTAAATCTCCCTTATTTAGATCAAGATAAATTGCGAATCCACGAATTGTAGAATTTCTGGATTTTTCAACAAGAAATTTATCAATCTCTGCTTGTGAGTAGTTCTGCTTGAGTGCGTTCTTCACAAATGGTTCTGTTTTACTCGGATCCAGTTTTTCCCCAAATTTTTCGTACATTTCACTTTTGGATTTGGAGTTAGATGCTGAATAAACATACGCCGCAACTTTGAATGCCCTATCAGACGGGTCGGGAACTACTAATACGGCTGGAGTGCTATTTTCAGTTACAACCGCTGAAATTGCTTGACCGCTCGAGGTTTTGTCGTCTTTTCTCAATATTTGAAATCTCCAAAATACAAAAGCTCCTAGTAATAACGTAATGGCAAGAATAGTGATTGTTTTCATAATTCCTTTGATAAACATAAAAAGTGACTATCACCAATAATTGGGTGGGGAGCTACCTAGTATTTTCTCCTCACCATAATTTGATGTCACTTTAACTCCAAAAATTGGGAATTGAGGATTACCCCTATTAATCGTGCATACGCTTCCATTGATTAGATCTGTTCCGTCACCGTTATTGCTTACTACTTGCCCCCCACCAGAACTAGATTCGACAAACTTACATTTTTGAAGATTCTTATTGGCATTTATTGTCACAGTATTGCCATCAGTAGTCATACTTGCTTCAAATGTGGAATTATCAGGAGATGATGTCGGGCTTGGGTTAGGTGATGAACTGCTGCTCGGGGTAGGGCTTGCACTTTGTGTATTATTTGAATCCTGAGAATTGCTGGCTGAGTTTGAGGTAGCGTTATTGTTGCCGTTACTGGTCTGATTATTGTTTGTCTGGTTATTCGGTGAAATAGATGGGGTTGGAGATTTTTTGTTTAAAATTGGGCTTGAGGTCGGGCTTGGGTTTGTATTTTGAGTTGATAATCCTGCAACCTCTCCGTTAATGTTCTCAGGCACATTGGTTTCTACAATTTCCTGTTTGTTTTTATGTGATATAGAGTTGTAAAGAAAAATTCCACTAGGAATCGTGCCGATGCTAATTAGAAATGCAAGGACAAACAGTTTAGCCTTGATTCCCAGTTCAAGGAAATAACTTTTTAATTTCAAAATAGACATATTTGTTTATTGGGGCAGAAGAAATGGCAGGAGATTTTGTATTATAGGTTTAAACCAACCTAAAATGCAAGTAGTAGTTTGGCACGGATGCCAAAGACATTTTTGCTCCAATTTGGCATAAATGCCAATGATGGCAATAAAAGTTGACGAAAGAGCTGTTAAAAAGCAGTTTGGGGCTAAATTAAGGCAGTTAAGGCAAGACAGGAAGCTTTCACAAGAGGGAGTGGCACTTGAGGCAGGACTAGACTTAACAACTATTAACGAAATAGAAATGGGAAGCCGAAACCCCTCTCTATTAACTATAGCTAAAATTTCAAAAGCCTTAGGGGTTAAGATTAAAGATGTTTTCTCTTTTTGAGGAGATTTTTAAGCATTATCTAGATTTATTCATCATTTTGCTTAGGTATGTAGATCACAGGCATACTAAATAATTCAGCTTGCGATGTTAAATCCGTTGACTGTTTGGGCATACCGTCCATACGGTTCATTATCTCTTTCATAGCACTCACATTTCCTTTTAAAGCCTGATTCACCAAGCTTTTGGCAACTAACTCTTTTATACTCTCTCCGCTGTTTACTTTTTTCTCTACTGCTTCCTGAAGAGTGCCCAACCACGACCAATCACGCTTTGGCGCTCCCTTGAGATTCCCACTTTGTCCTTTTCGGAATGATGTTGAAGATATAGCCATATGAGCCCTGTTATTTCCCTGTTATTTGTTCGTATTTATTTAGCTTTATTATACTGGATATGAGGAATGGGTGACAGTATTGACTGTGTGTACTCAACTTGTACACGCTTATGTTGTTTTGTGCGAGATAAAAGTGGGCAACATTTTCTGTTGAAGTAAGTTTATAATGTATAATCTGCATTAGATTTATGCCAAGAGACGATTTCCCAATAGGTTTACAGCGAATAATAGGGCAGATACGTTACAGGCCAACCCTAACTTCATTTCAGGCTGTCACAGAAGCTGCCAAGTTGTTGGAGGATGAATTTACTGAGTGGCTTGCTCCGAAACCTGATGTTGTTACCCTGTACACACCAGAGAATAAAAAATATATTGAGATCACCTCTGACGCTATTACTTATGTTAAAGAGGGAGTTCAAACTCCTAATGAGCTTCAGTCTTTTGTTACCAAAGTTTTTGATATTGCAACGGAAAAATTTAAAGTAGTAGAAATTAGAAGAATTGGTTTCAGAAAAACCCAAATCCTTGAGACTACATTTAGTTTTTCAGACTTGGTTGATTTACTCTATAAAAAGCTATACCCGCAGAATGCACAAATAAAGGAGATATCGGGAGAGAATACCAGAGATCTTCAGTTCGTGTTAGATTCCTCAAATGACGGGTTTCTAAATCACACCCAGATAGGTCCATTAGATAAAAAAGAGGTATCGATTTATTTTAGAAGCAAGTTTGATGAAAAAGTTGAAATACACCCTAATCAAGGACTATTTATTGATGTAGATGTATTCGCTAACGATGATCTAACAGTTGAGAATACAAAAGAAAAACTGGATCAAATCATTAGTGAAAATGACCGTATATTAAAAGGATATTTAGAATATATACAATCGTAATATGGCACCACAAATAATAACCGGGGACAATGATTTAACTCCGTCCACCAACCCTGAATTTAAAAAACCAGGCGAAGAAGAAACAACTGCTTCGGATTTAGTAATGAGAGACAGAGGTGATCAGCTTACAAATACCAGAGAGGTCATTGATAAGATTCAAAGTACCGTTAAATCAACTGAACAGCCTTTAATTTTTCGAACATATTCCGCACCATATATTGCTTTTTATACCAACAAATTATTGGACGAGATTATTGTTGATTTAGCTGAGTGGCAAAAAAATAGCACCGAAGACTCTCTAGTAAACATAAGTAATATCAGAACAATACTAGATAAAAATTCGCAATACCTTGAACAACGTGCAGAGAACAGAATTCTGTTAGCATTCTTAGAGACAATATTTGAAAATGATAATTGGGAAACCTTAAAACCCACCCAAATAGGCTTTATAAAGAATTTATTGAACGATTTTAAAAACGGTGAGATTCAAGGTGATGCTTTGAAAGAGTTCTCAAGAAAATTGTACTCAAATAAGGTAAACATTATTATAGAAAGTGAATCGAAATCTAAAGCAAAAGCAGCATAAACAATCGTTATTACTAGATACTAGCGTACAAATAGATAAATTTAATCCTGGGTCAATTGATGCAGCGCTCCGAAAACTTTCAGCTAATTATGATTTATATACCTCTTATTTCGTTAAATACGAATTTAAAACGGGCTTCATAAGAAGCCTTATAGCGTTTTATTCTCGTGTAAATATTGACGGACCGATTAAGGCTACGGCTAAATGGGGTAAGAGCTTTCACCCGCGAGACCTGAAATACAAAGCAATAATGGATTGTATTATAGCCCAATGCGACAAGACAATTTACATTGGTGATAAGAAAAAATACTTAGCCCAGATCGAAATGGTCATTTTTCATCTAATGAATAACTTTATGACAGAATTAACTGGAATTGTTGGAGATTTTAGTGATGACGAGGTTATTGACTACGAAATATTAACAAGCTCTGATTTTGCAGAATTCGAGAAAAAAATTAATGATCGAAAATGTATTCCTCAAGCTGGATTTTGGGAAAAACACAAGATTGAGTTGGTGCTTCTAATCAAAGATAAGACAGTACAAACTTCGAAAGACTTTGAGAGCGTAAATAAATACTTGAGAGAAATTAGTGAAGACTTCAAAAAATCAGATAAATATTTTCACAATAAAGGTGTAGGCGATGTAATCATTGCTATAGACAGTCCTAAAACCCACAAATTAGTGTCCTTAGACTCTGCATTCCAAACGTACTGCAAAGTATTAAAAAAAGAGCTTATTACGCTGAGCAGTAGTTATTTTGCTCACTAACCCACACAGTAATAAATTTAAAGGTTCGTTAAAGTTCTACCCCTGTCTAATTAGCTTTAACGGTAAACACAGATTGTTCTGTATTTAACTAAAAAAAGCTTGTTATTTAGGCACAAATCGTATATCCTTAGCTTAACCTTTTTGACGACGCAGGAATGGATAGTCCATTCTTGATAGTTTTAATTAATTTGAACCTAAAAGGGGAGACTCCGTAGGAATTCCCACTTTTTTACGTCAAATTCGATAATTTAGCCTCGGTCTCTTGACAAATTGTACATAATTACGTAAGATCATTCTATGACACAAACATTACCCATATCAAAAGCAAGGGAAGAACTTGCGGATTTAGTTGATAAAGCCAAAAATCGTTTAGACGAATACGTTATCACCGTTAATGGTTCTCCTGCGGCAGTTCTGATTTCTGCGGCGGAATATGAATCCTGGAAAGAAACAGAAGAAATACTGGCGGATAAAGAACTTATGAAAGCAATAAAACAAGGCGAGAAAGAGATAGATGAAGGCAAAGGGATCCCTTGGGACGAGGTTAAAAAAGAGTTAGACATGGATGTATAAGCTAATCATCGCCCCACTGGCCAAACAGCAACTTAAAAAAATCCCCCCACGATATAAATACCCGCTGAAACTGCTTTTAGGTGAAATAAAAGAAGATCCGTCTTACGGTAAACCACTCGGCAGAGAGCTTACCGGAAAATTAAGTATAAGAGTTGGTGTTCATAGAGTCGTTTACAAAGTAAATGAAAAAGACAAAACAGTGTTAGTTATTACTGCTGGTCACAGGGCAACAGTTTATAAAAGAAAATAGTCCACAAGAAATCTTCTCATCACACAACATCTATTCTGCGACGTAGTATTTTGCCAACGAAACGAAGCGAAACGAAGTAGATATTTGACACTCTAAAGAAAATTCTTTATATTCCACATAATATGTCAGCTAAAGCGGAAAGAAAAGAAGATCAAAAACCCGTTGAACCTATTTCAACGGAACAATGGCAAGGTTGGATCAACCAGACTCATTTTTTAAGCCACGATAAAAAATCGATCTCCTGCAGACCCACTGTATCTTGGGACGTACATACAGACCAGTTAGATCTCGTCGGCAGAATACTAATTGATCCGAAAGGCAAGTCCCCATTTAGCATTGAAGACCCTAATACTGGTTTTGAGTGGTCTTTAGCCCGCCAAATACATGAACATGTTTATTTTGGCGACGAAGAACGGCTGAAAAAAGCTATGCAAGAACGTTCATGGCAGGAACCCGAACAATTTGAAGTTGTGTTGGAAGCTATCCGACCAATAGTCGGCGAAGACACTCCAAACGAGGAAGTCAACAATGTTTTTCAGCAATTGTCAGAAAAAAGCGGCCTAGAAGACGATAGAGTAAACGATAGGCTAAGATGTGATTCATGGAAACACGATCACTGGAAGTAGATCTCTCAAAAAGATCACTCGTCGTTACCGAAAAAGGAATGTGTGGTTAAAGAATTAAATCTCACCCCTCTTAATCAAGAATCTCAAAAAGACTCACAACTAAAAGATGGAATAATTAACTCGTATTTAGGCAAAAAGCATGCAAATGAAGCTGTTCAAATTTTACTAAATAGACCATTCAGTAATGCCGAAGAATTCATAGACGTCGCCGAACACTTAGCACCAACGGCAATTTCTTTGGGAGCTGATTTACTGATTAAGTAATCTTTTACTAAAAATTCTAAGGATTTACGATACCCAAGTCCGCATATTTCTTCTAGTCCACCTTCCTCGGCCTTTT
Source organism: Patescibacteria group bacterium (assembly GCA_038063735.1). GTDB lineage: Bacteria > Patescibacteriota > Microgenomatia > Curtissbacterales > GWA2-41-24 > JBBTUN01. The sequence continues at coordinate 258,672 of JBBTUN010000004.1, forward strand.
TTGATTGGTTATATATAGTCTTAAACTTGGGTGAGACTTTTGTTATAGACGCAGGAAATTCTTCGTCCTCTACTACTGGCAATAGCTCTGTTCTTAATAAAAAATGGACTACATTATTATCACTTTCGCCGTAGTGCGCAATGAATAACCTTGAGCAATCAACAATTGGACATCGAAAAACTACTTGCAGCCACTTTCCTTTAAAACCATATGCTGGAACAGCAGAAATACCTTTTCCGCAGGAAGGACAAATGTCGGGATACTCCCTGACATAAGCACCTTGGATTTGCCCGATATTATTGTAGTAGCTTACACTTTTAGTATTGGCTAGGTTCATCCGCCAAATAATACCACCTGCCAACGAATGTTGGTATTTTTCTAATTTTTGGATATCCTTAATTTATCTTTTGATGACCTAAGAATAGTAAATCTGTTCTTTAGGAGTAAATGTTAATTTGAAGCTAATCATTGTAGACGACTTAGGAATTCCCAGGTTCCTAAGGCAGATCAGATAATCCCTCAATTTCCCCACCCGCCGGCAAAATCCGTAGTATAATAACTATATGAAGCAAAAGCCAATAAAGGGTATAGAAAAATATTCTAATCAGTGGATTGCTTTGAATCGAGAAAAGACAAAAGTGATCGTTGGGGGAAAAAGTCTAAAGGATGTTATGAAAAAAGCCGTAAAAATAGATGATAAGCCGGTATATATGAGAGTTCCTCGTTTAGATGCGGCGTTCGCCCCTTAATGCAAAAAACCTCCGTCAAATTATTTTACGAGACACTCCCTGTAATTGATAAAAACGGGAAGATTGTAGGAAACGTTGCAAGACCCATAATTTATATTTAAAAAGCTCAATTAGAGAATTATTAGCCATTTCCCAAAAATCCCTCAATTTCTGCGCGCACTGAAAATTAGTAACAATTTGATATAATCCGCAGTTATGGAGAGAGCTCCGCAAGCATCAATCGATAGTGTCATAAGCCAATATCGAGAAGTCACAATCGCTTTGCAAAAAATGTTCGAGGCCATGAGCCCACGGATAAAATATGAATTGTGGAAATGGGCTAAACCTGACGATGATTATCATATGGTAGGAAGTTGTGGAAACCAAGATAAGGAATCTTCAGAGCAGGAACTTGTCGGCATTGCAAAAGACGCATTAATAGAATTGCGCGAAGCTAGAAATGCGCAAGCTCCAGGCGAAAGCGAACTGACTGATTGTCCCTATCACAGGACGGAAGGCGGCTGTGTTTTAGGTGACCTCAAAAGTCCATACTGCATTGGTCATATTGATTCTCCAAAGGAAATAGATGAACGGTTTGGGCTCAGCGGATATGGAATGATGCGGGTAGCTAAAGAAAACTTAGCAACTATACTTTCTGCACAAACGCCAGAAGAAATAGAAGCAAACAGAGCCTTAGTCGAGTCTTTTCGAGAACAAATTGAGGCAACTACCGAGCACATTGAAACGTTTCCAATGTTATTGCCCAACCCAAGCACTCAAATCGCTAGCCGATTTTAATAAGTATCACCCCTAAAATCATAATGAGAGTAGAAATCCAAACGTGTTTTGCCGGTTTATCTTTGAAAAATAAATAACTCAAAATCAGAATGAAAAATATTTGGAGTCTCTTGATTCCCATAACAAGCGCAACAGGCCCGTCGATAAAAGAATAAAAAACCAAAAAAGAGACAGCGAGAAAAATAATACTATTTAAAAATAAAATCCCAAAATTGCTTTTTAGCTCCGGTATCCAAGTCGCGGGCTCTCTTTTTATTAAGAAGACAGATAGAAGCAGCGACATCGTAAATTGCTCAAAAAGCATGACAAAAACAGGGCTGTTTGGCTGGGAACTTGTTATTCCCATTTTGTCAAAAACAGAAGTAATGCTGTTTAGCATTATTGCAAAAAGATACAGGAGAGAAGCCTTCGAAGAAAAAAGTACCTTAAAGGGTTTAAAAAAGCTTTCTTTCGCCTGGTCAAGGTTTAGAAAGTAAGACCCCACGATAACTGTTGTTAGGCCCAAAATCGGTATAAGTCTTATTGTTTCTGAAAGAAGCAGTAACCCAAAAATATAAGTAAAAAAACCGCTAAATGCAGTAAGAGGATAAACCTTAGAAACAAGGTTTTGTTTTAGTGTTTCATTCATTACTGTCTTTGCAAAAACAAAAGAAAAGGCAGAACCAAACACGCCAACGAAAAATAAGAGACTAAGTGAAGGAATACCTTCTTTTAAAACAATAATGGCAACAATCGGAAGAGTTAAGGCAAAAAGAGACCAGGTAAGAACGGCTGCGCTTACGTTATGTAGTATTTTTTTATTTAAGGTTACATCTACAGCACCCAAAACTGCTGCAGCAGCAGCCAGCCAGAACCACATATTCGGATTATAGCATCACAGCAATCCATCAATTTCTCCGCACGCCCAGCTTGAATTAACTTCAAAGCTCTATATTGTCTTTTAATTTTTCCCGCGATACACTAACCATTCATATATAATCCTCCGTCGCATAAAGCTATGGAGGACGAGGGAGGTGATAAAAACATGATCAAATCATTAGATGGAATCCTTCTATCCTCCGAAGATTCCCAGAAACTGGCGGATTTTTACAAAGAAAAAGTTGGGCTTAAATGTTCAATGGAATTTGAAATGGGCGATAAAGGCGAAAAAGGCTTTTATTTTGAATCCGTCAAGCTTTATATCAACCAACATTCCGAAGTTCATGGTAAATCAAAAGAACCGGAGCGCTATATTCTAAACCTGGAAACTGAAGACATAGAAAAAACTGTTGAAAATCTCGACAAAGAAGGCGTCAAAAAAATTAAAGATACCTATCATGTCGAAGGCTACGGTTTGGTAGCCACTTACGAGGATATCGATGGCAATTATTTCCAAGTTGTTCAGGTAAAATCTTCTTGATTTATAGTTCAAAAAGGAGCTTAATTAAGCATGGAAGCCCTCCTTCGTTAAAACTTCGAAGGGTAAAGGAGGTGATTTAAATGGACAAAAAATTCAAAGAATGCATGAAGCCGCATGCGCTTATGCACTCATTAACCGGTTTTGGAGTTGGCCTTATTGTTGCAGGAGCAGTCCCGGCTATTGGTGCCCAGGGAGTAATGCTCGGCCTTATTGCGCTCGTTGTAGGTATTGTTGGTGACTACGCTGTCAATAAGGGTTAATATTAATTTTGTATTCGGCTAAATAGTTATCAGAGTCGAATTTTCTGTGGCAAAAACACAAATCATAACAATTCACCAACCGCAACCACCTAATTTTTTTCAATTTGTGATTTAATAACCGCGTGAGATCTGCTAAATTCATTTTAATTTTTATTCCTTTATTAATAGTAGCTATTTTCTCCTGGTCAATGGCCAGTTTAGATAATGTCGCCAAAAAAATAAAAGAAAAAAATACTCAGGCCAAAGTTATTGAATCGCCCAAACCGGAAGTAGAAAGAAGTGAAGTCATTGGTACCAACTCTCATTTGCTGTTTAAAAACGACCGGTTGACTGTGGAATTGTTATTCACTGGGGATAAAACCTCATATGCGGTAACAGCAACGACTCCAACTCCTTGCGATGCACTGACAGTCGTGCCGGTATATAGAAAAAACGCCACCAATGCGGTTCTTTTAAATATTACCGTAAAAAACCCGGACCCTAAAATAGTTTGCCCGCAAGCTGTAACAGGTAAAACTGCAACAGGAGAAATACTTGCAGGCAAAGACGCTATTGTCGAAGTTTACTTAAACGGCCAGCTGCAAACGCAATAAATATTTACCTCTGCCTGGACAAATGTTACAATCCTGGCCATGACGGTTGAAATGCGCCCTGAAATAATCGGTCTTGGCAAATCAAAAGGGTCAAGGGTTATAACAAACTTTGATGTTGCCCAAATGATGAATGACGGGCGCGAAGATGACCAAAGGGAAATTCCGGCAAGAGTTGTAGATAGGCTTGCAAAAAAGGTTGGCCTGGACCAAAGAGGCTGGTTAAACGAAGATGAGGGTGCTTCACACTTGGGTACAATTGCCGCAAGGCACGCGATGGAGATGGCCGGAATCACAATCGGGGATGTTAAATCTATAATTGTTGCAACAGGATTACCCGATTATCTAGGAGTGCCAACAGGCACAATTATTGTAGAAAACCTCGGCGGAAACAAAAAAATTCAAACTGCAGATATTTCCGGTGCTTGTCCCGGTTTTTTCCACGCTTTAAAGAGTGTGACCGAAAGTCTCTCTAGCCCATATGGAATTGGTGGCCCTCAAGTTTGTGTGGCAGCCGAACCGGCAAGCAAGGGAATTAATCCAAGAGTTCCGGAGACGTATATGTTATTTGGTGATGGGGGAGGGGCTTTTGTAATGGATTTGGTAGATGTCAAAAGTTCAAGTCCTCGTTTCACATTTGATTTCGGCAATGACCCTAGCCTGCGCGAAGATTTGTATGTTCCGGCCGGGGGAAGCAGGAATAAAGTTGATGAGGAGGCACTGATACAAGGCCTTAACTGTATAAAAATGAATGGTGCAAAAGTCAAAGAAGCAGCAATCAGATATATGACGGAGATTGCGGAAAGTGTGCTTTCAAAGGCGGGAATGACGCTCGCTGATATAGATTTGGTTGTCCCGCATCAGGCAAATTTGGAAATAATAAACGGAGTTGCAAAAAACCTGCAAGTTCCGGATGAAAAGCTTTATGTAAATATACACAGATATGGCAACACCTCAGCCGCATCTGTGCCAATTGCAATTAGGGAAGCCTGGGAGGAGGGAAGGCTTAAAAAAGGAGATAAAATTTTAGCAGTTACTTTTGGAGCCGGTCTTAATTTTGCGGGTGCGATTATCCCGATGAACAGTTTACCGGAAGCAACCCAAGCAATATAGCAATGATACTTGTATTAACAACCACAGATAAAAAATCCCTCGCCCAAGAAATTGGCAACGAACTACTCAAAAAGAAACTGGTAGCCTGCGCGAGTATTTTGCCCATGGAATCCAGTTATTGGTGGAAGGGCAAAATTGTAAATGCTAAGGAATTCCAACTCGTTTTAAAAACAAAGCCCGAAAATTTTGAAAAAATCGAAAAATTGATAAAAGCCATTCACACTTACGAACTGCCGGAGATAATATCAATTAACATCGACAAAGCAGGTAAAGATTATTTGACCTGGATTGAAAAAGAAATAGGCTAAACATTGACACTATAGGCTTATACATGCTATACTACCCCATAGTATGAGTTGTGACAGACTTGGCGAATTATCGCTGGAGGCTGCTATCAAGCTTGAAGCGGACGATCCTGATCGGACAGACTTACTGCAGCTCCCGGCGAGATTTCATTGTGAATGTCGCACAACGTATCAAACACACACGAACAAGACATTATACGGAGAAAGCCGCCACTTTTACCAGATGAAATTCCTGAGTTTTTACGAAAAGTGCCCAAAGCTGTGGAACTGTTTAAAGCTCACAATATTTTAGAAGAAATCCTTAAGTAACTTCTTGTAGATTTTATCTTGAGTTATGATTAGAATTAGCGCATGCCGGCAATATTTTTTGCAATTATTTCGTACTTCGGCTGGGGAGCAGGGGACGTATTTGGAACAGCCGCCACCCGCAAAATAGGGCCATATTCGGCAACTTTTTGGTATTTAGTTCTGCAAGCCCTAATTTTTGGTGTTTTTTCTTTTGCATTTATCCCCAATCTATCAAGTTTTAGCCTGTCGATTTTTATTTTTAATATTGTGCTTGGAGTAATTGGCACTGCCGGTTTAGTAGCATTTTACGAGGGCCTGCGAATCGGAAATGCTTCCTTAGTTGGTACAATTTCTGCGTCTTTTGCAGCCCTTGTGGTAGTACTTTCTATCATTTTTTTTTAAAGAAAGTATTACCGGACAGCAAACACTGGCGATAGTAACTATCTTTTTAGGTTTGATATTTTCTTCCCTAAATTTTAACGAATTAAAAAACCGCAAGGTTAAAGTTGGCAAAGAGATAATTTTATCTCTCATTGCGATGGCTTGTTGGGCCCTGTATTGGACTTTTATAAAAATACCTATCCGCGAAGTGGGCTGGTTTTGGCCCGGTTACATAAATACGGTTGCTTCCATCCCTGCGCTGTACTTGTACATAAAATTCAAAAAAATAAAAATCACTAGTGTTAACAAGCATGGAGCTTTTCTACCTGTGTTTTTTAATGCAGCTCTTTTAGGTGGTGGATCTTTATCATTTAACTATGCTCTTCAAAACGGCCTCGCTGCAGTTGTTGCGCCAATTGCCGGTTCTTACCCGACGCTTTTTGCCGTACTTGCCTACATTGCATTTAGGGATAAAATTACAAGGGTGCAGCTTGCAGGTATAATAATAACGCTTTTGGGCATAGTAATTCTATCTATTGCCAGCGCGTAAAATGTTTAGCCAATCTCGCAAATTTAAAAATTCAAAAGGCCTAACACTCGATGCCATTTACAAATTAGCCCAAAACATTAAGGCACCCACCTTAATTGCTCACGGAAGTGAAGATACGGACATTCCGCTTGGACAAAGCCAGAGACTCCTACAATCGCTGGGTGGAGAAAAAGAATTATCCATTATCCACGGCGGAGTTCATCAAATGCGAGAGCCAACTATGCAGGACGCGCACACACAACTCGCCGAATTCTTCCGCAATAAACTGCTTTAATACAAATCAACATTTCATCTGATATATAATTACTCCAAGATGTCCGCCAAAAAATTCAAACCGGTTTCGCCTCAGGTCAACTTTCCCCAGTTGGAAGAGAAAATTCTAAAATACTGGCGAGATAACAAGATTTTCGAAAAGTCACTCGCAAAAAACCCAAAATCAAACACCTGGACATTTTTAGACGGTCCGCCTTTTATCACTGGTTTGCCCCACTACGGCAGCCTCCTTTCCAGCATCCCCAAAGACATATTTCCAAGATACAAAACTATGAACAGTTATTATGTCCGCAGGGTTTGGGGTTGGGATTGTCACGGATTGCCTGCAGAAAATAAAGTGGAAGAAAAACTCGGTATAACACGCAAAAAAGACATCGAAGAGAAAATCGGCATAAAAAAGTTTATAGATGAGTGCAAGCTTTACGTCAACCAGGTTTCAGGCGAATGGGAGTGGTATGTAGACCATGTCGGGCGTTGGGTGGACTTTAAAAATGCCTATCGCACTATGGACCTTCCTTATATGGAAACGGCCATGTGGGTATTTAAGCAAATGTACGATAAGGGTTTCATCTATAAAGGCCTTCGCGTTTCGCTATTTTGTCCGCACTGTTCAACCCCGATATCCAATTTCGAAGTAGCAATGGACGCCGATAATTACAAAGAAATTACGGAACCTTCAAATACCTATAAATATCAACTTATTGACGAAAAAGATACATACTTTTTGGCCTGGTCCACAACCCCTTGGAACAAAATTGTGACACCCGCACTTGCAGTCAATACAAACATCGACTATGTCAAAGTCAAACAAGGTAAGGAAAATTATATTCTTGCCGCGTCAACACTAAAAATCTTAAAAGACGAGCCATACAAAATTATCGCAAAATTTAAAGGCGCGGACCTTGTCGGCAAGAAATTTATTCCCCACTACGACTTTTACAAAATTGAGGCGGGTAAAAAAGCATTTATCATAGTCGGAGCGGATTTTGTAACGGCCCAGGAGGGGACAGGCATAGTCACAATTGCTGCCTACGGAGAAGAAGATTTGGCGCTCATGCAAAAAGAAAATATCCAGATCGTTCTGCATGTCGATGATGAAGGCATTATCAAAAAAGACGTACCAAAGTGGGCTGGCATGTATTATCTTAAAGTCAACAAGTTAGTAAACGAAGATCTTGATAAGCGCGGTCTATTATACAAGGAAGAGAATTCCACACACACCGTACCTACCTGTTGGCGTTGCCATACAAGACTTTTTTATGCGCCGCAGAATGCCTGGTATGTAAACGTCCAGTCGCTAAAAGCAAAACTTAAAGAAACAAACGAATCTGTAAATTGGTTTCCGGCGCATTTCAAATACGGCCGTTACCTAAAAAGTTTGGAAAATGCCCCGGATTGGTGCATCTCTAGAAGCCGTTATTGGGGGTCCCCTGTTCCCGTTTGGGAGTGCACAAAGTGTGACGAAAAAATAGTGCCTGGCTCGGTGAATGAGCTCGAAAAGCTTTCCGGTAAAAAGATAAACGATCTTCACAAACCGGAAATAGACGAAGTTATCATTAAGTGTCCCAAGTGCAAGGGAAATGCCGAGCGGGTACCCGAAGTCCTCGACAGTTGGATTGAAGCCGGGTCAGCCCCTTTTGCGGAGCGTCACTTCCCATTTGAGAAAAACCTACGCCTCAACGATTTTTTCCCTCCGGATTTTATTACGGAATACACAGGTCAAATCCGTGCCTGGTTTTATGTACTTCACGTCATAGCAACAGCTATATACGGAAAACAGGCATTTAAGAACGTTTTGGTAACGGGTGTCATTCTGGGGACCGATGGCCGCAAAATGAGCAAAAATTATGGTAATTACCCCGACCCCAAAGAATTGATCCAAAAATACGGCGGAGATGCCCTTCGTCTTTACTTGATGGGTTCACCAGTCGCCAATGGCGAAGATATTTTAATTTCCGAGGAAAGCTATCGCCAACAGGTTAAGGGTCTCATGCTTATCTATTGGAATATTTATAACTTTTTTATCACGTATGCCAATATCGACGGCTGGGAGCCAAACAAAAACTTTTCTAAATCCACCAACCTGCTTGATGAGTGGATCCTGTCGCGACTGTCAGGAAATATCGACAATATAACAAAAAATGGATATGAAAAATATGATACACAGGAAATAACTGGCAATTTTGCCATTTTGATGCGAGACCTATCACTCCTGTATATTAGACGACAAAGAGATAGGGTTGGGCCAACTGTCGATAACACCGATGACAAAAACTGGGCGCATCAGACCCTTTGGACTGTTTTAACCGAATACACAAAAGTGTTAGCTCCTTTAATACCTTTCATAACAGAAGAAATTTATACAAATTTGACGGGTGAAGAATCGGTGCATTTGAATTCTTGGCCTAACACAGAACATCTAGCTAAAAACAATGAGCTTGAGAAAGAAATTGACGACGTCATCAATTTATCCTCAGCTATTCACGCTGCTAGAAAATTAGATAATCTTAAAGTAAGAACACCGGTCAAAGAAATACATTACAAAGGCCCCAGAGAGATTAAAAATTCCACAAAAAAACTTGTCTTAGATGAAGTTAATGCATATGAAATTATTTATGATGGCAATAATGGGAATGAAAACTACTCAGCTACCATAAAAAATGTTGCAGATAATTTAGATCTTAAACGCGGCGAAGCTCGCGACATCATCCGTCAAATTCAAAATGCCAGAAAAGAAGCCGGTTGCGAACTGGACCAATTTGTCGCTGTAAAACTTCCCGCTTGGCCCAAAGAGTTCGAAAATGAGATTAAAAAGCAAACACTCACAAAAGAACTTATCAAGTCGGACAAGTTAGAAATTGTAAAATAAAAATCTTCATGCGAAAAAAATGGGACTGGTTGCTTTTCTCGTTAATTATTGCCCTTGGCACTATCTCTCTTCTAATAATATTTTCTATAAATAAAAGCCTCGCAACTAACCAATTAATTTTCTGGTTTTTGGGACTTATTGTCCTCTTTGTTGTTTCGCAATTTGATTATCACACGTGGCAGGGAACAACTAAATTCTTATATATTGGCGCTGTAGCTTCACTCGTGATGTTATTAATAATGGGTGACCCCATAAGAGGTTCTGTCCGCTGGATAGACCTTGGGTTTTTTAGGATACAACCGTCCGAAATCGCCAAAGCGGCCATGATACTTACTCTTGCCTTGTTTTACAAAGACAAATCAGCTCGGGATATAAAAAATGTTGTTCTTAGTTTCCTATTAGTTTTACCCCCGGCATTTCTCGTCACTATTCAGCCCGATATTGGCAATGCCATTAGTTTTTTAGCAATTTGGTTCGGAATAAACTTGGCAGCCGGCTTTAAAATAAAACACGTTATAGTTTTTGTGCTAGGAGCCGTTGTACTTGCCACAGTTTTTTATGAACTGCTGGCCCCATACCAAAAAAATAGACTGGTTACTTTTATTAACCCTAATGCCGATCCCCTTGGAACGGGTTACAATATAATTCAGTCAAAAATTGCCATCGGCTCGGGTAAACTTTTAGGTAGGGGCTTTGGTCAAGGGTCCCAGTCTCAACTAAACTTTTTGCCGGAAGCGGAAAGCGACTTTATATTTGCATCGATTGCCGAGCAGCTGGGCTTTGTGGGTGCCGCTCTTCTGCTCTCTTTGTTCACCTGGCTGATAGTTAAAATAGTCTCTTTTGCAAATAATCGTGATCGGTACGGCCAATTAGTTTTGGTAGGAATAGCATCTTTTTTAACAATCCAGTTTTTAGTAAATGTGGGCATGAATTTAGCAATCCTACCCGTTACCGGTATCACCTTCCCCTTTGTTTCATACGGCGGTTCTTCTCTAATTACAAGTCTATTTTTAATAGGTCTTGTCTATAGCATCAAAGCGCACCGAACATAGATAGCTTATTGACCTCTGTGTTTGAATAATCCCCCGCTTTCGTGTAAAATTTCAATCTATGAATAATTGGGCGGTCATTAAAACCGGCGGCAAACAATATATGGTATCCGAGGGGCAGGAGCTAAGCGTGGAAAAACTCCAAAAAAAAGATGGCGATAGTATCAGCTTTGACCAGGTCCTGCTTGTTAGCGAAGATAGCAGCCTAAAAATCGGCAAACCACTCGTGGAAAAAGCTAAAGTTAAAGCAAAAGTAGTCGCCAGCTTCCGTGATAAAAAAATAAGGGTAGTTAAATACAAATCCAAGTCTCGCTATACGCGCACAACCGGTCATAGACAAACAAAGACCAAAATCCTCATTGAAAAAATCGAAAGCTAGAATGTGCAAAGAGCTTGCTATGGCAAAGGGAAGGAAATTTTTAGGATTTTTAGACGCCACGTATTGTATAAACCCACCTGGATCCGAACAAAGCAAACAAATTGCACGAATTTCTTTTAGAGAGGGTAAGTTTCAGGAAACAATTCATCAGGAGATCGATCAAAAGCTAACTGCAAAAAGAGATATTTGGTTAACAAGGGTAAAAACTTATGAACGAGCCGAGGAATCGGCAGAAATTACCCCAAGAATAAGTTACGAGGTAGAAGCTATATAGTTAGGGAGTTTAATATGCCACATGTAGAAATAGAACGCAGAATTGGCCCGGATGTTGATGCAACAATATCGATAATCGTAAGACTAGATGCTGAAAGCTCGGAACCAAGTTCAGCAATTGCCATATACACACAAGGGAAAAAAGAACATACGACCACAGTCTCACTAGGCACAGAGCACGACCTTAAGGTCGGAGACCGAATTAAACTAACCCCTATTTGGAGGCACCTTACAAGTCAGGGTATCTCAACGGAATTTAATCTTGTAAAAGACCATCCTAAACATATCAATCCACAACTTACTGATTTGTTGACATAGTGTGAAAATAATTGGTAGAATCTTTGCAATCGATTAACTATTAACAACTCAAATGGCACACAAAAAAGGCGGGGGAGCAACCAGTAAAAATAGAGATTCTGCAGGCAAGCGCTTAGGCGTCAAAATTTATGGTGGTCAAAACGCTAAAGCAGGCAGCATAATAATACGCCAAAGGGGAACCAAATTTTACCCGGGCGCGGGCAGCATGTTAGGACGAGACCATACAATCTTTGCAATAAAAGAAGGACTGGTTAAGTTTAGACAAAAACTTGGTAAAAAATTTGTTGATATAGTCTAAAACAAGTGGAAGAAAGTCAAATCTACGAAATTGAACTCGAAATGCTGCAACCCAATCCTTTGCAGCCAAGAGGCTTGATCACCCCCGATTCATTAGCAGAACTTGTCGATTCAATTAGAGAGCATGGGGTTCTCGAACCTCTTGTTGTTGCCAAAACACCGGCCGGTTATCAGATAATTGCCGGAGAAAGACGTTGGCGCGCATCTAAAATCGCCGGACTGGTTAAAGTCCCTGTAAACATAAAAGAAACCACTCCGCAAGGAATGCTGGAAATGGCGATTATAGAGAATGTCCAGAGGGTAGATCTAAACGCACTCGAAAGAGCACAGGCATTCAAAAGGTTAATAGATGAGTTTGGCCTTTCAACCGGAGAAATTGCAGTTAAAGTTGGTAAAAGTGCTCCCTACGTTTCAAATACCCTACGGCTTCTTACTGTGCCGGATGTGTTAAAAGACGCACTGGCCTCCGGTGCAACCTCAGAGGGTCACGTTCGTGCACTGGCTTCCCTTGAGGATCCACATCTGGTCCTTGAAGCGTACAAAGAAATTTTGTCTAAAAATCTATCGGTCAGAGGTGCAGAAGAACTGTCCAGGAAGCTAAAATCCAGAGAAAATATCCAACCAAAACAGCAAAAACCGGTCGCTCGTCTTCAGAACGAAGAGCTGGAAAAATTTGAAGAAGAATTATCACAAAAACTAACAAGCGATACAGTTAAAACCAAGGTTAAAATAACGCAATCTCGGGTTGAGAGTAAATTGCTTGTGGTAGTAAAAGGAAAAGTAGAAGATACGGCCCAGGTTATTAAAAGAATCCGCGACTCAGTAATAAACTCTTGATATTAGGCGAAGCCCTTCGTACTTTGCTCCTTTAAACAGGGGCCAATAGACAAACCAAACACGACCACGCATGGAGCTGCGCTTTATTGGGCCAAAAACACGCGAATCGGAAGAAGCACCTCGATTATCTCCAAACACAAAATACTCGTCATTTGCCAATTTTAGGTCCTCTTCTCCTTGAGTCGGGACATTTATATAGCTTTCGATAATTTTATCTCCGTTTACAAAAACAGACCCGCCATGAACAGAAACGCTGTCTCCCGGCAGTCCAATAATTCTTTTAATAAAGTCGACCTTTCTTCCAACAGGGGCTTCAAAAACAATCACATCTCCTCGGTTAGGATTGGCAAACCTATAAGACACTTTCTCCGTCAAAAGTAGCTCACCGTCCTCAAAATTCGGCGTCATCGATTCGCCCCTTACCCTGTGAGGTTGTACTAAAAATATATAAACAAACAAAAAAATTGCCAGCGAAATCAGGGCTGTCTGAAAAATCTCTTTAAAGGTAGAAATAACACCGTCTTGAAGCTTCATGCTATATAATTTTATGCTAAAATTGCCCAAGTAGTACAGTAGCAAGGCAGTTTCAACCTCCAAGTTAAAAATGGAATGCGAATTTTAAAACTTTTATTACTCAGTACAATCCTCACAATTTTACCCGGGCAATTAATAAGAGTAAATATCACGCCGGCCTCGGCAATAAGCATTTCTGACGTAGTCATTTTATTTACCAATATTATTTTTTGCTTAGTTTGGTTTTTTGAGAAAAAAACACTTGTTGTGCCAGGAGCTATTTTCATTTTCGGTTGGCTTTTCATTATGCTGGCGCTCTCCATTAACTTATTCTCGCTCAACTTCTACGATTTAAAGGCTATAGTTATCGCTTCACTTTTTTTAATAAGACTTATCCTATACTTCAATCTGGCACTGATTGTTCTGAATGTAGTTAACAGGCGAGAAACAGAAAGTTTTGTGTCGGCAATACTACTGGCCGGGGGCTTGTTTACGTTACTTGGATTTATTCAGCTCGTGGTTTTTCCGGACCTTTCAGGTCTGCAGCTGCTGGGCTGGGATCCACATATTGGAAGGTTAGTGTCAACAACACTAGACCCAAATTACACAGGACTAATGCTGACAATTTTTACATCTATTTCGATATCAAAATATTTATACGGCAAAAAAAAATTGCACTTAATCCTCAGCATTATTTTCACACTTGCAGTCTTACTTACTTTTTCCAGAAGCACGTATATTGCCTACATTGCCATGATGTTTACGATTGGGTTAATAAAATCCCCCAAAATAATACTTGTTGCCCTTATCTTATTTGTCACAGCGTTTTTCACAGTTCCGCAAATTAACCAAAGAATTAGCGGTGCATTTCGGGTAGACGAAACAGCAACAGCCCGCATAGAAAGTTGGCAAAAGGCATGGGTCATTTACACAAAGAATCCCATTTTTGGCGTCGGTTTTAATAATTATCGTACGGCCCAGGAAAAATATGGTTTTTTTGAAACTGAAACTCAACAGTTGGGGCACGCTGGCGGAGGATCCGACTCTACCTTTTTATTAGTAGCAGCAACATCCGGATTCATCGGCGCAGCAGTCTACTTATTGTGGCAGGCCTCAATACTCATAAGTCTTAAAAAAAATATTACAAAGAATTATATTGCGGTGGCGACAATGGCCTCCTATGTTGCCCTTTTGTTTCATACGCAATTTGTTAATTCACTTCTATATCCCCAGATAATGCTACTTGTTTGGACGCTTATTTCATTAAAGTTAGTTTATGATGATTAAAATCTTTCTGCTTTGGCGCATAGGGTTATTCGCAGCAACCTACATAGGAAGCAAAGTTTATCCGCTTATGGCAAACGGTGGGATTGGCGCAGTAGGTCCAGGTAAAAACTTTGACTTTTTTGCTTCCTGGGCACAATGGGATGGAGGGCATTACTACAATATTGCACGCATGGGCTACTTTGGCCCAAATGAATACGCATTCTTTCCTCTCTATCCGGCGCTCGTCAAGCTGGCAAGCGCGGTAACCTTAGGCAACACATTATTTGCAGGCGTGTTAATTTCCAACATTTTCTTTGTAATTTTTCTTCATGTTTTTTACAACCTGACCGCAAAATTACACAATAAAAAAGCGGCGCTAACGGCAACAATCACGCTAATAATGTTTCCAACTGCCTTTTTTGCAGCTGCTTTATATTCTGAAGGGTTATTTTTACTAATTATCGCCCTCTTTTTCACGCAGCTTCAGGAGAAAAAATATCTTAAAGCAGCGCTTCTTGTGGGCTTGGCGTCCCTTACGCGCCTTGTTGGCATAGTGCTTGCCGCCTCACTTGCAGTGGAGTTTCTAAAAGAAACTAACTGGAACATAAAAAAAATCAGTGGTAAATTTTTAGTAATATTTGTCTCTCTTCTGCCATTTTTAGCCTACTGCGCATATCATTTTAATAAATTTCGCGACCCCTTTTATTTTCTAACAGTACAGTCAACTTGGCATAGACAGCTTACAAATCCCGCTCAAACTGTTTATGGGTACATTTCTACCGTTCAAAGAAACAAGCCATTCAACGACAATCTTGACGTTTTCTTAACACTTCTCTTCATAGTTGTACTTGTGCTCGGTCGCAAAAAGATATCATTCCCCCTTTGGATTTTTAGCGCTTTGGCCATTCTCATTCCAAGCGCTAGTGGCACCCTAACGAGTATGCCAAGGTACCTGCTCGCATCGCTTGGCGTCTTTATAATTTTAGGAAATTATCTAGAAGCAAAAAAGATAAAATATCTAGTTTGGTCAATCTCCCTGCTTGGGCAAATTGCGCTGGCCATAATGTTTATAAACGGCCACTGGGTGGCATAAACTACTTTTTAAAATTAACTTTCAGCTTGGCAATCTTAGCGTTACCGGCTTCGTCCAGCGCTTTTACTTCAATTTGGTTTTCGCCTTCAGTAAGCGGTATCGTTACATCAAATTTGCCATCCGCACTCACGTTTGCCAAAAAACCATTCGCATAAACCTGCGCATCTTTTTCTGTCTCTCCTTCTATTTTTATTCTGTTGTTCTCCAGAAACGTTTGGCCATCGCTGGGGCTACTCACTTCTAGGGCCGGCTCCTTTTTGTCTAGTATTATTTTTACCGTACTGGACAAATCGCTTGCAGCACCACCGGCACCAACAACCTTTAGTGCCAGTTCGTTTTCACCATCAGAAAGTGTCAGATCCTCGTATGAAAACTTGCCCCCCGTAATACTTGTTTCCCCAACCTTCTCATTTTGCAGGTAAACCTCAACTTTATCCCCGTCACTGGAAAAGCCGGAGATTTTTAACCGAGCACTATTGGTTGCGTCCGGCAAAGAGTCAAGAATTGGCGCAAGTAGCCCAGAATAATCGGTTTTAACTGCCGGTGCTTTGTTTTTGAATACCGCATCAACAAGATCTGCGAATTTTCCCAAGGCACTGATACCAACCGTAAAAATAACGAAAATTAAAATAACACTAATAATAGACAAGAAAAATATTCTCTTGATTATATTTTTCTCTTCTCGCCTTGCTAGTCTTTCGATTCTATTAACTTTTCGCATCTTACTTTTTTTCTTGAGCCACCTCCGAGAGTCGAACTCGGGACCTCCGCTTTACGAAAGCGTTGCTCTACCAACTGAGCTAAGGTGGCGCGCTCTATCCCTGTCTCGCCCGAAGGGCGAATTAAGCTACGTCGGCAACTCCCAAGACTAATTTTAGCTTTTTAAGGGAACGTATTCAAATTATCACTATTTATATGTGTCAGTAGAATGAAGAGCGGGTAAGGGGGATCGAACCCCTGTCTCCACCTTGGGAAGGTGGTGTTGAGCCACTCAACTATACCCGCATGCGTCCGTCACGCAAGCATATCGCAGTTTAATGCGCTTAAGCTTTTAAAATCAATACCTAAATCAACGAGGGATAACTAACGTACTATCCGCAAAAATCAGCGGATTGCCGTTTGGCAAACGCCCAACTTTATTCGCTCTGTCAATTAGTTGCCACTTGCTTCCGTTGCCATAAACTTTTCCTGCAATCCCAAAAAGGGTGTCACCCGCTTCAACTTTGTAAGAAGTTTGTGTCAATGACTCTTGGGTTTTCGTTGCTTCTTCTTTGGACGGGATTTTAATCGTCGTGTCTTTGTAAATAAGGTTAGGGTTTTTTATGTCGTTGGCAGCAGCAAGCACATTCCACATCATCTTGTCGCCGTAAACTTTCTCGGCAATTTTAGATAGCGAATCATTTTCTACAACTTTATATTCATTTTGGGCCGAAGTCTGTTCTGCTTTCTTGTCTTGTGCAGTTATTTCAGTCTGATCGCCGTTTTGCCCAATATCACGGTTTCTGTTAGTAATAAAGTTAGCAACAAGCAGCCCCAAAATCACGACAATAATTGCGCCCAGTATGAAACTTGCATAATTTTCTTGCCAGTTTTTCCAACTTTTCTTAGAGGTTTTCTTCGTAGCCATCTTTCTCCTTTCCAGGCAGATCTTAGGCAGAAGGATTCAATCATAACAATAATACCAAAATAGTCAATACACCTACTTACTAACAATCAGCCTAAATTGACAGTATAATGTCATAAGTGTAGACTACCTTCTACTCATTTTGTGGG